>JBBIHX010000141.1:0-7540 GCA_037446815.1 Caldilineae bacterium | reverse complement strand
GATTCTTCGGCGCTTCGCGCCTCAGAATGACGGGTCGTAACCACGAATTCACGCGAATGGGGTACGGTATCCGCGAATAGCACGAAGCCGCACGAATAGGGTAGTGGCGCTGTACACGTTGGCGGGAGTGTGCTACAATGCTGTCGGAACCCAATCCCCAAGGAGGCGAGCGATGCCACCACTGTTTGACAAACTGGCGAAGGGCGTGAGCAAGGCCGCGGAACAGGCGAAGTTTGAGGCCGAGAAACTGCGCAGGACGAACGCGCTAAACTCGGAAATCGCCAAACTGAAAGCGCAGGTGATGGAGGCCAAGGCCGCCATTGCCGATAAGGTGCTGGAACTGAAGGCCGCGGGCGCTTCGTTCCCCGACCTGGAGGCGCTGATTGGCACGGTCGGCGAGTTGGAGGCACAGGTGGCCGCCAAGGAGCAGGAACTCGCGGCGGTGAAGGCGATGCAGTTTGAGGAGGCGCCTGCGCCCGAGCCCGCACAGGCCGAAGAAGCCGCCGCTGCGCCCCAGCCCCCCGAGACTCCAGAGCCGGCCGCTGCTGCGCCGCGCTTCTGCCCGAATTGCGGCGCCAAACTGAGCGAGGGCGCGCGGTTCTGCCCTGAGTGCGGCACGAAAATCGGGTAGTCGGCGCAGCGGGCGTTTAGTCCTGGGCGCCGATTTCGTCCTCGTCGGGCGGGCCTTGCACCTCAAGGACGCGCCGCGCATCGTCCGCAAACGCATCCGGCACGAAGACGTGCACCTCGCCCAGCCCATCTAGGGTGATGCCGATGGCTTGCCCCGCGCTCTCGTACTCCAGGAGCGCGGGGATGCCTGCTGCCTCCAGTTTGGTCTTGATGACCTGGGCGGGCAGCATTCCTTGCGACGTGTAGATGAGCGTGAGGCCGGCCCGCCGCGGGCGCGTTGGGTGGAACATCATTCCTCCTCCTCGTCGTCTTGGGTCTCGGAATCGTCGGGGGGCCAGATGATCTTGCCCGCGCCATGGCCAACGACCTGGCCGAAGGGCGACTCCACGCAGCGGGCGAAGATGAGGTATCCTGTGTGCGCGATCATGCGATCCATAGGACGCAGCCGACCGGGAACGGTCTTGTACTCGCGCACGAACAGTTCTTCCACCTGCACGTTGGCGAAGGCGAACTGGGCCAGGCCCTCCAGCAACTGGGTAACCTGATTGGTGGTGGGGACGATGGCGCCGAAGACGCCGCCCTGCTTGAGGGCCGCTCGCGTCTGCTCCAGGTACTCCCAGGGGTGGCGCACGTCCAGGAACAGCGCGTCCGCGTCGGTCTCGTCAAACCCCTGCGCGATGTCGCGCTCTTTCAGTTCCACGCGATCCAGCAGCCCAAGCGTCTCCAGATTCTTGCGGGCCAGGGCCAGGGCCTGCGGGTTGGACTCATACGAGTAGACGCGGCCACCGGGGCCGACCGCCCGCGCCAGGGCCAAGGTCAGCCCGCCGCTGCCTGTGCCCGCCTCAACGACCCGGCTTCCCGCCTGCACGCCCAGTTTGATGAGCGTGTGGGCGATGTCCTTCGGGTACATGATTTGCGTCGCCCGCTTGAGTTCCAGGATGAGGTCTTCGGTGGTCGGCTCCAGCACCAGGAAGGGGGCGCCGAGGTGGGTGAGGACTTTGCGGCCCAGCGGCTGGCCGATGATGTCGGCGTGCGGGATGACGCCGTGCTTGGTATGGAGCGCGCCGTCCTGTGCCAGGCGCACCAGATATCGTTTGCGGTCTTTGGAGATGAAGAGCACCACGTCGCCTTCGCGGGCCACGCTCATCGGCGATACCTCCTGAGGTTGCGGCTAGGCATGGCGCATGGGACTGCGCTGGGACATTATAGATGAGGGATGTCGGCCGCGCAATTCCGGGCCACGCGGGGCGGATTGGCAATTTGTCCTGCGTGAGCGAGCGGACACCGCCGGAGATCAGAAGAGCCTCAGCGCCAGCGGGAAGTAGCGCACGAAGCGCGCGTGCGCGGTAACGGCGCGGGTGGCGGCGTTGTTGCCCTCGTTGGATTCGGCGACGGCGCCGGTGCTGTCGGCGACGACGTACACCTCGCGGGCCTGGCCTGGGACGCCCGGCGCGGTTGGCCACGCCGCTTCCACGACGACTGGCGGCGCGTCGTAGCGGGCGGCTGCCCCTGCCACGGCGACCTGCGCCTTCAGCACGCCGCCGCTCTGCGGGTTGCCCTCGTAGAAGGCGACCATGAACGGCCCTGTGGCCTGCGTGCCCAGGTTGACGATTTCGGCGCGGGCCGTCAGCGTGAGGGGCGCGGATTGCAGGACGTTGGGGGTCAGCGCTACCGAGCGCACCGACAGGTCGGCGAAAGGCGTCTCCAGCGGCGCGGTGTATTGCGCGAAGTGCTCGCCGAAGGTTGTTATCTGCGCGGGGTCGTCGTGGCGGAAAAGGCCGCCATTGAAGTTCGCGGGCGAATCGTTGAGGCTGTACCAGAGCCAGCGTTGCACCAGGCGGTTGCCGTCCGCCGGATAGCCGAGGTTGGCGTCCACGGCCGTGCGCAGGAAGTCAAAGGTCTCGGTCATGAACTGTTTCACCAGTAGGTCGCCCTCTTCCACGGTGGGAGCCAGGTAGTCCGACGGCATGAGCACGCCATACTCGGAGATGATGAGGGGCTTGTTGCGCTCGCCGCGGGCGTTCATCCACGATCGGAATTCGCGCACCAACTGGCGGAAGATGGCGGGATCGGCGTTGTCTTCAATCTCGTACAGGCGCCCCTGGGTTACGCCGGTGAGGCCCGCCGGAACGCCCGCGCCCCAGCAGTCGTTGCAGCCGGGGAATGGCCCCTTCTCGCGCAGGATTTGCACGTGGATGTTCCACACGTCCACGGGCATCTTGTGGCCGTAGACCTTCTGGTATTCGGCCATGACCATGTCTAGCCACTGGAGGCGCAGGGGTGTCGGCTCAATGACGCCGCCGATGGCGATCTGGGCGGTGTGGTCGCGAGACTTGATGAAGCGGTACAGCGTGCCGTAGATGCGCGCGTACTCGGCGGGTGTGCGGTTGCCCTGCCAGACGCCTTCGGGCTCGTTGCCGATGATCCAGAGCGCGCCCGGATTTGCGGCGATGGCCTGGGCCAGGCGGTTCCAGTCCGGCGGATACTTGTCGTGGTGCACCGAAACAACCTGCACGTAATCCAGGTTGTCTGGATGGGGTGGATTGGCGTTGTACCACCAGTCGGAGTACCAGCCGACGTGGAGGCGCGCCACGTCGTAGTCCGTGATGCGCCCGTACACGGGGCTTACGCCCACGCCGAAGCGGTCGGCGTCGGAGGCGTACAGGGATTGCGCGCCGAGGGCGATGGGCGCTTCCTGCGCCTTGGCCCGCGATTGCGTCCGCAACGCGCCGTCGCGCCAGACGAGGGGCAGGATGAGTCGGTGCGCCGGGCGCGGCGTCGCGGTCGGCGTGAGGGTCGGCATGGCGGTAGGCGTTTCGGTTGGCGTGGGCGTTGGGGTCTCGGTTGGCGTCCACGTGGGGGTTGGGGTCTCGGTGGGCGTGGGCGACGGCGTGGCGGTCGGTGTGGGCGTGGGGACCGGCCCCACATCCACGATGGTGAGGCCCGCTTCGCCGTCGGCCACGTAGGCCAGGTCGCCCTGCACGTCAATGCCCCAAGCATTGCCGGGGGTGTCCGCCTCGCCGATGAGGACAGGCGCGGCGGGGTCGGTTACGTCCAGCACCACAATGCCGCCATCGTAGGCCGCGAAGTAGGCGCGATTGTCCACGACGCGCACGCCGAGCACGGGCGTGCTGGGCCGGTAGGAGCCCACGATGCGCGGCGCATTGGGCGTGGAAACATCTACGATTTGCAGGCCGCCCTGTGTGGACGGGATTTCGCCGCTGCCGCCGCATGCGACATAGGCCAGGTTGCCCACTTTCTGCACGGCGTAGGGGTAGCCGGGGAGCGCGATGGAGCCTTCGTACCGCGGGGCATACGGGTTCTTGACGTTGATGACGAAGAGGCCCTGTTGCGCGGCTACATAGGCATAAGAGCCGTCCGTGTCCACGGCCTCGGTGAAGAAGTTGCTCATGTTGAAGGTCTTGATGAGGGTGGGGCTGCGCGGGTTGGCGATGTTGACGATTTGCAAGCCGCTGTATTCGTCGGCGACGTAGGCGGTGGTGCCGTAGGCCGCGACGCCCTTGGCCGAGCCACTGGTGAGGAAGCGCGTTACGAAGCGGGTGCTGTCGGGGTTCGTGATGTCGTAGATGCGCATGCCACCGGTGCGCTCGCCGGTGAGGGCCAGATCGCCGAGGAGGAAGACGCTGTGGGCGGTGCCGCCCGCCGTCGTGTTGGGGTCCTTGGGCAGGAGGACAGGGGATGTCGGGATTCGCGCATCCACGACGCGCAGGTTACCCAGCGACCCGTTGGCGATGAACGCGTAGCCGTCCCGCGCGCGCACGTTGTACGCAAACCCCTGCGTGCCCGTAGTGGACAGGACGCGCATTCTGAGCGGCCAGGCGTATTCGGGCGTGGCCGTGGGCGCTGCGAGGGTTGGGGCGTGCTCCGGCAGCACGTAGGAGACCACCAGCCGTGGCCGCTTGTCGGGCTCCCCTTCGCGCGACGCGAATTGATACTCCACCGACGCGCCGCCGCTGCCCTTGACGAGGACGCCGGCGTTCTTGTCGGGGTTGCGTACCCAGTATTCGGCCAGCGTCTTGCCGTTCATCGTGTACCAGCGGTCCACCGCTTGTACCCAGCAGCGCACCGTGGCGAGGGTCCCTTCGCGGTCGGCCGGCACGCCATTGGCCCCAGGGACGGCCCACAGTGTTTCGGTGGTGGCGCGATCCCACGTGGCCGCGTGTTCGTCCCACGCCCGATTCAGTCGGTACAGGTCCAGGCACAGCCAGGCCGTGTTGCTCTGGCTCAGGCTGTAGAGCCGAAGTTCCGCCGTGATGACCGTGGCGTAGGTCGGGATTTCGGCGGACAGGTCAAAGCGGATGGGCGCGGATTTGACGCTCGGGGCGTCCCGTTTGGTACGCACGCGCAGGGTATGGTCATCTCCGAAGTTGTCGTACCATTGGTCGGAACTAATAGTCGTGTCGGCCACAGGGTAGAAGGTGCGGGTGTACACGGTGGGCAGGGGCGTGGGCGTCGGCGTGATGTTGGGCGCGGGCAATGGGGCCGCCGAGTCGTCCGGTTCAACGGCCACGAGCGACACGGTGATGGCGGCGCGGGTAACCAGGTACTCGTACACCTCCTGGGCGGGCGCGACCCAAACCTCGTCGGTGCCGCCCGCGCCGTAGTGGTGGTAAAGGTAATCGGTGCCGATTTCCACCGCGTTGCAGATGGGGTCCAAGCCCGCCTCGTCGTGGACGTGGTGGGTGAGCCACAGGGGGGTTCCGCCATCGGCCAGGGCACGCTGGTGGGCGTCGTCGTAGTGCCACTCCTCAATGCGGTCGCGGCCCGTGGTCCAGAAGTAGTCGGGAGTCAAGAATGTGGGCGGGTCCACGTAGTTGACGCGCCAGCCCAGATGCTGCACCAAGTATAGGCCCAGTGTGGCGCGGTTGTCCCGGATTACCGGCGCAAACTGCGATTCTGTGAACGGCGAGGTGAAGATGCGGGGCTGGAATCCGCCCAGGGTGTCGCTGATGACTTGATTGTTGCGCTGGACATCGGCGACTAGGGCTGCGGTGTTGGGATACTCGGCGAAGTGCTTGTGGCTGTAGGTGTGATTGGTAACGCCCCAGCCCGCGGCGACCAGCGCTTGCAGTTGCTCCGGGGTGAGGTAGCGGACGCCGCCGCTGGTCTTGCCCAGGTTCGTCCCGATGACCGCGACGGAGCCGCGGTAGCCGTAGCGGCCCAGGATGGGGAGCAAGTGCTCGTAGGCCGATGCGTAGCCGTCGTCGGCGGTGATGCTGTAGGCCCAGAGTTTGTTGTGCAGGAGCGGTGCCGTGGAGGGGGCGCCGAAGTCCGCGGGGACGGCATCGGCGGCAAGGCGGACCGTGAGCGTCGGGGCGTCGGTGGTGATGATCGCCACGCCCGCGATGGGGTCGTACACGTGGGAGATGGCTCCCGCGGCCGTTTCGGCGGACAGGGCAGTTACGCTCTCGCCCACGCGGATGCGCAGAGTGATGTCGCGATGGGTTACCCAGTCGGGCACGCCGCTGTAGTCCAGTTGATAGGATAGCCGCCACTTACCGCCCTCGGAGGCGGTGGGCGCGGCAGACACCATTCGCACCAGAAGCGCTGACAGAGCGGCTAGGACGAGGCCGATGGCGACGAAAACGGGCGTCGCAGCGCGCAGGGAGAACCGAGGAGACCCGGATTGCTCTCCGCGCCCGGTGCGACTCTTTGGTGTGTTCATGGTTGCAGTGGCGTGCGCGGTATCGCAAGTCCAAGGATCGCGTGGTGCAGAAGGCTTGTCATTCAATTCGTGTCTGCTCCCTCAAGTTGCCGCCCGGCAGGACGCTCAGTCGCCCCGCGCGACACACGGCAGCCATAGCCTGGCCCTCGGTGTGTTGTGCGGCGTTGCCGTCGCCGTTGCGGTCGGTGTGGGCGTGGTTGTGGCCGTGGCCGTTGGCGTTGGCGACGCCGCCGTTGACGGATAGTCGGCGAAGTTGATGACGAACGTCCAATTCGGGATTACCGTGATGCGGAACGTGTTGGCCGTGGACGTGTACCCGGGCGGGTCGGTCTCCGTGATGTAGTACGTGCCCGGGTCCAGGTATGGGAAGGCGTAGCGGCCGCTGGACTGGGTGAGGCGCGTCGCGATTTGCGCGCCGGCCTCGGTGCGCAGGGTGATGAGGGCGCCGGCCAGCGGTGGCTCGCCCCACTGGTACTGCCCATCCGAGTTCAGGTCGTGGAACACGATGCCCTCTATCCCGCCCCACGGGGGCGTGGCCGTGGGCGTCGCCGTAGGGGTCGGGGTGTATTCGGGCGTGGGCGTCCGCGTGGGTGTGGCGGTGCGGGTGGCCGTGGGCGTTGGCGTCGGAGTGGACAGCGTGTACCGAATCACCAGTTTGGGATGCCATTCCTGCGTGGGGTGCTGGGCCGAGGCAACGGTGTACTCGGTGTTGGTACCAGACGCGCCCCGCAGGATGAGCCCGTGATTCTCGTCCGGCTGGGCCAGCCAGTCCTGCACCAGCGATGTTACGTCCCACGAGTACCAATAGCCCACGGCGCCGTGCACCGTCTGCGTGTAGACGGCGTCGCCGGCGCGGTCGCTCCCCACTGCCGCGCACCCGCGCGCGCTCCAGGGGTCGGCTGTGCGCGCGAGAATCCACGTCGCCTCGGTCTCGCTCCACGGGCGCAGCACTTTGTACGCGCCCACGTCCAGAACGTGGACCGTGCCCTCGGTTACGTACAGGTCCAGGTGGGCGCCGGTTACGCTGGCCCCGGCGGGCACGCGTGATAGGTCAAACTTGAGCAGCGCCTGGCGCACGTCGCCGGTGCGAATCTTCATGGTCCACGCGGTGCCGTAGTTGTTGGTCTCTTCCCAGCCGGAGATGTAGGTGTCCCACATCTGGGTGTAGCCATCCTTGCCGTACTGCAGGACGATTTCGGATTGGCCGGGGGGCACCGTGGGCGT
>JBBIHX010000140.1:0-7582 GCA_037446815.1 Caldilineae bacterium | reverse complement strand
CAGCGAGATTCTTCGCGGCTTCGCCGCTCAGAATGACAGTAGATACCAACAGACTCTGGAACCATGTCGGCGGGACGGGCGCGCTTCTCATGGGTTGCCGAGCAGCGCACCGCCTCCCCACTCTGTCATGCTGAGCCGAAGGCGAAGCATCTCGGTCAGCGAGATTCTTCGCGGCTTCGCCGCTCAGAATGACAGTAGATACCAACAGACTCTGGAACCATGTCGGCGGGACGGGCGCGCTTCTCATGGGTTGCCGTGCGGTGTACCGGGGAGACACAGAGGCCGCAGAGAAAGAGTCAGGACTTCCTCTGCGTCCTCGGCGTCTTTGCGGTGCGTGTCGTTGCCCCGCACCGCCGCAGCAGCCGCGCGGCTACCCGTGCGTGCGCCGCAGGAGCGTGCGGACGAACGAGGGACGCGGAGGGCCGAGTCTGCCGCCCCTGCGGAGGCTGTACCGCTCGCCGCGCCACTGGATGGAGGAACCCACGCCGCCCGCCACCCAGACGGCCGCCGTCAGCCCGTCGCGTAGCGGTAGCAGGTGCAAGTTCCGCCGCGTCTCGCGGTCGCCGGTGTATCCCGAAACCTGCCACGCCACCCACCACCTGATGAGCAGCGACGCAATGAGGATCCACGCGAAGGGCGCGGCGAATCCCTTGATGAGCGCCAACACGAGGGCCAGCGGCACCGCCAGGGTTACCAGGAGCGCCGGGTACTCCAGCGGGCGGCTCACCCGATTGCACCGCGCCCAGCGCACCTCCCGATGCCACTGGTCGCGGAACGAGGTCTTGCCCAGCACGGCGCGCGGGATGTAGTCCGACAGGACGACGCGCTGCCCGCCCTGCGACAACTGATGCCCCAGTTGGAAGTCGTCGGCCAGGTAGTCGGCCAGGGCGCGGAACCCGCCGATGCGCTCCAGGTCGGCGGCGCGGAAGGCGTCGGTCGCGCCCGTGGCGAAGCGCATGTTCAGGTAGCGGCGCGCCACCATCACCATCGGCAGGAAGGTGGCGCCCATGTACAGGGCCTCCAGTCGGGCCGTGAGGGTCAGCGCCTTGTCGCCCACGTAGGCGCAGGTTACCAGGGCGACCGATGGGTCCTTCAGCGGGGCCACCACGCGCCGCAGGTAGTCGGGGCCAACGCGCATGTCGCTGTCGGCCACGACGAGGATCGGATGCCGGGCCTGGGCGGCAAGGGCGTGCAGGATGCTTACCTTGTTGTTGTAGCCGATGGGCTCGGCGATGACCAGGCGCACTCTGTCGGGGTGTTCGCGCTGGAGACGCGCCGCCAGGCCCACCGCGGGATCGTCTGGGTCCAGGACGCCGATGAGCACTTCGTAGGTTGGATAGTCCTGGCGCACGAAACTCAAGAGGCACTCGTAGGCGTCGGCGTCCACGCCCTTGATGGGCTTCAGGATGGATACGGGCGGCGTGTAGGGTTCGCGCGCCGGGCTAGCCGATGACAGCATCTGCGCCTTGTGGTAGAAGTCATAGGTGCATAGCCACGCCACCAGCCAGAAGGCCCAACTCATGATGATAAGAAGCACGAGTACCGAGATCATGGCGCACCTCGCTGGCGGGTCAGGTCTCTGTAAGAAATGAGACGGTGGCCCCTCTGCGCTATCCATTCGCGGACGCGCGGGCTGAGGAGCGCGGCTAGGTCGCCTGGGTTCGGCCCGCCTGGTTCGCCCAGGTCTTGCTCGGAGGGATGGCCGTAGATTTCCGCCACGTGCACGCTCGGCGGGATGCGCTCCACCAGGTAGAGCAGATACGACTCCGACAGCCGACCAGTCTGGTAGAGACCGTAAACCCTGTCCGCGCGGGCCAGAGCGGACGCGGCCGCGTGTCCCCTGCCCCAGCGGCGGAGCGCGGCGTAGTACACGTGCCAAAGCGCCTTGAGCATGCGGCGCGAGGGATCGTACCCCAATGCCAGGCGCAGGTCATCGTTGGGCAGGCGAAACCCCGACGCCCCAAAGGCCTCGGCGAGGCGGAGGAAGATGGGGAAGACGGCGGGGTGCATGTGCATGTGGTAATGCCCGTCGGCGTGGGCCAGGGGCAGGCCGGTAGCCGCAAATCGCTCAAACTGCGCCTCCAGTTCGCGGGCCAGTTCCGCGCGGGCGGTGGCGCTGAACTGGTAGCGGATGCCCAGGCCGTAGGGGTCGGCGGGGAAGCGGCCCGACGAATCCGTGATGTGGGGCAGGGCGGCGTGGCCCAGGACCGAAGGCCCGTCCACCATGACCGCATGGAGACCCACGGCCAGGGTCGGCGCGGCCTTGGCCAGGGCTACGGCGTGGTCAAAGGCCGCGCCCGCAACCATGAGGCTTGCGGAGGTAAGCACGCCGTCGCGGTGAGCGCGCAGGACGGCGCGATTGATGGCCTCGTCGCGCCCGAAGTCGTCGGCGGTGAAGACCAGCGCGAGCGGGACGGGCCTGTTGCGCGCAGCGACCCCGCTCATGGATACCGCTCCCCTCGTTGCAACTTACCGAACCGGCGCGCGAATGATACCACACACGGGCCGCTTTGAAAAACGCGGGGTTGGAGAGCGGCGCGGGCGACGCCCTCACCCCAGCCCTCTCCCAGCGGGCGAGGGAGCGACGCCCTCACCCCTCGGCTTTCCGCTGGTAACGAGGGGTGAGGTGTCTTCGGCCGAGGCGAGCCTGACTCCCCAGGCAGGGACGGGCTACTTGTTCGCCTGCTGTTCGGCGAAGTCGCCCGCCCAGGGCAGTTTGTACATCTCCCCCTGGTACGCCTTGTACATGAGCCATATCGTCAGCGCCACACCCGCCAGCCAGAGGATGGGGGACAGAATCCACCCGATGACGGGAATCAGGCCCAGCACGAACGCGGCGACGGTGATCGCGCCGAAGGCTACGATGGACTGCATGGCGTGGAACCGCACGAACTTGTTCTGGGGCTCCAGGAAGTAGAACAGCAGGCCGGTTACCCACCACCCCAGATAGGCTAGCAGGCCCTCTATGTTCTCATCCAGGCCGAGAGCTGTCTTCTTGGTTTCCATAAGGATTCACCTCCTATCGTTTTGATGCGGGCTGCGGAAAAAGGGTTTGCGCGGCGAGACCTATTTCCTATTGTAGCCACACTCCACAGAGTGTAAAGTATAGGCAGAGTGGTGTGTGGGCAACCCTGATTCGCCCTTCGCCTGGCACACAACTTGCGCCTCGAATAGCGGGAGGAAGTCATGACACATACCATCCGAAAGGCGTTGGCGGCTGCCACGTGCATGGTGATACTCGCCGCCTGGGCCGCGCCTGCCCGCGCTGGCGACAAGGTCTGGACACGCGGCGGGCCCGAAGGCGGCGCGGTGGACGCGCTGGCCATCTCGCCCAACTTCGCCGTGGACGGGACGCTCTTCGCCGGCACCAATGGCGGCGGCGTGTTCAAGACCACCGACGGCGGCGCGTCGTGGGTTGAGGCGCGGAATGGCCTCACGAACCTGACCGTGTACGTGCTGGGGATGTCGCCTGCCTTCCCCAGCGATAGCCTCATCATGGCCGGCACCAACTACTCCGGGCTGTTTCGCTCCACCGATGGCGGCGCGTCGTGGGCGCAGATGCCTAGCCCGCTCAATACGGGCGAGATTCGGGCTATTGCCTTCTCGCCCGCCTTCGCCACCGACCGCACCCTATACGTGAGCCGCGGCAACACCGATGCCCTGTACCGCTCCACCGACGGCGGGGCCACGTGGACGGACATCCGCGCCAACATCGGGTCGGTCGGCGTGGGGGCTGTGGCGGTGTCGCCCGCCTTCGCGACCGACAACACGCTCATCGCCCTGACGTCGGCAGGCGTGTACAAGAGCGCCAATCGCGGCAACACGTGGGCCGCCATCAACACCGGTCTGTCGTCCACGGCGCTGGCCGACCTGCGCACGCTGGCCTTCTCGCCGGCATATGCCTCCGACCAGACGCTGTTTCTGGGCACGGGGCGAGCGGGCATCTGGCGCTCCACCAACGGCGGCGCGTCGTGGGCGGCCATCAACACGGGCCACACGCCGCAGCAGGATGTGGGCTCCATCGTGATTTCGCCCAACTTCGCCAGTGACCGCACCCTGTTCACCGGTTGCCCGTCGTGGCAAGGGTTCAAGTCCACCAACGGCGGCGACTCGTGGACCATGTACCAGTTCAACATAGACTATCTGGACGAGGGCAACCGCATCAATCCCGACGTGTGGGCCATGGCCATCTCGCCCAACTTCGCCGCCGACCGCACGCTTTTCGTGGGCACGTTCGGCACGGGCGTGCTCAAGTCCACCGACGCCGGGGCCACGTGGAGCATCGTTCGGCGCGGGATGATGGCCCAGCGGATGACGGCGCTGGCGGTGTCGCCCAACTTCGCCGCCGACCGCACGGTGTACAGCGCGAGCGGCGGCCCGGGCATCTTCGCGTCCACCGACGGCGGCCTGACGTGGCACAACCGCAACGCGCAGACCTTCAGCCTGCTGGACACGTACACGTTGGCCATTTCGCCCAACTTCGCCAATGACCGCACCCTGTTTGCGGGCAATCACATGGGCATGGGCAACGGGCGCAACGGCATCGCCCGCACAACCGACGGCGGCCTGTCGTGGAGCAACCCGGAGACCGGCTTGGAGAACAAGAACGTGCGCGCCCTGGCCATCTCGCCCAACTACGCCAGCGACCGCACGGTGTTCGCCGGAACCCTGTGCAAGGACTTCCCGACCTGCGTGGACTCCTACGTAACCGGCGTGTTCAAGTCCACCGATGGCGGCAACACGTGGGCGCGGGCGCTGAGCGGCCTGCCGAAGAAGGGCATCTACTCGCTGGCGGCATCGCCCAACTACGCCGCCGATCAAACGGTCTTCGCCGGCATGTGGGAAGGCGGCGTGTACAAGACCACCAACGGCGGCGCGAGTTGGAGCAACGCCAGCGCGGGCCTGGGCAACCTGCGCGTGTGGGTCGTGGCACTGTCGCCCGCCTTCGCCTCGGACCAGACCGTGTTCGCGGGCACCGATGGCGGCCTGTACCGCTCCACCAACGGCGGGGGATCGTGGGCGCAACTGGCGAACACCATCGGCTCGCGGCGCATCACGTCCATCGCCATCTCGTCGGAGTTCGCCACAGATCGCACGCTGTACGTCGGCTCCAACAACGGCGGCGTCTTCCGCTCCACCGATGGGGGGGCCACATGGAGCGCCTTCGTCAACGGGCTTGGGCACACCTACGTGCAGGCGCTGGGAATCTCTTCCGGGGCCAACCCGACCGTGTTTGCGGGCACGGTGGGCGGCAGCGTGTGGCAGTATAGTTTCTCCACGCCGTTCTCGGCGGACCTGCCGGCGGGCTGGAATCTGATTTCCATCCCGCGCGTGCTGAACGGAACCGCGCCGGAGGAGGTCCTGGCGTCCATCGCGGGGAAGTACGACGTGGTGTACGCTTGGGATGCCAGCGACCCCGCCGACCCATGGAAGTCCTACGTGCCCGGCCTCGGCGGCGACCTTACGTACATCGCCCGCAACATGGGGCTGTGGGTGCACATGACGCAGGCGGGAACGCTCACCGTGGAAGGCGAGACGCCGACGACGACCGACATCCCGCTGTACGCGGGGTGGAACCTCATCGGCTATCCGGCAGGGACGGCGCGGCCGGTTGCCGAGGCGCTGGCCTCCATCGCGGGCAAGTACACGCTCGTATTTGAGTACGACGCCGCAACCCCCGGCGCCGAATGGCGCAGTTACAGCCCGCAGGTGCCGGATTTCGCCAACACGCTGCAACAGATGCGCCCCGGGTTTGGCTACTGGGTCAAGGCGACGCAGGATTGCACGCTCACGGTGCCGTGGTAGGCGCTAGTCCCTGCCGTTGCGGGCGGGGCGGCTGGGCGCGGGCGCGTAGGGCGTTGGGATGTACTCCACCGAGGGCCGCCGCTGCGTCGTCTGCGGGTACAGGTTCATCAGTTCGTACACCTCGGGCGGCATGTCGGTGCTCACGGGCAGACCCAACTCCTGCGCCTCGCGCACCGAGATGGGGTAGTCGTGGGTCCATGTGCCCGACGTGAGCACCGTCGCCAGTTCCTCGGCTTTGTCGGCGGGCATGTTGTTCTCGCTCAGGATGTGGGTTACCGTCCGCTTGACCTGCACCAGCGCCTTGCGCGCCATGTCAGCCATGATGAGCGTCTGGTCGTCCACCTCGTTGATGTCCTTCTGCTCCACCACTTTCACGATGGAGGCCGCGGGCCACTGGCCCAGTTGGGGGTCCACCGGTCCAAGGACGGCGTTGGGATCCATCACGATCTGGTCGGCGGCGAGGGCGATCATGGTGCCGCCCGACATGGCGTAGTGGGGCACGAAGACGGTAACCGTCCCCTTGTGTCGGCACAGGGCGTAGGCGATTTGCTCGGCCGCCAGGACCAGCCCGCCCGGCGTGTGGATGATGAGGTCAATGGGCACTTCGGGGTCGGTCAGGTGGATGGCGCGCAGGACTTGCTCGGAGTCGTGCACGTCAATGTAGCGCGCCAGGGGCAAGCCCAGGAATGAGAACGTCTCTTGCCGGTGGATGAGCGCGATGACGCGGCTCTTGTGCTTCACTTCCAGTTTGCGCATGGTGCGAACGCGGGCCGCGTCCAGCATCCGCTGTCGGAGCAGCGGGGTAAGGGAAGAGATGATGAGGAAGATCCAGAAGAAGTCAAACAGCGACATGGCTACAACCTCCTTGCGGCTTACCAGGGATAGATTTCGTCGGCGTAGCAGCGGTTGTAACCGCGCCGGGCCAGCAGGCGGGCCAGGACAAGGCCCGTGATGAATCCGCCCACGTGCGCCCACCAGGCCACGCCTCCGTACATACCCACCGCGCCTGCGGCGGCCAGCGCAAACAGCCCGCTGAACAGTTGCGACACGAACCACAGGAACAGGTACAAAACCGCCGGTATCTGCACAAACCACGGCACCAGGAACACGGGCACCAGCGTGATGACCCGCGACTGCGGAAACAGCACCAGGTACGCGCCCAGCACCCCCGCGATGGCTCCGCTCGCGCCGACCATGGGGATGGTGGAGCCGGGGGAGAGCGCGGACTGGGCCAGCCCGGCCACCACGCCGGAGAACAGGTAAAACACCAGGTAGCGGCCGCTCCCCATGCAGTCCTCCACGTTGTCGCCGAAGATGTACAGCGCCCACATGTTGCTGATGAGGTGGAACCAGCCGCCGTGCAGGAACTGGGATGTGAGGAGCGTGAGCATCTGCCCGATGTCCAGATGACCGAGGAGGCGGGCGGGGACCACACCCAGCGCACGGATGAGCCATTCCTGTTGGCGCGGGGTGAGCCAGGTCATGAGCAGGAACGTCGCCACGTTGGCGGCGATGAGGAGCCAGTTGACGATGGAGAATCCGCGTGCGCGGATGGTGTCTTTCAGTGGGATCATGTAGCCTCCTGTGGCAGCGTTGCCCAATGATACCGTATCCTCCCGGCACGGTCAAGTGCCCGCTGGCATTGTGAGCGGAGCGAAGGGTCTCGGTTTGCGAGATTCCTCGCGGCTGCGCCGCTCGGAATGACAGTTGTGGGGGCAGGGTCGCGCGGGGCTGAAGCCGCCGCGGTGAGGGGGTGGGGCGCAGCGCCAGTTCCCTC
>JBBIHX010000139.1:0-7622 GCA_037446815.1 Caldilineae bacterium | reverse complement strand
TGCTTCGCTTCGCTCGCAACGACACAAGAAGAGAGTGCCCATGCGTTTCACCAACACAAGATGAAACCGACTCCACGGTGGCCGTCAAATTGCCAATTCCGCGCCGCGCACGTATAATTCCATCGCTCGTGCGCGGAGAGGTGCGAGAGCGGACGAATCGGCGCGATTGGAAATCGCGTGAGGAGCAATCCTCCGTGGGTTCGAATCCCACCCTCTCCGCCATTTCATTTGACATTCTCGGCGCCATCGGGTAACATCATCTTGGGTCGTGCTAAACGGGGAGCTAGCGGTGCCCTGTACCCGCAATCCGCTATAGCGGGGTTGAATGCCCTTTTGAGGCCTGTGATTCCTTGGGACTGCTCCGATCAAGCGGCGGTGAAGGTTGGGTCCTGCGCGGCAGAAACCTCCGAACCCCGCCAGGTCCGGGAGGAAGCAACGGTAAGGAGTGCTTTCTGGGTGACGCAGGGTCGCCTGACCGGAGTTGGCTGGTCGGGCAAGCCAGGGGATGCAGGTCAAGGAAGGGTGCACGACCCTTTGTCTTTGCCCGAGATCAGACGAGTTTCATTGTGAGGTCATCTTGAGCAGTACAACCTATCCATCGTCCTGCACCGACGCACCGGCGCAGGATGCCATAAACCCACCGCGCGGCCTGGCAGCGGCGGCGCGAACGACGGCGCTCGCCGTGGCTGTGGCGCTGCTGGCCGCTCTCGGCTGGCGCGCCTACGCCCAGACGGCCGTGCCGATAACCCTCCGGGTGGACGGGGAGGCCCGCTTCATCACCACGCATGCGCCCACCGTGGGCGCCCTCTTGGAGCAGCAGGGGTTTCGCCTGTCCCCCGCCGACGCCGTCTGGCCAAGCCCCGAGACGCCGCTGACGCCCCAGATGCCCATCACCGTGGAGCGGGCGCGCGCCGTTACCATCTCCGCCGACGGGCGAACCTTCACCATCCACACGCGCGCCACCACGCCAGCGCAGATCCTCGCCGAGGCGGGAATCCGCATCGGCGACGCGGACGTGATCTTGGCGGACGGGCAGGTGGTTGGCCCGGCCTCGCCCGCCTCCGCGCCGAACCCCCGCACGGTGTCCAGCCGTGGGGACGCGCGCGCCATCGGGCGCAGGGACACGCTCACGCTGGAAGTTCGCCGCGCCGTCGCCGTGAAGGTGAGCGATGGCAACGTCATCGCGCAAATCCAGACGACGGCGCCCACCGTGGGCGAGGCGCTGGCCGCCGCTGGCGTGAGCCTCCTTGATGGCGACGCGGCTTTCCCGGAAATCGGCGCGCCCATCGTCCCTGGCATGACCGTGTACATCCGCCGCGCCACGCCGGTGGACATAGAAGTGGACTCCCGCCTCATCTCCACGCGCGTTCAGGGGGCGACCGTGGGCGACGCGCTGGCCGAGGCCGGGGTCGTCCTCGTGGGCATGGACTACACCGACCCGCCCGCCGATACCCCCCTGCGCTCCGGCATGCGCATCCAGGTGGTGCGGCTGCGGCAGGCGTTCACCGTTGAGCAGGAACCCATCGCCTACTCGGTGGTGTGGCAGCCCGACCCATCGCTGGAGATTGACCAGCGGCGGCTGCTCCGGCCCGGCGAGGAGGGGTTGCGCAAGCGCCGCATCCGCACCGTCATCCGCGACGGCGTAGAAGTGGAGCGCAGCGTCATGGACGAATGGGTCGCGATGGAGCCGAAGGACCAGGTCTTCGCCTACGGGACGAAGATCGTCATCCGCGAGTTGGAGACGCCCTACGGCACGATTCAGTACTGGCGCAAGTTGCGCGTGCTGGCCACGTCGTACACCGCGGCCACGTCGGGCAAGACGCGCGATCATCCGGAGTACGGCATCACGCGGGTGGGCTGGCGCGCCCGCAAGGGCATCGTCGCCGTGGACCCCACGGTCGTCAACCTGAAGACCAAGATGTACGTGCCCGGCTACGGAATCGCCGACGTGGGCGACACCGGGGGCGCCATCAAGGGCCTGCGCATTGACCTGTGCTACGACGAGGACAACCTGGTGCTGTGGAAGAAGTGGGTGGACGTGTATCTCTTGGCCCCGCCACCCCCGCCCGACCAGATTCGGTACGTCCTGCCCGACTGGCCGGTAGAATCCAGGTAGGCGCGCCATGTCCCGCCTGCAGGGCATCCTGGACGAAGGCCCTGTGCGCCCGAAGAAGAGCCTCGGGCAGAACTTTCTCGCCGACCCGGTGTATCTCCGCAAGATCGCAGACGCGGCGGAACTGTCCCCGCACGATGTGGTGCTGGAAATCGGGCCGGGGACGGGCAACCTGACCGAGCACCTGCTGGCCCGCGCGGGGCACGTCGTCGCCGTGGAACTGGATTCCCGCATGGTGCGCCTGCTGGAAGGGCGATTTGCGGGCGACCCGCGCCTGACGCTGGTGCACGCCGACATCCTGACGACGGACATCGGGCAACTTCTCCGCCCCTACCTCGCAGATTCCTACACGTACAAGGTCGTTGCGAACCTGCCCTACTACGTAACCTCGGCGGTTCTGCGGCTTCTGCTGGAAGCCGACGTTCGCCCCGCGCTGGCCGTCCTCACGGTGCAGTGGGAAGTGGCGCAGCGGATTTGCGCGCGCCCGGGGGCCATGAGCCTGCTGGCGGTGGCGGTGCAGTGGTACGCCGCGCCCCGCATCGTTACCCGCGTCCCGGCGGGCGCGTTCACCCCCGCGCCGAAGGTGGATTCCGCCGTGCTGCGCCTGGAGATGCGGCCCGCGCCGGTGGCGGCGGTGCGCGACGAGGCATGGCTGTTCCGCGTCGCACGGGCAGGCTTCGGGCAGCGGCGCAAGCAGTTGCGCAACGCCTTGAGCGCCGGGCTGGGCATTCCGCCGGAGCAGGCCGAAGCCGCGCTCATTGCGTGTGGCGTGGATCCGAAGCGGCGGGCCGAGACGCTGCGGCTGGAGGAGTGGGCCGCGCTGGCCAATGCGTTCGCCGACGCCGGCGCGCCGTGAGGACGAACCCGCGGCTACTTCGCGTCGGCGGGCGGCGGCACCGGCCGCGCGATGACCACCACGCGATGGGTGTTGCTCGTATAGGGCCAGCAGGTTACCAGCGTTAGCCGCTCGTCGGGAAAGTAGCCGATGAGTTCGGCGTTCTTCTGCCGCTGCTCGTCCGATGCGTACTTCTCGGGCAGGATCTGCTTGCTCTCCACCCGATAGTA
The DNA here is from genome assembly GCA_037446815.1 of Caldilineae bacterium. GTDB lineage: Bacteria > Chloroflexota > Anaerolineae > DTLA01 > DTLA01 > DTLA01. The sequence goes on along the minus strand of JBBIHX010000139.1, from coordinate 4,444 downwards.
GTACGGCCGGCCCTCCGCGTACAGGATGATCACATCGCCCGGGTTCACGTTCACCAGGTACCGGAACACCTTGCCGCGCACGTTGTGGTGGCCCGACAATACGGTATTCCCGATGTTGCCCGGATAGGCTGACCCAAGATGGAATCCAACCGCGTAGTCGGCCACATCCCACTCGGTTACGGTTTCCCCGTTACGCTCCACCGCCTTCCAGCCCACTTCCACCACCGGTGCGTCCAGGTTGATGGCGGGGATGACGATGCGCGTCGGGGATGAGCGGGCGGGCACCGGCGTCGCGGGCGCGGGCGGGGCGCTGGGAATCGTCGGCAGGACGATGGCAGTGGGCGCGCCCGGGAGCGGCGTGGCCGTCGGCGACGGGGAGGGCGTGGCCGTCGGCGCGGGCACGGTGGGGAAGGGCGTGGGCTGCACCACCGAGGGCACGCCGGGGCTTTCGTTCCCCTGCCGCGCCCATAGGACCGCGAACGCGATGATGAGAACAGCGCCCAGCGCCATCAGCGCCTCGGGCAGCCGAAGGCGGCGCGCGAGACTCCCATAACCCGCGACGGTCTCTCCGTGCGCCCCGGTAGTCGCCGCCTTTTCGGTTTCCGACGTCTCGGATGGTGTCAACACGTGAGTTCCCCTGACAAATGGTATTGCGTCCGCGCCAACGCGGCACGGCCCCACGGCCTACTCGCCAAGCCGTTCGCCCTGCACCTGCACGCGACAGCGGTCAACGGCGCCCAGCGGCGTCAGCGTGGCGGTGAACGCGCCCCGCTCGCCCGGGCCAAGCACCGGCGGGTCGGCGGGCACCTCTCGCGCCGCGACGAGCCGCCCGTCCGCGCCGTAGCACGTTACGACGACAAACGGGCGCGCGATGGCGTTGCCGTCGTTGGCGATCTCGCCCGCTACGTCCGCCGAGCCGTTGCGCCCCGTGCGCACCTCGTGCGTGAGCACGGCGAAGTCCAGATACAGGTGCCCCAGATGCTGGAGCACATCCGCGCTCATCACGGCGACGCGGTAGTTCGCGAAAGGCGGCGCGTCGGGGAACAGGGCCGCGAAGGCCGCCGACTCGCCCGGAGGAATCACCTCCAGGAGCGTGGCCACCTGCGCCTCCGCGACGACGCCCTCGCCCGCGTCCAACAGCGCCACCTCCACGGCCACGCGCTCCACCGAATCGGCCAGCGGGTTCACGACCTCGCCCAGGACGCAGTACCCGCCCGTCGGCAGCGCGTGCACGCTCACGTTTTCCACGCGCACCGCCACGGGCGTGGGCGTGGGCAGCACATGCCGCGCGCCTTCGTCCGCCGGCGGGATGAGCAACTCCTGCCCGATTTGCAGCCGCCGCGGATCCACGATGCCGTTGGCCGTTTGTAGCACGGTCGCCGAGATGCCGAACTGCTTGGCGATGCCGATGAGCGTGTCGCCCTTTTGGACAACGTAAATGATGGGCGTCGGGGTGGGCGCGGGCGTCCGCGTCGGCAGCCAGACGGGCTGCGGCGGGCGGGGCGTGCTCGTCGGCTCCGCCACCGTCGCGGTCGGCGCGCTCGTGGCCGACGCCACCACCGGCGTGTCCGTCGGGAGCGTCCACACGTGGCCGCAGGCGGCAAAGAGTGCGGCCGCCAGCGCCATGATGGCAGCGCCCAGCCATCGGTAGGGCCTCGGCTTCCCGCCGAGTGTGTTTGTCGTTCCCGCGCGCGTGTTCATCAGAGCCGATTATATATCGGACGCGCCAAATTCCGAATTTGCATATTGCAAAATCGCCCCCGTTGGGGTATAATGTACTTGCAATCGGAACCCGTCTTCTCCTATTGCGAACAGGGACAGGCGGTGTACATGAGCGCTTCGGGGGAATGGGCAAGGCCGACCTCCATGGGCACATGCTGTAGGTCGGCTTTTGTCATGTAGCCGTGGATTCATTCCAAGTTTCTCGGCAGGACATACCAATCGTAAGGAGCAGGGAGATGCAACTGATTATCACCGGCAAGAATGTGGAAGTTACGGACTGGCTGCGGTCGTATGTAGAGAAGAAAATCGGCAAACTGGATCGGTATCTTCCCAACATTGACGAGGCGCGGGTGGAGTTGGCCGTGGAGAAGACCAAGAGCGCCCAAGACCGCCAGGTTGTGCAGGTAACGGTACGCAGCAGCGGCACGATTCTCCGCGTGGAGGAGAAATCGGCCGACATGTTCGCCTCCATTGACGCCGCCGTGGATAAGATGCACCGCCAGATCGCGCGGTTCAAAGGCAAGCAGCGCCGCCGAGGCCGCCCAAGCCCAGGCGAGATGCCCCCGGTCCCCGTGAGCGAAGCGGAGGAGGAAGAGCCGCGCATCGTCCGCACCAAGCGGTTCCGCGTGGACCGCATGGAGGAGACCGAGGCCATTGAGCAGATGGAACTGCTGGGCCACGACTTCTTCATCTTTCTGAACGTCAACACCGACCGCCTCAGCGTGGTCTACCGCCGACACGACGGCGACTACGGCCTGCTGGAGCCGGAGATTGCGTGAGCCCGTGCTGCCGCCGGCGCTTGCGCAACGCTCGCAATCTCACACCCCATGACGCGCGAAGGGGCTAGGGCAGACGCTCTAGCCCCTCCCAATTTCGGAGGGCCGAATGCCGAAGCGCCTGGAACTCGTCCTCATGACGGGCGGGGATGAGTCCACTCCCGAAGAAACGATGATGACCGAGGCTTGGCGCGCCGCCACGCTGGATTGGCTGGACCGGGCCGCCCGCGTGGACGGCATCGGCCGCGCGCTGGTGGCGACCAACTCGGAGCGGTTCGCCGCGCGAGTTCGCGCTTCTCATCCTGATGTGGAAATCGCGCTAGATCGCGGGGCGTTCCACTTCGGGCGGCGGCTTCGGGAATTGGTAACCGCATACGGCCTGGCGCGGCCCTTCTACGCCGGCGGCGGCAGCGGCATCTTCCTCGCCGATGACGACATCCGCTGGATTGCGCGGACGGTGGCGGAGGGCGAGAACCGCCTCGTGGCCAACAACTTCTATTCCTCAGACCTTGTCGCCTTCACGCCCGCAGAAGCCATCTGCCGCGTAGAGCCGCCCGACACGGACAACGACCTGGCCTGGCGACTGGCGCGGCAGGCCGGGCTGGAGGCATTGGCCCTCCCGCCCGGCACCGCGGGCCTGTTTGACCTGGACACGCCCGTGGACCTGATGATCTGCCTGGCGCATCCCGCCAGCCCGCCGCGCCTGCGCGCCTACCTGGACGGCCTGGGCCTGGATTTGACGCCGGTCATGCGTGCGCTAGACGTGCTGCGCCGACCGGGCGCGCGCGTCTTACTCGCGGGCAGGGTCGGAGCGGCGGCGCGGGCCTACGCGGAGAAACGCACGCCTTGCACGGTGCTCGTGCTGGCCGAGGAGCGCGGGATGCGGGCCAGCGGGCGCATGGACAGGGGCGAAGTGCGCACGATCCTCGGCCACTTCATGGGCGAGCGCGGCCCCAGGGAGTTGTTCCGAACCCTGGCGGAGGTGGCCGACCTGGTGCTACTGGACAGCCGCGTGTTGCTCTCTCACTTCGGCAAGTGGCCCACGAACACCGACCGTTACCGGTCCGACCTGCTCCGAGCGGGCGACATCGCCGACCCCGTCCTGAAGGCCCTGACCGAGGCCGCCGCCGAAGCGCCGATTCCCGTGCTCCTCGGCGGGCATTCGCTGGTCTCCGGCGGGCTGTACGCGCTGGTGGACATCGCCACGAGCGCCGACGCCCAGAAATGAACTACCCGCCCCTGTGGGCGGGTAGGCGGAATCCCACGGTCGTACCAAAGGCTCACCAGCCCTCAATGAACTTGCGCCACTCCTTGTATTCGTCCAGATAGTGGCGGAAGAGGTACAGGCTGTTGGCGCGCGGCTCAAAGGCGGGCCGCAGCAGGCGCATCTGGGCCTCTTGCGGCGTGCGCCCGCCCTTGCGCCGGTTGCACGCAGGGCACGCCGACACCAGGTTGTCCCACGTGGGCGTGCCACCGCGATGGCGCGGAATCACGTGGTCCACGGTGAGATGCCTGGACGGTTGCCCGCAGTACTGGCACGTGTAGTTGTCGCGGCGGAAGATCTCCTTCTTGCTGAGCCGCACGCGCGGATAGGGCCGCACCACACTTCGGTGCAGGCGGATCACCGATGGGCGAGGCAGCAGGCACGAGGGCGTGCGCACGTACCCGCGGCCATTCTCCACGACCTCGGCCTTGCCCAGGTACAGGAGGGTCATGGCCCTGCGGGTGCTGCACACATGCAGCGGCTGGAAGTTGTGATTGAGTACCAGGACGGGGGTATGCACCTTTCTCCTCCCCCTTTGTGGGACAATGGCTTGGCCCAACGTTAGCCTGCATTGTAGCACGGTTTGCGCTCGGATACAAAACCGCGATAACGCGAATCCACGCGAAGGCGGTTACGTGCGATGCACCTGCGAGGTGCGTCGCACGTTGGCCCCCATCTGTCA
>JBBIHX010000138.1:0-7636 GCA_037446815.1 Caldilineae bacterium | reverse complement strand
GCTCAGCATGACAGGGCGGGGAGGCGGTGCGCCGCACAGACCAACACAAGATGAAACCGACTCCTCGTTTTGAGTCGGTTTCATCTTGTGTTGGTGAACCGCAGGCGCACTCTCCTCGTGTGTCATTGCGAGCGAAGCGAAGCAATCCCACGCCCCGGAGATTGCTTCGGGCACTGCGTGCCCTCGCAATGACAGCCACCAACAGACTTTGGAACCGACTCCTCGTTTTGGGGCGGTTGACACCTCTACGCCTCCCCTTGTATAATGTTTCACGTACTCAATCACGCAGAGGAAGTTCGCTGATGATGCTCCCGAGCCCGGCGACGTGCCTGCTGAATTCGGTTCCCACCGTTCCGCTTCTTTGCGGGGCCAGGGTTCTTCGGCCCCTTGCCGTTGATGGTCTGTCCCACATTTCGTTCGCGCAAGGAGGTTAGCCATGCCGAAGTTTCCGTCTCATGAGTGGGTGGTTGCCCTGTGCGAGGCGCTGAACAGCAGCGAAGCCTACGCCGAGGCCGCCAAGAATTGGGAGGGCGATTTCTACTTCATCGTGGAGCCGGGCGGCCCCCTGACTGAACAGGCCATCCTGTACATGGACCTGTGGCACGGCAAGTGCCGCGAGGCGAAGGGGATCACCGACCCCAGCGAGAAGAACCCCGCGTTTGTCATGAGCGCCGCCTACGACACGTGGGTGCGGGTCATCAAGGCGCAGTTGGACCCCATTCAGGGCCTGATGACGCGGAAACTGAAACTCAAGGGCAACATGACCATGATTATGAAGAACGTCAAGGCGGCCCAAGAGTTGGTCAAGTGCTGCGCCCTTGTGCCCACCGAGTGGGCATAGGGGGAAGTGGCCCCTGTCGCGGGACCGCTGGGCTGTTGCCCGCTGAGTGAAATCCGAGCGCTGCTGCCCGCGGATGCCGGCGCGCTGGGTGGTTCGCGTGGCGCGTCCGCCTGCGCTCTTCGGAGAGTTTTGCGCTGCATGGAGGTGTGGCATGTGGTTCTTTCGCAGTCCTCAGATCATCTTCGGACCTGAGTCGCTGGATTACCTTGTGGAGATTCCCGCGCGGCAGGCGCTCATCATCACCGACGCCGCCCTGGTGCGGTTGGGCCTCGTGGATTTGGTAACGCGCAAGTTGGATGAGGCGGGCGTGGCCTACACCGTCTTCGCCGAAGTGTGCGCCGAACCGACGTTGGACCTGGCGCTGCGCGGCGCGCAGGTGGCCCGCGAGGTCAAGCCGGACCTCATCATCGGGCTGGGCGGCGGGTCCGCCATGGACACGGCCAAGACCGTGCGCATCCTGTACGAGCGGCCGGACTTGCCCGTGGACGGCATCAGCCCGCTGGAGCCTTTGAATCTGAGCAAGGAGATACGGCTGGTTACCATTCCCACCACGAGCGGCACCGGCGCAGACGTGGGCTGGGGCGTCGTCCTGACCGACGAGGCGAGCCATCGCAAGTTGGTGCTGGGGTCGCCCGAGGGGCTAGCGGATTTCGCCATCGTGGACCCGATCTTCACGCGCAACCTCCCCGTGTCCATCACGCGAGACACGGGCATGGACGTGCTGGCCCACTCCATAGAGTGTTTCATCGGCGCGTGGCGCAACGATTTCACCGACGGCCTTATGATCAAGTCCACGGAACTGGTGCTGACGTACCTGCCCCGTGTGTGCAAGAATCCGCAGGACGAGGAGGCGCGCGAGCACATGCACAACGCGGCGACCATCGCGGGCCTGGGGCTGGGCAACGCGCAAATCGGCATCTGCCACAGCATGGCCCACGCCCTGGGAGGGATGTTCCACGCGCCGCACGGACGGCTCATCGGCATTTGCCTGCCCTACACGCTGGAGTTCGCCGCCAACGGCATGCCGGATAACCTGGCGGCGCTGGCCCGCTACCTGGGCCTGACCACGGCCACGGGCAAGGAGGGGGCCGACGCGCTGGTGGGGGCAGTGTGGCAACTGGTGGGGGAGACGGGCCATCCGCGCTCGCTCAAAGGGATCGGCATCGGCGAGCGCGAATTCGCCGAAAGCCTGCCGGTGCTGCTGGACAATGCTTCGCAGGACCCGTGCACGATTACCAGCCCGCGCGTGCCCGAGGCTGAGGAGTTCAACGAGTTGTTCTGGTGCGTGTACCACGGCAAGCAGGTAACGTTCTGACGGGGAATTCGCGGCGAGGAGGTCGTTGGCGATGGGTGGCTACATGGGCAAGATGCTGCGCGTGAACTTGACCACGGGCGACATCCGCGAGGAGGCGACGAGCGCCGAGTGGGCGGAGCAGTTCGTGGGCGGGGCGGGGCTGGCCGCGCGCTATCTGTGGGAACACTTGTCCCCCGACGCCGACCCGCTTGGGCCGGAGAATCCGCTGATTTTCATGACCGGCCCGCTGACGGGCACGGCGGCCCCATCGTGCGGGCGATTTGTGGTGTGCGCCCGTTCGCCGCTCACCGGCCTGTGGGGCGAGTCCAACTCGGGCGGGTTCTGGGGGCCGGAGTTGAAGTTCGCGGGGTACGACGGCATCGTCATCACGGGGCGCGCGCCCGAGCCGATGTATCTGGCGGTGGCCGACGGCAAGGCGGCGCTGCGGCCGGCGGGGCATCTGTGGGGGCTGGACACATACGCGGCGCAGCGCGCCATCAAAGGGGAGATGGGCGACCGCCGAACGCGCGTCGCGTGCATCGGCGCGGCGGGGGAGTCGCTGGTGAAGTACGCCGCCATCATGAACGACCATGGGCGCGCCGCGGGCCGCACGGGCATGGGGGCCGTCATGGGCGCCAAGAACCTGAAGGCGGTGGCGGTGCTGGGCCACGCGAAAGTGCCCGTGGCCAACCCCGACGCCCTGCGCGCCGCCGTGGAGGACATCCTGCGATTCACCCAGGACGACCCCGCGAGCCAGGTCTTTCGCCTCATGGGAACATCCAACGGCGTGGTGCTGCAAGCCGACATCGGCGATATGCCCGCGCATCATTTCGCGGGCGGCGTCTTTCCCGACGCGCTGAATATCAGCGGGCCGATGATGAGCGAGACGATTCTCCGTCGGCGCGCGTCGTGCTTCCGGTGCCCCATCGGCTGCGGACGGTATACCGCCGCGACGCGCGACCCCTTCGCCACGCCGGCGGTGGATGGGCCGGAGTACGAGACCATCGCCAGTTTCGGCTCGCTCCTGGATTGCGCCGACTTGGAGGCGGTGGCGCGGGCGAACCACCTATGCAACGTGCACGGCCTGGACACCATCTCCTGCGGGGTTACGCTGGCGCTGGCGTACCAGATGTTTGAGGCAGGCGTGCTGCGCGAGGCCGATACCGATGGCCTGCGCCTGGTGTGGGGTGACCTGGAACCGGCCATCGCCCTCATCCCGAAGATCGCGCGGCGGGAGGGATTCGGCGCGCTGCTGGCCGATGGCGCGCTGGCGCTGGCCCGCCGCTTCGGCGTGGAGGATTGGGCGGTGCATGTGAAGGGGCTGGAGGTGCCGATGCACGACCCGCGCGCCAATATCGGCATGGCGCTGGTGTATGCGACCGGCGCACGCGGCGCGTCGCACATGGACGCGGATGTGTACATGGTGGACCTGGGGCAGGAGCAGGCGGAACTGGACATTCCCGCCGGCGACCGCTTTGACCAAAGCCCCGAGAAGGTCGGCGTCGTCATCCGCTTGCAGAACTACCATGCGTTCACGAATTCCCTCATCGCGTGCTCCAATGCCTTCTACGGATCGCACCGCTGGCGGGCGCTGTTCGCAGCGGTTACGGGCCGAGAGGTGTCGCCTGCCGATTTGCTCGCCATCGGCGACCGCATCTTCAACCTGAAGCGGGCCATCAGCAACCGCCTGGGTGCGCGCCGCGAGGACGATCGGCTGCCCGCGCCGCTGCTGAGGCCGCTGGCCGAAGGAGGCACCGAGGGCAATGTGCCGGACATGGACGCCCTGTTGCCCGAATTCTACCGCCAGCGGGGCTGGGATTGGCAAACCGGCAAGCCGCTTCTTGACAAATTGGTGGAGTTGGGGCTAAATGGGCCGGCCAACGAACTCTGGAGGTAGCCTGTGAAACTTTCCGTGTTGATTCCGGCCTACAACGAGGCCCCCACCGTTGAGTCGCTCATCCGCCGCGTGGCAGAAGTGGACGTGGAAAAGGAGATCATCATCGTGAACGATGGCTCCACCGACGGCACCGGCGAAATCCTGGACAGGCTGGACATCCCAGGTCTGCGCGTGATTCACCACCCCAAGAATCAGGGGAAGGGCGCGGCCATCCGCACCGCCATCGCCGCCGCCCAGGGCGACGCGATTATCATCCAGGACGCCGACCTGGAGTACGACCCGAACGACTACCACAAACTGGTGGATAAGATGGTGGCGGAAAAGGCCAAGGTGGTGTACGGCGTGCGGTCGCTCAAGGGCCAGAAGACGTTCATCCGCCTGGGCAATCAGTTCCTGACATGGGCCACGAACCTTATCTACGGCTCCCGCATTCACGACATGGAGACGTGCTACAAACTGGTGGACAGGGAACTGATGCAGAGTTTTCGGATTACGTGCAATCGGTTTGACCTGGAGGCGGAGGTAACGGCGAAGATTCTGAAGCGCGGGCACCACATCTACGAGGTGCCGATTTCGTACACGCCACGCAAGGAGAAGAAACTGTCGCCGTGGCGCGACGGTCTGCCCGCGCTGTGGGCACTCGTGAAGTTTCGCTTTACCGAGTAGGGACGGGAGATTCTTCGGCGCTTCGCGCCTCAGAATGACACTTTTCGCAACCGCGAATAGCGCGAATCTGCGCGAATAGAGAGACGGTATCCACGGATAACGCGGATTGAACGGATAGGGGGCGGGAGATTCTTCGGCGCTTCGCGCCTCAGAATGACACTTTTCGCAACCGCGAATAAGCGCGAATCTCCGCGAATGGTGAACGTGCGACGCACTTCGGAGGTGCGTCGCACGTTGTTTGCAACGGAGGGTGGAGTGCGTTATTCCTCGCGCTTAGCCTGGTCGCCGCGCAGGTCAATCATCTCTTCGCCCAGGTAGGGGCGGCGGACGTCTTCCACGTTTTCCAGGCGGGCCACGATGTCGCGCACGCGAATGGCCATGTCGTACACGAGTTTCAGTGCGCGCCGGCCCTCCTCCGAGAGGCTGGCCTCCTGCTCCAACAGCCACTCGGCGTTGCCCAGAATCGCCGTCATGGGGTTGTTGATTTCGTGCTTGACGGCCAAGCCCAACTGGCCGATGGCGGCGAGACGCTCGGCGCGGATGAGCCTCGCCTGTGTGCGGACGAGCACGAGGTTGCGCTCGGCCAGTTCTGATGCTGTGGCCCGCTCGCGCTCGTAGAGGCGCGCGTTCTCAAGGGTGGCGGCGATGAGGTTGGCGAGGAGCGACAGCGCGCCGATTTCATCCGGGCCGAAGACGCCCTGGCGGTCCGTGCCCATGTCCAGAATGCCGATGACGCGACCCCGCAGGCGGATGGGGATGCAAAGTTCCGCGCGGGTGGGGAGACTTCCATCCTCACGCAAGCCGCTGCCGGACGGGTCGCCCTCGCGCCGCTGGGCCTGGCTCGATCGCGCCGCGCGGGATACCAGGTGCTCCTCGTCCAGCCTCACCGAGGCCGCCGGGGAGTCGTGGATGCGCACGTCGCCATGGGCGTACTCGGCTACCTGGGTGGCAAGCGTGGCATTCTCGTCCAGCAGGTAGATGGCCACGTGCTCGTAGTTCAGCCTGCGCCCCACCGATTCCACCGCCTGGCGCAACAGGTCGGGAGTTCGCAGGGAGCCTGCCACCTCTTGCCCGATGCGGGCGACGGCTTCCAGGTAGGCAGCGCGCTTTTCGGCCTCCATGAGCAGCCGCTGATTCTGGAGGGCGACGGCGAGTTGGTCGGCGACGGACTTGAGCACGCCCGGGTCGCGTTGGGTGAAGGCCCCCGCGACCGAAGAGCGCACGTCCAGCAGGCCGAGCAGTTCGGAGCCCAAGCGCACGGGCACGACGATCTCGGCGCGGGAGCGCCGGGGGGCATGCGGCCGCCCCGACAGGTCATTGCTCCATGCCAGGTCGTCGGGCGGCTGGCCGCCTGCCAGCAGGCCATCGGGCCGGGCAAGGGGTTGGCCTGGCTTCCAACCGTCCAGCGATTTGCCCGCGAGGGCTTCCACCCATAGGCCGCCCTCATCGCGCAGGAACGCAACTTGTTCGTAGCCGAATGTGCTGGAGACAAGCGACGCCGCGCGCGGCAGGAGGCCGCTGTCGGGCTTGTAGACGATGTCCTGCCCAAGCCGCATCAGGAGGCTCCATTCCAGGACGCGAGCCTGGAGTTCCTCCAACATGCGGGTCCGTTCCAGCGCGGGGGCGATCTTATCGCGCGCCCTGGCGATGCGCCGCATGTCGTGCGCCGACAGTTCAAGCAGCCGCTGGCTCAGGAGGATGGCAACGCCCATGGCCCACCCCGCTGCTATGAACGTTACCGGGAGGCAAGAGGTGTAGCCTTGGGCTTGAGCCAGGGTCACGCATTCGGATAAAGCGGTGGACTCGGGTTCCGTCTCCAGGGAGTGCCGAACGACCTGCACCCAGGCATCGGCTTGGGCGTCGGTGAGGCCCTCGGCGGTGTGGAGCAGGCCGCCGCTTTGCTCCGAGGCCGCGACGGCCGCGAAGCCTGCCTCGGCTCCGGCCAACTGCATGAGGGCTCCCAACCCCACCTCAAGCACGTAGGCCGAGCCATGTGCCCGCGTGAGGTCGCTGTCCAGCCGATCTAGCAGTCGGCGAGCCTGTCGCCCATCCACAGCCGTATGCCCAGCCACGATCGCGCCTCACGATGGAATGGGGGGCTGGTCCGCTATCGCCGGAATCCCCAGAAGCCTGCGGACGCGGTCGCGAAGTTCTTCGCCCGAGAAGGGCTTGGGGAGGCAGTCATCAGCGCCGGCCTCGCGGGCGGCTTCCAAGTACTCCGCGCTGCTGTAGCCGGTTACGACGAGGATCTTGATGTGCCTGGTGGATGGGTCGCCCCTCACCTGGCGGCATACGTCCAGCCCGTCCACGCCGGGCATCATCAGGTCCAGCACGATGAGGTCCGGCGAGAAGAGCGCCAATTGCCTACCGGCCTCAAACCCGTTGAAGGCCGTGGCAAAGCGGAATTGCGGCCCGAGGCGCTGGAGATTGCGAACCACGGTCTCCACGATGGCCTGCTCGTCATCCACGACGAGGATGCGCTTCTCGCCGGCCACGGCGCGCCGCAGTTCCGTGTCCACCGGAATGGAGTGCTTGGCGAGGAAGGCGAGCAGGTCTGTGGCGCGCACCCGATAATGGCCGCCGGGTGTGCTGTGTGCCGGCAACTTGCCTTCCCGGATCCAGCGGAAGATGGTTACCGGCGAGACCTGGCAGTATTGTGCCACCTCTCCCGTTGTCAGAAACCGATCCATTGCGTCCCGCCTGTGCAGTGAAAGGAATGTAAGCATTGTAATGTTTGCAACATTATAGCATGGTTTTCGCGTTTTGTCAATAGCCTGCGAGAAGTCATCCACGAATAGCGCGAATGGGCACGAACCCACGCGAATGGGGAACGTGCGACGCACCTCCGAGGTGCGTCGCACTTCCGCTCCCGATGCGAAGCCCAAGGCGATACGCCCTCGCCCTTCGGGAGAGGGCTGGGGTGAGGGGAGGGGCGAGG
>JBBIHX010000137.1:5926-7715 GCA_037446815.1 Caldilineae bacterium | reverse complement strand
TGCAACTCTCGTCCGTGCGCCCCGCATGCGACGCCGGCACAGGCTTCACCGCCGATGCGTGGCACGTCAGGCACGCCTCCCGCCCCGCCACCGCGTGTGGTATCCCCTTAGCGTTGGCGAGCAGGCCCGCCGCCGACTCCTTGAACCCGGCGGGCGTGTGGCACTGGGCGCAGTCCCCTGTGAAATGCCCGCGCGGCGGCTGGTGGCAGTTGGCGCACACGTACTGCGGCTCCTTCACCCCGCTGTGGCACTCGTGGCACCAGACCTCGGCGTGCTTGCCCTCCAGGGCGATGGGGTGCGTGAAACCGGCGTCCAGATTCACCACCGGCCATTTCGTGCCATGGCAAGCCGAGTTGCTGCAGAAACTCGTGTCATCCGCGCCGAACTTGATAGGCCCATGGCAGGCCGCGCAGGAGTCATCGGCCTGGAAGCGATGATCGGCGATGAAGTTGGCGGCCAGGTGGGATGCGGGCTCCTGGGCCGACTGTAGCAGGTTGCCGAGTTCCGCAATCTTGGGCTCTGTGCCTTCCCTGGAGACAATCGGAACCGTGTGGCAGATGTTGCAGTGCAGGCGGATGGACTGACCATCCCCGTCCTTGTGCTTCCCGTTGTGGCAGCGGAAGCAGCCGGGGAAGTCCTTGTGGCCGATGTTGTTCGGGTGGGTCTTCCATCCGACGGACAGGTCCGGGAAGTATGTGTCCTGGAAAATCTCCTTGATGAGATCTGTGGCTTCCTGGACGGCCTTGGCGTTCTGGGCATAGAAATCCGGATAGTTGGCCTGGTAGAAGGCCGGAAGTTGCTCTATCGCCTGGATCGCCTCATCAAAGGTGGCGTAGTGCGCATCAAGGAGTTCCAGGGCCTTCTCCTTGATGAACGGAATGGCCTTGCTAATGCGGCCCAGTTCAATGGCCCGATCCAGCGAGGCGTCCGGCGATTTGAAATCGTGGACGCTGCGGTTGTGGCAGTCCACGCAGTCCATGAGGTGCTTCTCGGCCGACGCGATCTGCTCGGGAGTCAGGGGCGATTCCACGTCCATGTACTCGGTTGTGTTCCCCGCCTCGTCCACCACCTGCACCCACGGGATGTTCTGCTTGAGATCGTCGGTGGCAATGTAGTAGACCTTGTTGATGATGTGCCAGTGAATGCCCCGACCGGTGCCGAAGCGTTCGGTTCCGCCACCGGTCTTGAAGATGAGGAAGGTGGTGTGCAGCGTGTTGGTCTCGTCGGACTCGTAGTGCACGATGCGGCGGACGGAATCGTCAAACACGGCGTCGGGCCAGTGGCATCGCTCGCAGGTCTCCCGCGCCGGACGCAGCGATTTCACGTAGATGGGGCGCTCATAACTGTTGAAGATGAGGCTGGTCAGATGCCCGCCGTGGGTGGACTTGAGTTGGATGGCCCTCAACGTGCCCACGCGCCCGATATGGCAATCCACGCAGGACACACGGGCGTGGTAGGAGTTGTTGTAGGCCACCCACTCAGGCGGCATGGTGTGGCAGCGTGTGCCGCAGAATTCTGGGCTGTTGGTGTAGTCCCACAACAGAATGAGGCCCACGCCAATGCCGATGAGGACGACAAACCCGCCTACAATGAGAGCGAGGCGTCTCCTGCCTTCGGGCACGCGCGGGTCAAAGGGTGCCAGCATCTTGCCAAGCCAACTCATCGGAACCTCCTTTGCGACTCCCCCATAAGTGGCTGCAGTATATATGCATGCATCAAAGATGTCAAGACTCGTGGAAATGGAACCATGGCCGCGATGCGGCCTGGCTTTGGCCCTGCGCCGCCCCGC
>JBBIHX010000137.1:0-5826 GCA_037446815.1 Caldilineae bacterium | reverse complement strand
CGCCCACCGCGCCGAGTTGCCCCATCCCCACCACCGTCCTATAATGGCGGAGGAGGCTCGCAACGCCCTATGATCTTCACCGCATACCTCACCGCCGACGACGCGACCGCCTGGCATGATGCGGTGGCTCGCCACGCTACGTGGTTGGGCCTGGCCGTCCGCGCCCTCGCCATCCCGCTGCCAAACGGGCGCACTGTCCGCTGCGCGTGGCTTGGCCCGGCTTCCGTCGTCGGCGCGGGCCCGCGTGTGTCCCCGCCTGCCGATGGCGTGCTCGTGCTCACGACGGCGGGCGACGAGGTCCCCGCGCCCGGCCTCCGCAGCGCTGACGCCATACGCCGCCTGCTGGGCGACAGCCATCATCCCGCCGCCATCCGCATCGGGATTCTGCTCGCCACCGGCGAAATCCTGGCAGCCGTGCCCCCCGCCGCGGTGGAGCAACTGTACTTCGCGCCCGCAGACGACGGGTGGGCATTGAGCAACGATCTGCGGCTTATGGCGCAGCTGACCGGAGGCCACCTGGACGAGGCAAGCGTCCTGGGCCTGTTCCGCTACGGCCTGACCCCCGCGCCCCTCACCTTGTTCCGCGACACGCGCCGCGTGCCCGTGGGCCACCTCCTGCGCATCGCCCCCGCTGCGGAGCCCGCGCTGGAGCGGTTCGCCGTGCTGGGCGACCCCGCCGATCGCGACCCGAGTGTGGACGCGCAGACCCTCATCCGCGACACGCTGGACGCGATCCTGGAGCGGGTGCCCCGTTCGCCGGTCGTGTACTTCAGCGGCGGGGTGGATTCGTCACTCATCGCGGCGCGACTGGCGGCTCTGGGCCGCGCCGATACGATCCTCGTCAACTACGCCTTCGGCCCGGGCGACGACAAGGCCGAGCGCGCTCGCCGCATCGCCCAACACCTGGGGCTGCAATTCTGTCAGGTCGCCTGGAACCCCGCCGACATCCCGACGGTGCTGGAGCGCATCGGCCGCGACTATCCGTTCCCCTTCTGCGACACGTCCCTGGTTCCAGGCAACCTGCTGGCCCATGCCGCCCTGCCGCTGGCCCAGCCGTCGCGCACCACCCTGCACGGCGTGGGCGCGGGCGCACCCTTCGGCCAGCGGCTCCACATTCGGCGGCTGTGGCGGCCCCTGGGATGGGTTCCAAAGTTCGCGCGGAGGGCCCTCGCGTGGCCCTACGCCGGGCTGGGATTGTGGCGGTGGGACTCGCCAATGGCGCGCCTGCTGTCGGCGGTGCGGCGCAGTATCGCTGTCCCCATCACCCACACCATGATGTGCGAGCACCCGATGGAGGGCATCGCTTACGCCATACCGCGCGCTGTCGGGCAGACCCTGGACGACGCCGTCCGCGACTATGTGGAACCCCTTTCCGCCGCGCGCGACTACGACCTGCTGACCAGCGTCCTGCACCAGATGTACTTCACCTCTCGGGAGTTCTCGGCGGTGGTTCTGGGGCCGCAGATGGCCGCAGGGGTGGATTCGGTCGCGCCGTTCATGGAGCCGCTGATGATGCGGCGAGCCTTCGCCCTCAGTTGGGACGAGAAGCGCCCCAAGGGGGTGCCCAAGGGCCTCCTCCGCAATCTGCTGGCCGAGAGCGTGCCCCCCGAACTGGCCCGGGCCGCCGGTGGATCGTTCCTCGCGCCGCAAGGGGAGATCTACGCGCACCCCGCCATGCGCGCCTTCGTCGGCGACATGGTCTTGCAGCCCAATAATCCCCTCATGCCCCTGTGCCGGGCTGAGACAGTGCGCGCCATGCTGGAGCGACTCCTGCGCGGCGAGCGCGTGGCCTCGGAGGCGCGCAAGTTCACCTGGACCCTCGTCTTCGCGACCGCCTGGCTGTCGCAGATTCGCGAGTAGCCGCGCCCCATGCGCAAGCAGAATTTTAAACTTCCCCGCCCGTTTCGCCCTTGTCAACGCCGTCGTTCTCCAATAGGATAGAACAAACGTTCCAATCGGCGCGACAGCCCCCGCGTCCTACATCGGGAGGCTCTCGTGACACGGTCTCACTCCGCCCGGCAACGCGCCGGCATCTACTGGAAATTCGGCTCCAACTACCGCCCCCTGGAATACCCGTGCCGCGACACGGCGACGGCTGCCCTGCGCCCCGTCCCGCCCGGCCAGACCCGTGCGCAACTGTACTGCGCGCGCTGCACCGCCGAGCGGTGCATCCTCAACCGCCGCATCCCGCGCCGCGCGCCCGGCCCGGGTCGCGCCATGAACAACGCCGGCTTCCGCGCCGCCTGTCGCCGCGCCGGGCTGAGCCACCAGGGCCGCCCTCTTGCCCGCACCTGCTGGAACTGCGCGAACCTCCGCCGCCTGGTGGGGCTAGACCTGGCCTCGGACGTGTACGTGTGCCACTGGCGCTACGCCGACGCCCCGCGCGAGGTCCTCATCCGCGAGGCGCGCTCCCGCCGCACCCTCATCGCCCGTGGGCCGTCCACGCCGGTGCACGGGTGCGGCGGCGCGGGGTTCGTACTCCGCCTGGCCGAGATAGAGGACTGGCCCGTGTAGGCCACCCAAAGGCTAACAGCCAAAGGCTGACGGCTACCCGCTGATGGCTGATGGCCGAATGCAAGTTTGCTTCTCTTGCCCAGACGGGTATAATAGGGGCCAGGCTTCGCCCGTGAGGTGCACGCATGACCCCGGTGCGTATGTTCGTGAAAATCTACGGCGACGTGCAGGGCGTCGGGTTCCGTGCCTTCGCACGAGCGCAGGCGCAGCGCCTCGGCGTGCGCGGCTACGTTCGCAACGCCTGGGATGGGACGGTGGAAGTGCTGGCAGAGGGCGACCGGCTTGCGCTGGAGACGTTTCTGGACATCTTGCGCGAAGGGCCGCGCAGCGCCCGCGTCAGCCAGGTAGAAGTCCAGTGGGGCAATGCCACCGGCGAATTCCAGGGATTCGGAGTGCGATTCTAGATGAGAAAAAACCCCGAGCGGCTGGCTTGGTTCGTGCTCATCTGCGCGTTCCTCACGTTCCTGGCGCTGGTCGTGGGCGTGCCGCTGGGCGTCAAGGCCTACGTAAACCGCGCGCTGGTGCCTCGCCTCGCCTCGCTGGAGGCCATCGTCCCCACCATCGTCGTGGAGTACCCGGGCCTCAGCACCAACCTGGCCGTTACCGACCGCCGCGACGATATCGCCGAGGGCGCGCAGATTCAGACCGACCGCACCTCGCAGGGCATCCTCACCTTCTACGAGAACCCGCAGGAGCGCCTCGTCCTTAGCACCGTGCAGTTGTTCGCCAACACCCGCGTGGAGGTGGTGGAGATTCGCTCGCCCCGATTCGCGTCCAGTAGGGCTTCGGACCGCATCGTGCTGGCCGTGAAGTCGGGCCGGGCGCGCATCGCCGCCGCGCCGTCGGGGCACTTCCCCCTCTACGTGGAGGTGCGCACGCCGCAGGGCGCCATCGTCTTCAGCGACGCCAGCATCCTGGTAGAGGTGGGCAACGAGCAGACCGACGTTTCCGTGCGCTACGGCTCGGCGACGGTGCGCGGCGGCGGCGTGGACACCCAGGTGCAGCCTCGGCAGCGCACCACGTTGCGCCTCGGCCAACCCCCAACCCCGCCCGTGGCCGCCATCCGCGACCTGGTCATCAACGGCGACTTCTCGCAGCCCCTGTCCGTCGGGTGGCAGGTGGACACCGAGCGCCTGTCGGAGGATGTCCAGGCGGGCAAGGTGGAGATCGTCCAGGCAGGCGGGCGCCTGGCGGCCCAGTTCAGCCGCATGGGCCGCGAGGGCGAGCACAACGCCGTCTTCCTCGTCCAGAAGATTGACAAGGACGCCCGCGACTTCGTCTCCCTGAAACTGCGCATGGACGTGCGCATCCTGTACCAGAGCCTATCGGGCGGCGGGTTGCAAAGCAGCGAGTTCCCGGTCATGGTGCGGCTGGACTACGTGGACGTGTACGGGAATCCCCAGCACTGGGTGCGCGGCTTCTACTACCGCAACCCCGACAATCTCCCCATCCTGTACTACGGCATCCAGGTTCCGCACGACACGTGGTACCCCTTTGAGTCCGCCAACCTCATGGAGGAACTGGCCAACGCCAAGCCCGCGTGGATCACATCGCTGCGGGTGTACGCTTCGGGGTGGAACTATCAGAGCATGGTGGCCGAGGTGGGCCTGGTGGCGGAGTAGGACGCTACAGCCCCCTCAACTGCTCCCGGTACCGCGCGCGGATGCGGGCGAAGATCTCGCGGTAGCGCGGGCTGGCGTAGTCTGGGTACGTCCATTCCCACGCGCGGAACTCGCCCCGATGGTAGTGAAGCGTGATCTCCCCGTAGATGCCCTTGCCCAGGTAGATGCGGTGCCGGTGGTCCTTGGTGCTGGCGAGCACCAGTTTCCCCTCGCTCACGTAGCCCGGGTCTATGTTCACCGTGCGCTTCCCCCTGACGGCCATCTCGGCCTCCAGCGCGTTGGTCGCCAACTTGATGTCGGGCAACGCCGCGGGGTCCACCAGCCGCTCAAAGGCCACGATGCGCCGCACCAAGCCCGCCCCAAACTCGGGCGCGTAGAACTCCGTGTGGTCAAAGGGCAGCAGGTCCGAGCGGAAGTCCACCGGCCCGAACCGAACCTCCAGTGCGGCCTGGGCGCGGTCAATCTGCCCCGCATCCGCGCCGAAGATGCTGGCGATGAGTTTCACCGGTTTGGGTTCCTTCGCTTTTCCCATCAGAGACCTCTTGAGCGGTCAGCGATCAGCCGTCAGCCATCAGCCATCAGCCGTCAGGCGCCGGCCATGGACAGCGGGGCTTGTGCTACGGACTCGGTTCCGTCTTGTGTTGGTGAACCGCAGGCGCACTCTTCCCATGTGTCGTTGCGAGCGAAGCGAAGCAACCTCACGCCCCAGAGATTGCTTCGGGCGCTCCGCGCCCTCGCAATGACAAACGCCAACAGACTTTGGAACCGAATCGTGCTACGCCTGCCCCAGCGCGCGCCGAAAATCCTCGTCCGCCGCGTCGGTAACCGGATGCCGCGCCATCTCCTCCAGCAGCGCCCACGGAACCGTTACGTGATCCGCGCCGGCGATGAGCACGTCGGCCACCTCCTGCGGCGACTTCAGGCTTGCGGCCAGGATTTCGCCCCGGTACTCCACCCTCCGTGCGAGGGTGGCGATCTCGGCCACCACGCCGATGCCGTCGCCGCCCGCGCGCGTGATGCGGTTCACGTAGGGGATGACATACTCGGCCCCGGTTTCCAGCGCCAGCAGCCCCTGCGCCGTGCTGCCGATGCCCGTAACGGCCCAGCGGAACTCGTCGTGCCCCAACACGAGTTCCAGGTTGGGCAAGGAGACCATGATCTTGAGCACAATCTGGCCGGGGGCCACGTCGGTGGCCCGCATGGCCTCCTCCAGGAGCGCCTCGGCCGTGCGGCCGGTGAGTTGGTAGAACACGTCCCAGTCGCCGATGCGGGTGATGTCGCGGACGATGTCCAGCGCCGCGCGCCCCGCCTTCGCCACCAGCGCCGGGTTGGTCGTTACGCCGTCCACGAGCCGCCAATCCCAGGCCCGTTGCGCCTCGTCCACCATCGCCGAATCCAGGAACACTGCCATGTTTCCTCCTCCGAGTAGCAGATAGCCGTCAGCCGATAGCCGTTAGCCGCTAGCCATTAGCCTTTAGCCGCCAGCCCCGCGCGGCCACCCCAACCGTCATTCCGAGGCGCGAAGCGCCGAGGAATCTCGCAACCCGAGACCCTTCGCTTCGCTCAGGGTGACAGGCTGGCCATTAGCCTTTAGCCGCCAGCCCCGCGCGACCCCGCCCCCACAACTGTCATTCCGAGCGGCGCAGCCGCGAGGAATCTCGCAACCCGAGACCCTTCGCTTCGCTCAGGG
>JBBIHX010000136.1:0-7757 GCA_037446815.1 Caldilineae bacterium | reverse complement strand
ACTTGACCAACACAGTTGAAGCCGAGTCGTTGCGTCGCGGCGGTTGACCGACTGAGTGCGCTGGGGTATACTCTCGGCCGAAGGATGGTGCATGCATGATGCGTCGTAGAACGCGCAGTTGTGTGCTCATAGCCCTACTGTGGCTGATGGTGGCCGGCGCGGCGTGGCCTGCGCCCGTCGGCGGCCAGGCGACTGCCGGGGATGTGGATTCGCTGCTGGCGCGCATGACGCCAGCGGAGCGGGTCGGGCAATTGTTCCTGGTTGGGTTCCCGCCCGACCGCCTGGCGGAGGTGGTGGGCCTGGTGCAGACGTATCGCATCGGCGGGGTGATGGTGGCTGCGCGGAATGGGAATCTGTCGCCCGTGGCGGGGAACGCGCAGGCGCTCCGCGACCTTGTCGCCTCTCTCCAGAGCGTCGCGCTGGGAGGTTCCGCGGGCCCGTTGGGGACGGCGACGCCAACGGCGACTCCAGCGGTTACTGCGGAGGGAGCAGCGCCCACGCCCTCTGTCGTTGCAGAATCGGTGGCTTTGCCGCTGTTCGTCGCGATGAGTTCCTCGGACATGGCGCTGTTGCACGATGGGACGAGCGCGTATCAGCAAGTGAGCATGATGACGCTGGGCGCAACATGGAATCCGAGCGCGTCCGAGCGAGCGGGCCGCCAGGCGGGGGATTTGCTCCGCGCCATCGGCGTGAACGTGCTACTCGGCCCCCCGCTGGATGTGGCCAACCCGACGCGGGGTGGGCTGCTCGGAGATTTGGGAACGGACACCTTCGGCGAATCGCCCTACTGGGTCTCGGTGATGGGCAGGGCGTATGTGCGGGGGGTGCATGCGGGGTCTGGGGGCCGCGTCTTGAGCGTCGGCACGCATTTCCCGGGCCTGGGCGTTGCGGACAGGGATGTGTACACAGAGATACCGGTGATTCAGGACTCGCTGGAGAACCGACTGGCGACGGATGCTCTTCCGTTCGTGGCGCTGACCCGCCCGGCGTCGCCCGAGGCGGATGACGTCCTGGATGGCATGCTCACGACGCACGTCCAGTTCCACAGCATCAATGCCAGCACGCAGATGGCAAGGCCGGCGAGCCTGGACTCGCAGGCTTTGTATTTCTTCCTGTCGCAGTCCCCCGTTGACGAGTGGCGCAGCAACGGTGGGTTGCTGGTGAGCGATTCTCTGGGCGCGCGTTCGGTGCGCCTGTATTACGATCCGAAGGGGGAAGGATTCCAGGCCAAGCGGGCGGCCTACGATGCGTTCCTGGCAGGCAACGATATTCTGATGCTGGACATGGTCGGCCCGACAATGGGGGATTGGGACGAGCATTTCGCCAGCGTGCGCGAGACATTGGAATTCTTCCAGGCGAAGTATCAGTCGGATGCGGCGTTCCGCGGGCGGGTGGACGATAGCGTTCGGCGCATCCTGGCGGCGAAGTTGCGCCTGTATCCGCGTTTCACCGCGGAAGCGGTCGTCCCTAGCGGGGATTTGCCCCCGACGGCGGGCCAGGGCGCGCAGGATATGTCGGCCATCGCCGCGCAGGCGGTAACCGTCATCTATCCGCGGCCCGAGGAGTTGGCGGCAAAGATGCCCACGCCCCCGGGAGTCGGCGACCGCGTCGTGATCGTGGAGGAGGTCGTGGCGCAGGCCGCCTGCGAGGGGTGCGAGCCGACGGAACAGCCGCCATCGGGCACCACGCTTCGCGTCCTCCAGCGCCTGTACGGGCAAGAGGGCAGTGGGCATTTGGATATGACCCGCGTCCTCTCGTTTACGTTTGACGATTTGGCCGGGATGCTGGCGGGCAGCGCGGACGAAGGCCCGGCGCGCCTGCAGGAGGCGATCGCTCAGGCCGGGTGGGTGCTGTTTGTGGCGCAGGGCTGCGGGCCGCCCGTGGGCGCGGCCACGAATCCGCTTGCCGCGTTCCTCCGCCAGGAGGCGGCGCTGTTGCGCGACAAGCGCGTCGTGGTGTTCGCTTTGGGAGCACCCTATTGCCTGGATTCCACAGATGTTGCAAAGGTGAGCGTGTACTACGGGTTGTATAGCGCGACCGAATGGGCCATAGAAGCCGGCCTGCGGGCGCTGTTCGGCGAAATCGCGCCTGTGGGCAAGTCGCCGGTGTCTGTGGCCGCTGTGGGGTATCGCTTGCCCGAGCGACTGCAACCGGCGCCCGACCAGATGCTATACGTGGAGCCGGTCGGGGGCGAAGGTTCGGGAACCAACGGGGGGCAGGTGAGTCTGGGGCTTGGGGATGAACTTGTCCTCACAACCGGCGTGATTGTGGACCGCAATGGGAAGCCCGTGCCCGATGGGACGGCCGTAACGTTCCTGTTCTCGGACGCCGAGTCGCGGCTGTCGCGGCAGGAGACGGCGAAGACGACGGACGGCAAGGCGCGCGTGCGCCTGAAGTTGGAGCAGCCGGGCACTATTGAGGTGAGCGTTACGGCAGGGCAGGCGACGCAGTCGGCGAAGTTGTTGGTCTCGGTGCGCGGCGATCAGCCGGCGGTGATCTCCACACTGGTGCCGACGCCGACGGCAACCGCAACGCCGCAGCCGACGCCGGTTGCGGTCTTCCCGGGAGAGGCGTCGCCATCTCCAGCGCCTTCGCGCCCGCTGGACATCTACGCATTCCTGCTGAGTGTGGCCGGGGTGCTTGGGCTGTCCACGGCGCTGGGGGCGCTGGTATACCCGCGAGCGGGCAGGATAGTTGCGGTGGAGACAGCGCTGGTTGCGTTCTGTGCCGGATTGGCGGGGTACCTGGCCTACGGCCTGGCGGGGCTGATTCTGGGGCGGGCGGTCCTCGTGGAGGGCACGCCCCCTGCGATTCCCTGGCGCTGGCAGCCGGCGGTGGTGTCGTGGCTACTGTGCGTGGCTACCGGGTTGGTGGGCTGGGCGAGGCCAAACGCGATGGCCCGGGTTGCGCATGCGCTTCGCCGCGCCGTGGGGGATCGCGGAGGGCTAGAATCCGAGAGAGACCAGCAGCGAGGCCAGCAAGAGCAACCCCGCTAGGACGATGAGGGCCAGGTCGCGGCGCAGGATGGCGGTCCACGTGGGCCGGTGTGCAGATATGCTCGGGGATAGCAGGCTCCTTTCCCCGTTCAGCAGGGCACGGAACTCCCTGACGGTTGACGGTCTGTCCTGCGGGTGCATGGCCATCGCCCGCAGGATCGCCTCGGCGATGTGTGGCGGGAGGTCGGGCGCAAGTTGCTGCGGCGGGATCAGGCTGCTAGGCCTGAGGAAGCGCTCTTTCGCCGAGGCCGGCGCCTGTCCGGTGAGCAGATGGTACAACGTTGCGCCCAGGGCGTAGATGTCCGTGCGCGGGTCGGTGTGACCGGTATCTCCGCCGTACTGCTCCAGGGGAGTGTATGCTAGTGTACCCAGCCCCTGGATGACCGTGATGGTGGAATTGTCGTCCGGGGCCATCCACTTGACCAGCCCGAAGTCCACCAACTTGATGAGGCCGGAGTCCGCCAGTTTGATGTTCGCGGGCTTGATGTCGCGATGCAAGATGGGCGGGTCCTGGGTATGCAAGTAGTCCAGGGCGGAGCACAGTTGATTGGCCCATTCCAACACCTGCTGCCAGGGGAGACCTGGCTTCTCCGCTGGACGGCTCTTGAGGAGGGTCAGCAGGTCCTGACCGGCCACGTAGTCCATGACGAGGTAGTGGCGCCCGCTACTGGAGAAGTAGTCGGATACCTTGGGTAGGTTGGGGTGATCCAGGGTGGCTAGGGTGGTCGCCTCGCGCTTGAACTGCTCCTGCATCTGTTTCAGTTGCTCAGGGGACAGTTTGGGGTCAATCCACGTTTCTTTGACCGCGCACAGGCGACCGGCCAGGCGGGTGTCGCTGCACTTGTACACCGCGCCCATCCCGCCCTGCGCGATGAGGCCCAGAACTTTGTAGCGATTGCCGAGCACGGTTCCAGATGAGACCGACTGCACCATGGCTTTCCCCCCGAAAGCGCCTTGTGCTGCTGGTGTGTAGGGTACCTGAGTTTGGGCCGGATGTCAACTCCGCCGACTGCACCCCTCGGTTTCATCTCGTACTATGTTCGCACTCTTGCGTTTTGGCCGATCTTGCGGCTGCGTGGCTCACAGCAGAGACCCAGAGAACGCTGAGAATAATCTAACTGCGCATCCTCTGCACCCTGCAATGACAGTTCTCGCGGACTGCTCCTCGTGGGCACGCGCAATTTGGCGGAACACCCAACGCATGGCATACTCTGACCGCCGACTTGGGGTTGCGGCTCGCGGGTCGGCGGACTCTATCTGGATCAACGGTGATGACATTGGGCACGTTACGGATTCGCGGGCCGCGCCGGGGCGTGTGGGTGGCAGGAATCTTCGCCCTCATGGTGGCCGTTGCCACGGTCGTCGCATCGGCAGATGCTCCGACGGGCTGGGCTAACCCCGCGGAGGCGGGCGGCGCGGATTTCCTGTTGGTGGCGCATGGTGAAGACGATGGCACAGCCCCCGACGCCGCGGCGCTGGCCACCTTTGCGGAGCGGGTGATTGAACTGACAAACCAGGAGCGCGCCAGGGCGGGGCTGCCGCCGCTCATCAGCGACGCCTCGCTGAACGCGGCCGCGCTGGGCCACAGTCGGGATATGGCCGACCACAACTTCTTTGACCACACGGGCTCCGATGGCTCGTCGGCGTGTGGTCGCATGGCGGCCGCCGGATACTCGCCCATCTGGACATGCGGGGAGAACATCGCGGCTGGCTACACGACGCCTGAACAGGTTGTGGCGGCTTGGATGAACAGCCCTGGACATCGCGCGAACATTCTGAATCCCTCATACCACCACATCGGCGTCGGGTACGTGTACGATGCCGACGACACCTACGGGCCATACTATCACTATTGGACGCAGGATTTCGCTAGCCACTCGTGGCAGACGCCCACGCCAACACCCACGGCGACGCGGACGCCGAGCGCAACGCCGACATGGACGCCGACGCCCACGCGCACGCCGAGCGCAACGCCGACATGGACGCCGACGCCCACGCGCACGCCGAGCGCAACGCCGACATGGACGGCGACGCCCACGCGCACGCCGAGCGCCACGCCCACATGGACGGCGACGCCCACGGCGACGCGAACGCCGACTTTCGCGCCCACGTGGACGCCGACGCCCACGGCCACACGCACGCCGACGGCGATGCCCCCGCCGATTCAGCCGCCGCCCGTCGTGCGCAGGGTGTGGCTGCCCGCTGTGGCGGTGCAGTAATGCTGCCGACGGCGAGGGGAGCGAATGGACGGATGCGGCCAAGAATGCTATGATTTGTCCAGTCAGGAATAGCGGCGCTACATCCGAGGAGGAGACCCATGTACGAGCAGCAGTTGCCTTTGTGGGGGAGCGGGGCGGCGCCCACGCTGGGTGAGTCGTTTGAGCCGTTCCGCCGCCACATGGAGCGCAAGGGGTTCGCGGAGAATACCATCAAGTCGTTCTTGGGAGACCTGCGCATCTTTGCCAACTACCTGGGCGCGGGAGTTCGGGTTTCGGAGATTTCCACTGCCGATCTGAACCGCTTCTTGACGTACTTGCAGCGCGAGCGGGGAAAGCCGTGCACGCCCAAGTCGTTCGCGCGCCGCCTAACGACGTTGAAGGTCTTCTTCAAATGGCTCGCGGAGAGCGGCGTTATCCCGGTAGATCCCGCGGCGACGATTGCCCATCGCCCCGTTGCGACGCCGCTGCCCCTGGTGCTGTCGGACGCGCAGGTGGAGAGCGTGCTTGCGGCCGCGCAATCGCTTCGGACGGCGGAGAAGCCCGACGCGCGCCCATATCTTCTGGTGCGGCTTCTGCTGGATACTGGCATCAAGAAGAGCGAGTGCATGGGCATACGCCTGGAGGATTTGTCGGTCGCCGACCCGTCCCATGCGACGCTGCGCGTGCGCGCGACCGATCCCAGGTACGCGCGGTACAAAGAGCGCCGGCTCGCGCTGAAGCCGGAAACGGTGGCGGCGCTCCGCGAGTACCGCCAGCAATACCAGCCAAAGGACGTGCTGTTCCCCTGCACCGCGCGCAACTTGGAATACGTGCTCACCGACTTGGCGAAGTTGGCCGGAGTAGACGCTCTCTCCTTTGAGATGCTGCGGATGACTTCGGCGCTGCACGATTTCCGCGCGGGCATGGACCCCGAGCACCTGCGGCTGAAATTGGGCTTGTCCAAGATGAGTTGGGAGGGGACTCTGCCCAAACTCAAGCAGTTGGCCGAATCGCCGCTGTGAGTTAGCGAACGGTGCGCGGCATGACCACACGGAAGATGGCCTGATATTCGGCGTTGATGGCCAGCGCTTCGCCGCTCCACCCGCCGATGGCATATAGTTGCGTCCCGAGGGCCGCGACGCCGAGGTTTCTCCATTGGCCGACAATCGGCGTCGGAAACCGCACCCATGTGTCATTCTGGGGTTCGTAGCGTTCGTTGTACGCGACGAATCCCTGCCACCCGCCCCCGACTACGTACACGCTGTTGCCGACGGCTGTCGCCGATGCGCCGCCGCGGGGAACCGACAACGGCGCGCATTGCCGCCAGGGCGATGGGCCGCTCCCATCCAGAGACGGTGCATATTCGTAGCACGACGCGTACTCCTTGCTGCCGTCGTAGCCACCGATGAGGAAGATCTTGCCGCCGAGCGATGCGGCTGCCTGGAATCCGAGGGCTTTCGGCATCGGGGTCAGGGCGATCCAGGCTCCTGTATCGGGTGAGAACTGGAGGACTGTGTCCACGTACCGGTATCCGTCCCAGCCGCCGAACACGTAGATGCGGCCCGCTTCTTCGGCGATGGCGTAGGCCGCGCGCGGCGCGGGAAGGGGTGGGCCCTGCGTCCACTCGCGGGTGTCCGGGTCATAGATTTCCAAGACGTTCAGGACGCGGCCCTGGGCGTCGTGTCCCCCCGGGACGTAGATGCGACCATCCACCAGCACCGCGCCGATGTTGGCCGCGGGTGTGGGTTTGGGCGGATGGGCGATCCATCGGTCTTCCGCGGGCACGTACTGCTCCACCGCGCCGGTAACCTGGCCATTGGCCACGCCGCCGATGGCGAATACTCCGGCCGGCGTGGACACTACGGCCAGACGGGCCCGCGCGGCTGGCAAGGGGGCGCGCATGGCCCAGCGGGGCGGGAGCTGCTGTGGCATCGTGGGGGCGACTGCGCTGCTGTCCAGGAAGGGGTCGGCAGCATTACGCGCCTGGGGGCGCGGGCCCGCCATGCTCACGACGGCGAGGGCGATGGCGACGGCGGCGGCCACCACAAGATACACGCGCTGCCAAGCGAACGGGCGCACAGGGGGCGGCCACGCGAAGGCGGAAGGCGCCGGCGCGGCCTCCTGGGCAGCCTGGGCAGGGGGCACTTCCACCTGAATCAGCCCTCGCTGCACGGCGACCATGGTGGCCTCGGTGCGCGACTCCACGCCCAGTTTGGCGAAGATGTTGCGCAGGTGGACTTTGACGGTGTTGACGCTAATGGTCAGTTCGCGCGCGATTTGCTGGTTCGTCGCGCCTTTGGCGACCAGTCGCAACAGTTCCAGTTCGCGCTCGCTGAGTTCCTCGTTGCTTTGCGATGCCATTCGGCGGCTCCGTCCAATGCACTGGCGCAATTATGCAATAAGGACAGCGATTCGGCAAGCGCGGCGGGGGATAGGGTCGGTTCCGAAGTCTGTTGGCATCTACCGCAATCTGAGCGGCGGAGAGCGAAGAATCTCGCCCCTCACCCTAGCCCCCTCCCGAAGGGCGAGGGCGTATCGCCTTCGGCTCAGCATGACAGAGCGG
>JBBIHX010000135.1:5333-7972 GCA_037446815.1 Caldilineae bacterium | reverse complement strand
GCGATTCGCCGCAGAGTGTATCACGCCCTGGCCGGCGGCGCAAGAGGCGGGGGGTATTGATCCACAAGGGATCGGAGAAGACATCTCAGCAAGCATGAGCCGGAAAAGGCGGGGCGTGCAGAGCCCCAAGGGCTGTGTCACGGAACGAAGAAGGGGGAGGCCGCGGGCATCGTCGCGGCTCCCCCTCGCCTGTGGACTTGCAGCGGGCTTACTGTATAGCCCAAGTTCCTTTCTTCTGCCACGGAGCGACATACCCGCGATCGTCCAGTGCCATCGCGTACATGTTGTAGTCGCCGCGGAACTCGTTCTTGAAGCGCAACGCCCAGCGTACTGTGAGCCCCTGTGCCGTATGGTTTACCGTGCAATTGGCCACGTCCACGATTACATTGCTGTTCTGGATCGTGGCACTTGTCCCTGGGGCAAACCCACCGAGCCATGCGGTGTTCTGATCGTTCCGCAAGAAGATCTTGTTCACATCCTGGTTGTAGGCAAGGTATACCGAATCAGACTGGGCATTCGGAATCGGCGCGACCAGGAGATAGCCGATTTTCAAGTCCTCCCAGCCATCTACATCAGAGAATTCGGTCGCAATTTGCGCCTGGGCCCCTGCCGCGCTCTGTCCGCTGGACGGACTCACTGCGCCGACACAGGGCGGCGAGCCATTCGTGCCCACTCCCCATGACCCCACAGCCTGCCAGCCCGTGTGATTGCCGGACCTATCCAGGATGAGCAAATAGAGCGGGTAGCCCCCGTGCATCTCGGACTTGAATTGCAGATTCCAGGTTACCGTCAACTCATTACCTGAACCCTGCTTGCTGCTCGCGGCGATATTCAAACGGGCGCGAGACGTCTCCAGGTTGGTATTAGACCCCGGGGCCCCACCGACAAGCCATCTCCCGGCGGAGTCGTCCCACATCACCATGCGATCCAGTTCGGCGTTGTAGGCTACTGTCACGCCGCCGTTACGCGACGCGGCCGTGTTGATCGTGAAGTACACGATTTTGATATTCTGCCAGCCATCTGGATCGGAACCGACCGTCTGGAAGGTTACGGTCTGGTTGGCATCGCTCCTGCCACATGCGGGCTGGACACTTCCTATGGCGGGGGCATTTCCGCCCACCATCTGCCAGGACAACTTCGCGGCGGCCCACCCGTCAATCTCGTAGACCTCCAGGACAATCTCGTGATTGCCTGCGGATAGGTCTCGCTCCACAGTATGCTCCGCGCGTCCCCATCGCCACTCGTCTAGGATGCGGGTCCCGTCCACGTAAAGCCGTGCCCCATCGTCGCGGAATACGGTAAACTTGTACCGCCCGGCACTGAAATTAACGGTCCGCCTGAATCGCGCGGAGAAATGATCTGCATTGACCTCGGGCTCCGGAGCGCCAGCAGCCCATTCGAAGTCCAGATATGTGGTCGTATAGTATTTGACGACCGCAGGGGGGCCCGATAGCGTTTCGTTGTTGAAGTACTCGGCGCGCCAACTATTCGGCGGCGCTGTGCAAGAAACCACATCCGCAGCAGATGGCTGATAGTCCGCGCGATTGACAATGACAACCTTGTCCAATCGCGCCCCTTGCTCGCGACCAGTGAAGCGTATCGTATGCGAACCAGCGCTGAGCCAAAGGGGTGCAGCATTCCCCGATTCCTGGAACAAGCGGCTCCAATGCCATTCGCCTCCAGGGGCCGGTATCTCGTAATGATAGGGGGTTCCACCGTCAACCGATGCCCAGAAAGAATTCTCATTGTAGTCGGTAAGCCCCATTCCGCGGGCCCAGAAGTAGTAGTTCCCAGCCTGGGCAATGGAGAATTGCATTTCTACAGCCCCCTGGTTCCCCTGAGGGCTGGACACGTAGCCGCAGCTTGACGCTTGCTGGTGGGAGCCCGTGGCCATAGGGGGTGTGAGCGAGCCCAACTCGGCTTCCAAGGAAATCTTCTCGGTCTGTTGGGGCTGTACC
This sequence comes from Caldilineae bacterium, assembly GCA_037446815.1. Classification (GTDB taxonomy): domain Bacteria; phylum Chloroflexota; class Anaerolineae; order DTLA01; family DTLA01; genus DTLA01. Next base: position 6,014 of record JBBIHX010000135.1, on the reverse strand, counting down.
TGAATCCGCAAGACGTAGGAGTCGGTGGCACTGAACGCGCCGTTCCAGCCGACCACTTTGGCGCGCCATTCGCCAGTGGCGTCCGCCGTGAATGCAATGCTCTCGTCAGCTGTGCCACCGGCTGTAGAGGACGCAGCCTCCGTCCCATTGGGCCTGTAGAGGTACAAATCGTAGTCGCCCGGCACGCTTGACAATGACAACTGGATTGGCTGGCCCGCACTGGCCGAGAATCGGTACCAGTCCTGATCATCCGCGGGACAAATGTACTCCGTCCTCTCCACCGGGGGAGAGACCAAGGTAGCGCTGGAAAAGGCATTCCCCGCGTCGCCTCCCGGACACCCAGGCGGGCAAGCGTGGGTGGTAGCAGACGCCGGGTTGCTGTCTGGCGAGTCGCCCCCGGCGTTGTGCGCCTTCACGCTATAGGAATACGCTGTCCCACAAGACAGCCCGTTGTCGGTCCATGTCGTGGTGCCTGCACCTACCGTACCGACCTGGGTTCCGTTGCGAAGTATCTTGAAGGAGTCCTCGCTATCGCATGTGTCCTGCCAGTTCAGGCGGATGGAGGATGAAGATAGGGCGGCGGCTGTCAGATTAGCCGGGGCGGGGCAGGTCTGCGGCGGACAAGGGTGGGTGGTAGCAGAAGCCGTATTGCTGGGATCGGATTCAATGCTACCCTTGTAC
>JBBIHX010000135.1:0-5233 GCA_037446815.1 Caldilineae bacterium | reverse complement strand
GTGGGTGGTAGCAGAAGCCGTATTGCTGGGATCGGATTCAATGCTACCCTTGTACGCTTTCACATAGAAGGAGTAATTGGTGCCACAACTCAGTCCTGTTGCCTGGTACCCTCCCGCATTCGGACCGGTCTGTGCAATCAACGAGCCACCGCGGTATATCTCGTAGCCGTCCTCATTGCCAGAGTTGTCTACCCAGGACAGATTGATTTGGCTGGTGGATACCGCTTGGGCACTCAGGTTTGTGGGGGCTCCCGGTCTTACGGTGAACGTGCGTGTTTCGCTCCAGCCACTCTCGCCAACGCTGTTCCGCGCCTTGACGTGCCAGGAGTATACGTAGCCGGCCCACTGACCGCCAATGTCCTTAGATGTACCAGTCTGCCAACCGAAGGTTAGTGTACCGCCTGGCCCTCCCCATATCTCCCCATAGTACTCATTGCCTGTGGCCGACCACGACAGGTTGATGCCTTGGCCCTCGTTGAACGCCGCTCCGTTGGAGGGGCTGATGAGAGATGGGGTGGATGGAGGCGAGGGGCAAGAGCCTACACAAGCCTTGATGGAGCTCAAGCCCCTGCGGAGCCCCTGCGCCAATGCATTGATGTCCGAGAATTGAGCAGGACCGGTTGCACGCCCGCAATTGCCGCCAAAATTGGCGTGCTCACAAGCGATGACCTCATATCCAGAGTTGATCTTGATGGATTCAGCGCGATCGTTCCACCCCACGGTGGTCAAATCTGTAATGGTTTGATTGCTCTCAAACTTATCCCCGTTGAAGTCTCCTAAGGAGAACAGTTGATAGGCCCATGACCCACCGCTGGACGCATTGGTGTAGCACGATTTCCTCACCCCATACACCGGATCACCAAAAACGCTGTTGTTGCAGTCTACCCCGTTGGTGAACGACCGTGGTGACGTGTAGCAGTTATTCGCACCATAGATCACGTTCGCCGTGCCGCTGAAGTTGCAGCGTCCTCCCTCATCCGCGCACTTGCTGTAACCGGAGGGGATGCTGGTCAAGGGGCATCCCCCCCTGGCGTTCCAGAGATCTTGCCAACGGTTGAGCAGGGAATCGCAGCCTGAACCCGAGCAAGTACCCCATGTGCTAAGGGCGGCGCGTAAACCTTCGCGGTCAAATGCCTCTAGGCGGAGCATTTTGCGAATGGCCTCGTAGTATGACAGGTTGAGGGTGTTCGCAGTAGCACGGACGCCCATATCTTGGTTCTGATAGTGCTGCACCCCAACTGAGTTAAAGTCACAGACTACTTCCATTCTCCAAGTTGTAGCGAGAGGATTCCAGCAGGCTGCTGTATTCTCGTAAGGTTTCCATGCTACCAGCGCATCTACTGCAAAACCACTCATTGGCACGCCATTCAGACGGCCAACAACCTGCTCGAAGAAGTCACGGCCGACATCCCTTCCTGGCGTGCAGCCTGCTGGTGGACAAGATGTAGACGTTTGGGTGCCGACAATGACACCATACGGGCCGTATGCCGCTTGATAGCACGCCGTCTTGAATCGCGAGTATGACCACGTCCTGGCCCCTCCGCACTCCAGCCACCCGCTCAAACACCTATTGTCAGGATCATTCACGTACACCGACTGGCCATCATCCGAGAAGCCTCTCACAACAACAAAATGGTCCCCGTAATTGCTTCCACGCCCTAAGGAAGCGCCATGCACAAGGGCGATTACAGGTTTGCCCGCTGTAATTGCATTCTTCATCTGCTGCATCTGGGCATCTGGCTGTGGCGAGAGCGTAGGGGGAATCTCCTCCACCACTAGGCCGCCATATGCCCTAATGGCAGCCTCCAGTTGGGGGAAGGTAAGATAGTTGCGGTGATCCGTTGATGTGCAGTAACACCCTGTGTTCCCGGACTTCCCCCTGACATCCTGTACCCATTGCGCGTCGGTCAACCCCGCTGGCCGCTTGCCATGCTTCTGTAGAACCATAGCGGCACTTGCAGGACCGCAGTCACAGTTGGATGTGCACAGTCCTTGATACTGCGAAATATAGGGTATCTCAAGGACTGAATTCGCAACCACATCGTCAGTGGCCGGAGTCTGTCCAGAAAGGGAGGCATGCTCCTCCGGCTCCCCTCGTACTGTGGGTCTTGGCCCTGCCCCAACGAGCCCCATTGCTAGTGAAAGGACCAGGAACGCCCGCAGGCCTGCAATTACGTGCTTTCTCATGATAACCCTCCTTCGCCCCGGTGGCGGCGATACAGATCGTACCATATTCCCGGCCTGTCGTGGATGCAGCAGCGAGGGTTGAATGTGTCTGATGACATTATAGCGGAATTTTCGCGCAGCTTCAAGGTACGAAGGTACTGCTTTCGGGGTACCCTTGGAAAATCAGCCGCTGGACGGGCGCGGGGCGCGTCGGGGCAAGTGCCCCCTACTCCGCCTGGAAGTAGTACGACATGATCTCGCGCGAAAGGGGAGCCGCCGCCGTGGACCCTTCCGCCGCGCGCTGCCCCCCGCCGTACAGGAACACCGCCAGCGCGATCTCCGGGTTCTCGTAGGGCGCATAGGCGATGAACCAGGCGTGGGTCGGCAGGTGGCCCTCTTCGTCCCGCGGCCCGGGGAACTCCGCCGTGCCGGTCTTCCCCGCCACGTTGATGGTCTTCAGCGCAGCCCGATGCGCCGTACCCCAAGCCACAGCCGCCCGCATCCCCTCCTGCACAGTGTGCAGCGCCTCGGGGTCTATGTCCAGTTTGCGGATAACCTGAGGCCGAAACGGCTTCACCACCTTGCCGTCGGCGCCCACCACCTCGCGGATAATCTGCGGCCGGTACACCGTCCCGCCGTTGGCAATGGTCGCCGCCACGTTGGCCATTTGCAGTGGCGTTGCCAGCACGAACCCCTGGCCGATGGACATGTTATACGTGTCGCCCAGCACCCACGACTCGGAATAGTTCAGCCGCTTCCAATCGGGCGTCGGCACCAGCCCCGCCGATTCGCCCGGCAGGTCAATGCCCGTCTTCTCGCCCAGGCCGAAGAACCTGGCCCACTCGGCCAGTTTGTCCACGCCCAGCCCGGCCCGGTCAATGTAGCCCCCGCCTGCATTGTAGAAGAAGATGTCGCAGGAATAGGCCAGCCCGCCGATGACGTTCAGGTCGCCGTGGCCCCACTTCCACCAGCACACGAACCGCTGGGCCAGGCTGGGGTCATCGGGGAAGAACTTGTTGGGCACCCACATCTCGCCCTCGCAGCGGAACTGGGTGCGCGGCGTGATGACCCGCTCCTGGAGCGCGCCCGCCGCCGTGATGACCTTGAACGTGGAGCCGGGCGGCTGGGCGGCGGAGATGGCGTGATTCACCAGCGGGCGGTTCGGGTCATCCAGCAGCGTCTGGTAAGTCTTCGCGTCAATGCCGCGGGCGAACAGGTTGTTGTCATAGTTGGGCAGGCTGACCATGGCGAGCACCTCGCCCGTCTGCGCGTGCAGCACCACCACCGCGCCCTGCTGGATGCCCCAGTCGGCCAGGGTGCGGCGCAGCGCGTCCTCGGTGAACCGCTGCAAGTCCGCGTCCAGGGCCAGCACGACCTTGTCCCCCGGAATCGCCGGCTGGCCCTCGCTCACCGTGCGCAGTTCGCGCCCGGCGATGTCCACCTCAATGTGCTTGCGGCCCGCTTCGCCGTGCAGGTACTCTTCGGCCACCGCTTCCACGCCCGCCAGCCCGATTTGATCCGAAAAGATGTTGTAGCCCTTGGCCTCATACGACGCGGCTTCCTCCGCGGGAATGCTGCCCGTGTAGCCGATGATGTGGGCCGTGGTCGCCCCCGTCGGATACTCGCGAATGGGGTCTGCCACCACTTGCACGCCGGGCAGGTCTAGATGCTCCTCTTCAATGGTGAACGCGATGTCGCGGGCCACATTGCGCTTGATGTAGATGGGCTGGAACGGGTTGTAAATCCCCTCGCGCAGCATGTCGGAGATGTTGGTGGGCTTGATGGGCCGGGCCAGGCGGTCGGGGAGCGTCCGCGCGCCCTCCTCGGGGAACGCCGGAATGCCCAGCAGTTCGCTCAGGCGGATGAGCACGCGGCGGCGCTCGGCCTCGTCATCGGGCAGGTCCGCGGGCGTGATCGTTACCGCATACGCGGCGGTGTTCCGCGCCAGGACCACGCCCCAGCGGTCGCTGATGACGCCCCGCAGCGGTGGGATGGAGACGAGGCGGAATCGGTTGCGCTCGGCCAGGGCGGCGTACTGCTGGCCCTGCACGATCTGCATGCGCCACAGCCGCGCCGTCAGAATCACAAAGACAAGCACGATGAGCGCCCGAAACAGTATCAGTTTTCCCCGGTCATTGGTTTCCGTCATCGCATCTGCAAGACCAAACGGTATGGGCGCGCGCCTACAGTTCTATGCTCCTGTCCTCAATCCTGCGGTGGAGCCATGTCATCACCGGGAACACCAGCAGGATGCCGACGACGTTGTACGCCATCTCAGGGAGCACGGCGGTGGTCATGACCGCGCCAAAACGGATGGGCCAGTCCAACAGTTTCATCACGCCGACGGCGGCCAGGTTGGCCACCAGCGTGTTGGCCGCGACGGTCAGCGCGGGCAGCAGGACGTGAGTGCGGAAGACCAGGCGCTCGCCCAGGCCCGACACGAGGCCCGCCAGCACCAGCCCCGTGGCGAACATCCCCAGCGGGACGCCCGCGAACAGGTCCAGCGCAAGCCCCGCGCCAAGCCCCCACCAGATGCCCTCGCCCGACCCGCGGAGCAGCCCCCACGCGGTAACAACCAACAGGGGCAAGTTGGGCCGCACACCGAAAATGGCCAGGTGGGGCGCGATGGCCGTCTGCGCCGCCGCAACGCCCACCAGGATTGCCGCCACCGCATAGGGGTTCATCGGGATTCTCGCGCCTCCGTCGGCGCAATATTACCGCGGCGGGGCGGTTTGGGCAAACGCGCGCGAAGCCCGTTGGCGTGCGCTGTCCTGCGAGGCGCGGGAGCGAGGGGCCCCGCGTGCCCTCACCCCGGCCCTCTCCCGGCGGGCGAGGAGCCCTGCGCGCCCTCACCCCGGCCCTCTCCCAGTGGGCGAGGGGGCGTCGCCCTCACTCCGGCCATCTCCCAGCGGGCGAGGGGGCGTGGCCCCTCACCCCGGCCCTCTCCCGGCGGGCGAGGGGGCGTGGCCCTATCGCTGCGAGCGCGGAGCGGCGAGGAATCTCGTAGAGCGAATTGCCAATTCGCTCTACTTTGCCCCATCCGCGCAATCCGTGCTATCCGTGGATG
>JBBIHX010000134.1:0-8095 GCA_037446815.1 Caldilineae bacterium | reverse complement strand
CAATCTCCGGGGCGTGGGATTGATTCGCTTCGCTCGCAATGACACACGAGGAGAGTGCGCCTATGGTTCACCAACACAAGATGAAACTGACTCGCGTTCCCGCGCCCTGCCTATGCCGACGGCCTGAGCGCGCCCAGCCAGCGGCGCCACCAGGACGGGCGAGCGGCGGAGCGTCGCGCCAGTTCCTCGCGCGTGATCGCGTACCCGCAGGCCATCAACTCCTCGGTGTGGCTGAAATCCCAGCCCTGCATCGGCTCCGGGCCCATCAGCCCGATGCGCCACACTTCCACTCCCCGCTCGGCCGCCAGCGCCATCTCCAGGTCGGTCTGCCGCTGCTCCACGGTCCGCATGAGTTTGGCCAGGAACGGGCCGAATTGCGCATCGCCGATGGGGATGCAACGAGGGTCGGCCAGGTCCAGCGCGATCACGGAGCGCGCGCCCTGGGCCACAGCCGGCTCCACCGGCAGGTTGCTCACCACGCCGCCATCCATGAGCAACATGTCGTCCTTCTCCATCGGGCGCACCCACGGGGGGAGCGCCGTGCTCGCCAGAAGTCCCTCTAGCACCGAATCCGCGGGGTCTGCACCGTACAGCACCGGGCGGCCCGAGTTCAAGTCCGCGGCGACAAGGATGAGGCGCACGCCCCGAATGTCGGAGAAGCGCAGGTCCGGCGACAGGCCGTGGGCGATGAAGAAGTCGCGCATGCGGTGATACGGCCGCCATCCCGTGCGATTGAACAGCACCCGCAGGGTCAGCCACAGGTAGTTGGCCGGCATCAGATCCGCGGTAGCAGCATCGCGCCAGGTATCGGCTAGCGCCTCCACGGTCCGAAGGCTCACGCCGTTCACGGCCAGGTACGCCGCGTTTGCCGCGCCGATGGAAGTCCCCACCAGCAGGTCCGGCTGGAACCCGGCCTCCAAGAGCGCCCGCAGCGCCCCCACCTGCAATGCGCCGCGCGCCCCGCCCCCGCTCAGAACAAATGCCAACGGCCTACGCATACCCACGCCTCCTCCGCCTCACGACAAGGCTACCATCGGGCGTGATGCTCCTCGGCGAACCCGACCAAGTCCACGATGGCAATCTCCTCGCCATCGTCAGCCACGGCTCTCCCGTCGTACCGCCCGAACATCTGATGCACCTCGCTGAAGATGACGCCGAGATTCGTGCGCGCCGTGCGGTCCAAGAACGGCGTGAACGTCAGGTCCAGCCTCCCTTCGTTGTCGGTGAATCGCCACGGCCTCATGTAGTCGCCGGAGACGTAGTCAAACTGCACCCGATCCAGTTTGTGGATGCGGTTGGCGAGGATGAGGGCGTTTTCCGTCGCAGCCGACAGATCGCCGAAGCCCTGGCCCAGGTTCAGGCCCACCGTGCGCCCATCGGGCAGGAACCCCGACGCGCTGGCCCAGTTCCAGAACGAGCGGTACTCCCACACGCCGCGCCCCCAGTCCAGCGACCCCGCGCAGGTCGTCGGGTCCAGCGTCTCGTGTACATCGCCGTAGCGCAGGCTACCGGAAGCGGGCAGGCAGTTGATCTTGCGGTTGTAGTAGAATCGTCGCCTCCCGATGGGAATCACGATGGTCATGGACTCGTACCCCGCGGGCGTGGCGAGGGCGATGTCGGCCTCCACGCCGCGCCCATCGTGGAACGCCGGCCACGAGACCATCACGCGACGCTCGCTCTCCCCCGCCCTGAACTCCAGCCGCACGCCCTTGCCCTCATAGAGACTGGTGCCCTCGGTGCTGTTGCGCGGCAGCGCAATCCCCTTGCCGAGCGGAATCACCAGCCCCTCCTCGTGCAACTCGCGGGTCTGGAAGTCTATCGTGTACACAAAGATGTTGCCCGCGTACCCCAGGTCTGCGATCGTCGCCGAGAAGAAGCGGCGGGGCGTGAATACGGCGTAGTAGTCCCACCGCTTGATGCGGAAGCGCTGGAGCGGGCGCTGGGCATAGAACCGCGCATCCTCCAGGTTGCAGTCCAGAAGCGGCTGGCGCGACCATCCCACCTGCGCCAACTCTCCGGATGGCGTCAGAAGCGAGCCGGTCTGGGTCAGTTCTCGCTGCATGGTATGCCCTCCTCTACAAGGCGTTATGACGATGCTTCAAGACCCGCTACGCCGAAACCCCTGCCAGCACAAACGGCAGCGATTTCTGCACGCCCTCGTACACGACGGCCATCTCCGCCGCCGCGGCAAGCGACAATTCCCCCTCAAAAGCCTGCTTCAGCGTCATCTGCTCCACGCGCATATCGGGCGACAGGCGCACCCGCACATGCGCGTCCTCGTACACCGTGCCCCCGTCCTCAACGGTCAGCGCGCATTCCTGCCCACCCTCGCGGCGGCGGATGACGTTGCCCGCCACGTAGAAGGCGTTGTCGGCCTCCCGCCGGAAATCGGCCTCGCTCAAGAACAAGCGCGGCTTGTCCAGGTAAGGCTTGCCCTGATGCACGCAGAAGGTGGCGCAGTTGCCGCATTCGTTGCAGAAATCGTCCACATGCACGATTTGGCGCACCTGCGCGATTTCAAGCACATCCTCGCGCACCGCCGTCAACTTCCCATCGTGGCACGCCAGCACCGGCACTGTCCAACGTCGCGGCGCGACCGCATAGGCATAGTTCGCGCGGTTCGGGCACACCTCCACGCATTTGTCGCAGAGCGCCGAGCACTGCACGCAACGGGCGGCCTCGGCGCGGGCGGCCTCTTCCGTCAGCGTCTGCTCCACCAGGTCAAACCCCGCCCGCTGGTCAACCGGCAGCATCTCCGGCTCGCGCTGAGACTCCTTGCGGGCGCGGGCGCGTTTCACGGCGAGAATCTCGTCGCCGGTCAGTTCGGGCAGGCGCGGCAGCAAGTCGCGGAACGGCACGCCCAACTCGGCGCAGATGGCCTCCGCGGCGCGGCGTCCGTCGGCGCACGCCTGGATGATGATGGCCGGGCCGCGCGCCGCGTCGCCCCCTGCATACACGCGACTCGGGCCGGCGCAGCCCGTCTGCGCGTCCACGCCGATGGAGCCATCCCCGCGCAGCGAGACCGCGCTCCCGTTCAAGAAGGCGATATCCGGCTTCTGGCCGATGGCCACGATGATGGCGTCGGCCTCCAGCCGGAACTCGCTGCCCGGGATGGGCACGGGCTTGCGGCGGCCGTCGGCGTCGGGCTCGCCAAGGCGGTTGCGCACGCACTCCAGGGCAACGACGCGGCCTTCCTCCAGCACGATGCGCACCGGTGACGCCAGTTCCAGCACCGTGTTGCCCTCATCCAGCAAGTCCTGCACCTCCTCCGGCTCGGCGGGCATCTCCTGCCGTGTGCGCCGGTACACGACCGTAACCGGCCGCCCCGTGAGCCGATGAGCGGTGCGCGCCGCATCCATGGCCGTGTTGCCCCCGCCGATGACCAGCACGCGCTCGCCTAATTCGGGAGCCTTGCCCCGCGCCGCCCGCGCCAGGAAATCCAGCGCCGCGAACACGCCTTCGCCGTCCTCGCCCTCTATGCCCAGTCGCGCATCCCGCTGCCATCCGCAGGCCACGTACACGGCATCGTACCCGTCTTGCAGCAACTGCTCCGGCGGCTCGGTGATGGGGTGCGACAGCACGATCTCCACGCCCAGCGCCCTGATGAACTCAATGTCCTCCTGCACGATCTCCCGCGGCAGGCGAAACTCCGGCGCCAGGGCCAGCATCCCGCCCGGCACGTCCTTCGCCTCAAAGATGGTAGCCTGCACGCCGCTGAGGGCCAGGAAGTACGCCGCCGCCAGCCCCGACGGGCCGCTGCCCACGATGGCGACCTCGTAATCGGTCGGCTCGGGCATGTCCACCGTAACCTCCCCGTTCTCCGTCGCAAACCGCTTCAGGGCGCGGATGGCCACCGGCTCGTCGTAGTTGTTACGGGTGCAGCGCGTTTGGCACAGGTGCGTGCAGACGTACCCCGTTACGCCGGGGAGCGGGTTGCGCGCGACGATCACCTCCAACGCGCGGTCATAGTCGCCCTGCACAATCATGCGCGCATATTCGGGCACATCTTGGCGCACCGCGCACTGCTCCACGCACGGCGCTGCGATGCAGTCAAACCGCCCCAACGCCGACTCCACCTTGGGCAGGCCGTAGGGATGATACGCCTTCTTGTAGCGCGGGTGGGCGAGCGCCTCCTCGGCGGCGCGGTCCAGATTCGCCATGCGATCCTTCGCCAGGTCGGCCAGGCTCTGCGCCGACCGCGCGCGCATCTCGCCCTCCAGGTTCTCCAGGTACTGCAGGAACCGCGAGTAGCCGCCCGGCTTGAGGATATCCGACACCGCCGTAACCGGCAGCGCCCCACAGGACAGGACCGTGGCGACGTTCAGCGCGTCTGCGCCGGCGGAATAGGATACCGTCAGGTCGCCGTCAAATTCGCGCACCAATTTGCGGAACAGGTTCATGGTGATGGGGTACAGCGCGCGGCCCGACATGTACATTTCGCCGCCGGGCAGATACCCCTTGTGGTTAGACATCGCCAGCGTATTGCTCAATTTCACGCCGAAGGTCAGCCCGCATACGCGCGCGGTCTCCTTCAGCGCCCGGATGAGTTGCACCGCCCGCGGATATTGCAGGTCGTGCTCAAACACGGCGTCGGGAATGTCAATCTCGGTGAAGCCCAGGTCGTCGTGCAGGATGCGCATCACCGCGTCTTTGCCCAGCAACGTGGGATTCAACTTCACCAGGGTGTGCAGGCCGCGCTCCTCCATCAAGTAGCGGGCAATGCGCTCAATCTCATCGGGCGGGCACCCGTGCATGGTGGACAACGTTACGTTGTCGGTCAGGCGCGTCGGGATGTCCACATCGGCGAACTCCGGGAAATCCGCCTCCAACACGCCGCGAATCTCGGCGATCTCCTGCGACGCATCCGTCAGCCGATCCATGAAGCGCGTCATGGGGCCGCTCTGGATGCCCTCAAGATTGTACCCCACGCTCATGTTGAACACGGTGCCGAGCGGGACATCGTCAAATCCAAGCGCGCGCCGAAGCACATGCAGCAGCGCCCACGCTTTGATGTACTCCCCCGCCGACTGCTCCAGTTTCAACTCCTGCGACCACTCCACGTTGTACCCTTCGTCGGCCATGTCAATGCACGGGCGGTCTATCTTCAACTCGTCCATAATCTGGACCGTCTTCAGTTCTATGAACCGCCCGCCCGACAGCCACGCGCAGACGATGTTCTGGGCCAGTTGCGTGTGCGGGCCGGCGCCCGGGCCGATGGGCGTCGCCAGGGCGTGGCCGAAAATCTCGCTCGCGTAGGGCGCTTCGGGCCTCGGCCTGTAGAACAGCGCCTGCGGGATGCCGAAAATGGAGCCGTTGTGCTGCAATTCGCCGAGAATCCAGCGCAGCAGCACGCCAAAAGGTTGGGGCCTCATGATGTCGGACATATCGCACATCCTTTCTCACGGGATGGACCGGCTTCGCCGGCGGTGTAACGCATGGGAATTGTAGCCGCAGACGCGGGCATGGTCAAGCAGGCGCGATGCGGACAACGTGCGACGCACGCTCCCCTTTCGCGTGCATTCGCAGTTGCAAAGACGGCCATTCCGAGCGGCGAAGCCGCGAAGAACCTCACCTTACCATTCGCGCCATTCGTGGATACGCCCTTCCCGGCCGAACTGTCATTCTGAGCGGCGAAGCCGCGAAGAATCTCATGCCCGAGATGCTTCGCCTTCGGCTCAGCATGACAGAACAAGACCGTCATCCTGAGCGGCGAAGCCGCGAAGAATTCCACCCCACCATTCGTGCGGATTCGCGCTATTCGCGGATACAATGCCTCCGCCGCGCTTCGCCCGGGTTGACGGCGGCAGAGCGCATGGGTACAATGCGGCCCACAAGAGACACGCCGCAAGGAGCCAGCGTCATGTCGCTCATGTTTGTCATCTTCGCCCTCGGGCCGGGCATCGCCGGATGCTCGCTCGTCTATCTGCTGCGCCAGCCGAGCGAGTGGCCCGGGCCAACCCTGATGCTCATCATGGGCTTGGCCCTCACCATCGCCAGCCAGACATGGGGGGCCGCCAAACTGCGGCAGTTCCTCCCGCCATCCCGCGCGTTCCAGATCACGGCAACGCGCTGGGGCGGGATTGCCATGGGAATCGTTGTCGCCGTGCTCATCTACTCGCTCCTCGGGCAGCCGTAGGGGCGCACAGGTCGCCTGGACGCAGCCATGCGCCACCGAAAGACACGCGCTCGCACGTGGCTCCTCCTGGCCGCGGGCCTCACGCTGGCCGCAGCCGCCGCATTCATCCTGAACGCCAGCCGACCCGGGCCGCCCACCCCCATCGGCGCGCCCGCGGATGACGTCATCCCGGCAACCCTCACCGTCGCGACCCTCAACCTCTGGCATGACTATCCGAACTACACCCGCCAGCCCGAGCGCCTCCAAGCCGCGGTCTCGGCGCTCCGCGGCCTCTCGCCCGACGTGGTTTGCCTGCAAGAGGCGTCGCGCACGCCGCGGGTCCCCCACGCCGCGCAGGTGCTCGCCCAGGCCCTCGGCATGGCCGGCGTGTATGCCCGCGCCAACGGCAGCCGCGCTCTCATCCGCTTTGAGGAGGGCGAAGCCGTCCTCGCTCGTGGCCATCCGCGCGGCCAAACGCGCCGCGAACTGTCCCCGCGCGCCGGCTTCTTTGAGCACCGACTGGTCGTGTGGGCCACGCTGGACACCGAAGCCGGGCCCATCGTCATCTTCAGCACCCACATCACCAACAAGCCGGGCCCAATCAACGCCGCGCAAATCCGCTCGCTGGTGGACGTGGTAGAGCGCGAAAGGCACGGCCTGCCTGCCATCGTGGCGGGCGACTTCAACGCCCACGAGGACTCGCCTCAGATTCGGGACCTGCCCGCGCATTGGCACGACGCCTTCCGCGAGGCCCGCCCCGACGCGCCGGGCGCCACAAGCCTGGATTCGGGCAAGCGGATTGACTACATCTTCCTGGTGGACGGCGACACAACACATTGGGCGATCGTGGACTCGGACACCTTCGGCGGCGCGGAGATTTCGGACCACAAGGGCGTTTGGGCGCGAGCCGCCCTGACGCCGGCCAAGTGAGCGCGACTACGCCACTTCGGGTGGCGCGGGTTCCGCCTTCCGCTGCCACTGCGCCAGCGCCACGCCCAACGTCGCTACGATCATCCCGACGTACTGGATCGGCGTCAGCACCTCGCTCAGCGCGAACGCCGCAATGAGCGCCGTGGCGAACGGCGACAGGTTGAGCACCAGGTTCATCTCCAGCGCCGTCAGTGTCTGCAGCGCATGATTGTACAGGAGATACGCCAACGCCGTGTTGATGAGCGCCAGCCAGAGGATGATCCCGATGCCGGGGGCCTCCAGCCGCGGGGGGCCTTCCACGGCCAGCGCAAGCGCCAACAGGGCCACGCCGCCGAACCCCAGCGGGAATGCCGTCAGCGCCAGTGTCCCCGCGGATCCATCGCGGGCCACCCCTCGGCCCAGTATCCCGAACGCCGCGAACGCCACCAGTCCCAAGCCTGTAACCGCCAATCCCAGCGGCTCACCCGCCCTCAGCCCGGGCGCGAAGAAGATGCCGCACCCCGCCAGGCAGATGACGAGCCCCGCCCACTGCGCGGGGGTCGGATACTCCCGCAGCCACGGGATGCTCATCGCCAGCACCAGCAGCGGCACCAGGCTCATCAAGAACGAACTCGTTGTAGACGGCAGGTACTGCAACCCCCAGAACAGGCAGCCGTTGCCGATGGTGTAGGCGCACAGGCCGATGAGCGCCAGGCGCGCCCAAATCCCCCGCGACCGGGGGCGCGTGTTGCGGCGCAGCGCGAACGGGAGTAGAATCAGAAACGCGGCCGTGTACCGAAGGGCAGCCAGCGTCAGCGGCCCCGCGTACCGAAGGCCCGCCTTCACAAGCACGAACGAGGAGCCCCAGACCCACACCACCACCAGCGACTCGGCCAGTGCGATGTGGAGCGGCGGCCCGATGCGCGATCGGGACTGAGTCATGGGCATACCCTCCATGCGGAGTGGCTGCCATTATCGCGCGCCGCCGGCCGCCTGTCAAGATTCGGTTGCTCCCGTCATTCTGAGCGGCGAAGCCGCGAAGAATCTCATGCCCGAGATGCTTCGCCTTCG
>JBBIHX010000133.1:0-8117 GCA_037446815.1 Caldilineae bacterium | reverse complement strand
CAAGGGCACTCTCCTCGTGTGTCGTTGCGAGCGAAGCGAAGCAACCTCACGCCCCGGCGATTGCTTCGGGCGCTCCGCGCCCTCGCAATGACAAATACCAACAGACTTTGGAACCGAATCCGGGTTTTGGGGCTCTGTAACAGGCCTTTTTTCCCATTGCCCCGCCTCCCTAATGTCCAGTAGAATGGTTTGAGACCGTGGACGCGCGGCCTCGGTCGGCCGCTGGGGAGGAGGGATCGCCGTGAGGAAACATGCGCTTATCTTTGGGGTGCTGGCAGTCGCCATGGGCGTGGTGGCTGCTGGCGTCTGGGCTTCGGCATCCGCAGGCGCGTCTCCAACGCCGCGGGTGTATCTGCCGTGCGTGGCGGTCGGGAGCAGGGGCACCGCTTCCGCCACGGCTACGCCCACGGCGAGCAGGACGCCTACGCGCACGCCGACGGCTACCCCAACGGCCACATCCGCGGGCACGCGCACGGCTACCCCCACGCCGACGCAAGGCCCCGGCCTGGTGGTGCAGGGGTATGTGCGGCTGAACGATGAATCGGGGCCCGGGTTGGCGGGCGTTACCATCTATCGGCGGTTCGCGTCGTACCCGGCCACGCCCGTCGCCACGACCGACGCCAGCGGATTCTACCAGTCGCCGTTCCAGCCCATTCCGGGGGATGAGACAGTAACCATCTGGCCCGAGAAGGACGGGTACACGTTCAACCCGCCGCAGGCGCAGTGGCGGCACTACTACGGCTACTCGGTGCGCATCCTGGACTTCGCGGCGCTGGCCCACACGCCCACGCCGGAGCATACGGCCACCGCCACGCCCACGGCCACCGTTACGCCCACGCGCACGCCGACCCGCACCCGCACGCCCACGCCCATCCCGTGCAACGACCCATACGAGCCGAACGATTCGTATGACACGGCCGCCGCTTTCATGGGCGTGCCCATCAACATTGCCGATGCCTACATTTGCACGCAAACCGACGAGGATTTCTACGGCGTGTGGATTGACGACACCAAGTTCGTAACCCTAACCTTGTACCATCCCACGCTGGACCTGGGCCTGGAGATCTTCAATCCCAGCGGCGAGTCGGTGGCGTCCATTGATCACGAAGGCGCAGGCGCGGAAGAGGGCTGGTACGTGGTCAACGAGTCGGGATACTACGTGTTCCACGTGTACGGGCACGGCGGGTCTAGCCTTACCCAGCCGTATACGCTGGCGATTCAGCCGTTTGACAAGTACGATCACTTCTCGGGGCCGCCGCTCAACGCGCGCTGGTCCTGGCTGCGGCCCGCCATGAGCAAATGGAGCCTGACCGAGCGTCCGGGCTACTTGCGCATCAAGACCGACATCGGCGAACTGAACTTCAACGACACGGCGCGAAGCATCGTGCTCCAGCAATTCCCGACGCCGAACTTTGACATCCGCACCGCGCTGGACTGGACGCCGGCGCGGAACAAGCACGAAGCGGGCCTCGTGGTCTACCAGGAGTCCAACCACTACGTGAAACTGACCGTGCGCTACGAGAACGGGACGCGGGTGCTCGTGCTGGCCAAGCGCAAGCCCGGGCATGACTTCTCGTACTACCAGGAGACGACGGTGCCTGCCCCGCCGTACCCCGTCATGTACCTGCGCCTGGTGCGGCACAACGCGCAGTACACGGCCTACGTCAGCGCCAATGGGACAAACTGGACGTTTTTCAATTCGCTGTCGGCAGAGACGATGACGACGCCTCGCGTGGGGCTTGGGGCGTGGAACGGGAACATGGACTTGAACGACCCGGGCGTGAATGCGGATTTTGATTGGTTTTTCGCCGTGCCGTCCAATTAGGGTAGGGGCGCCAGGACGATGTCCCTGCCGAATTGGCGGGCCTGCGCCAGGATGTCGGGGTTGGACGCGGCATCGTCGGCGTTTTCCAGATTGTTGAACGCCAGCGCGCCGCCGTAAGTGGCGTCCAGCGCGTCCATCCACACGCGCATGGTCAGGCCCATGCAATCAAATTTGATGCGCGGGTGGCCCGCCGCCGCGACGAGATAGCCCCGGCGAGGGTGCGGCACGGGCGGCATGGGACGCCGCACGATGTACTTGCGGGCGTAGAAGCACTGGCAGCGGTCTATGAGGCTCTTGGCCTGGGCCGAGACGTGGCCGAAGAACATGGGCGTGGCCAAGATGATGCGCTCGGCGAGTTCCAGTTTGGGGTACACGCGCTGAAAGTCGTCCTGGACAATGCAGACGCCCTCTTTCCAGCAGCCATTGCATTCTATGCATGGGGCGATGCGGTACTGGGCCAGGACGATGCGCTCCACGTTGGCGCCCTCGGCGCGCGCGCCCGCGATGACGTGCTCCAACAGGGTGTCCGTGTTCCCTCCACGGCGGGGGCTGGCCGCGAACGCCAGGACGTACATGGGCCGACGCGCCTCACTCTTCCCGCTTCTGCACCACGGTTCCGGCCAATTCTTCCAAGAGCGTGGTGATGGCCGAATGGTCCAGGTCGCCGCGGCCTGCCACGTTGAGCCGCTTGAACATCTCGGCGACCAGGGCGGTAACGGGTAGGGGCACCTCGTAGGCTTTGGCGGCGGCCAGCGCGTTGTTGAGGTCCTTGTAGTGCAGGCGCACGCGGAATCCGGGCGCGAAGTCGCGGTTCAGGATGCGCATGCCGCGCGTCTCCAGGACGCCGCACCGCGCCAGCCCGCCGCCGAGCACCTGCACGATCTTGGCCGGGTCCACACCGGCCTTGGCCCCCAACACAAGCGCCTCGGCCACGGCTTCCAGTTGCAGCGCGACGAGAATCTGGTTGCACAGTTTCGTAATCTGCCCCGCGCCGTGCGCGCCGCACAGGACGATGTTCTTGCCCAGGGCCTGGAACACGGGCAGGGCCTCGTTGAAGACCTCTTCGGGGCCGCCAACCATGATGGAGAGCGTCCCCTGGCGCGCGCCCACGTCCCCGCCGCTGACAGGGGCATCCAGCACCTTGACGCCCTTCTTGCCCAGTTCCTGGGCGACCTTGACGGCGGTAACGGGCGAGATGGAACTCATGTCTATGAGGATGCTGCCCGGGCGGATGCCCTCGGCGACGCCCACAGGGCCGAAGACGACCTGTTCCACGTCGGGCGAGTCGGGCAGCATGAGGATAATGATGTCGGCGCGGGCGGCTACGTCGGCGGGGGATGCGCCCGTCGCCGCGCCCTCTGCGGCCAGTTCGTCCATGGGGGCGCGGCTGCGGTTGAAGACGATCAGCGGATACCCCGCGCGCATCAAGTTGCGGGCCATGGGCTTGCCCATGATGCCCAGGCCGATGAACCCGATGGTCGGTTTGGATTGCGCCATATCTCCCTCCAGTCCCCTTGTCGTGCGCGCCGGTCTGGCCGCCGACGTGAACACGCGGGCCTAGCCGGCGATGGCCTTCTGCTCGGAGCGCGCCAGTTGGTCAAAGGTGATTTGGGATAGTTCGGCGCGCATGTTGGCTTCCATCTTCTTCCAGACTTGGTGCATGGGGCAGTAATGGCTGCGCGGGCATTCGTGCGGATACAGGGTGCAGCGCGCCATGGCGATCGGCCCCTCCAGCGCCTGGATGGCGTCCAGCATGGTCAGTTGGTGCGGAGCGCGCCCGAGTTCCAGCCCGCCGCCAAGTCCGGGGTAGGCGCGGACTAGGCCGGCCTGGGCGAGTTGCCGGGCGATCTTGCTCAGGAACGTAACCGGAATCCGCTGCTTGTTGGCGATTTCCTCGGTGGATGTGCGTGTCCCTTCGGGGAGCATCGCGAGTTCCAGGAGCAGTCGGATACCGTAGTCGGCTCGTCGGCTCAGTTGCATGTCCACCTCCTTCGTGAAGTTAGTCGGACACGGCGATGCCTGCTTCGGAGAGCAGGCGCAGGGCGTGCTGAAGCCGCCGCAGGACGCAGTCGCGGCCCAGGATGGCCAGGGTGCCAAACAGCGGCGGCGAGACGGTTCGGCCCGTAACGGCGACGCGAATGGGCGTGAAGAAGTCGCCGGGCTTGACGCCCAGGGACTCGGCGGCGGCCCGCAAGGATTCTTCCAGGCCGGTTTCGGTAAACTCTGCGGCGCGGAGCGCCTGAATCGCATGGCGGAGCGCCGCCACGGTGGACTCGGCGGACATCTTCTTGCCGATGAGCAGGTGCGGGTCGTAGCCCTGCGGGTCGGAGAAGAAGAAGTCGGTCATCTCCACGGCGTCGTTCAGCGTCTTGATGCGCTCCTGGATGAGCGGGACGATGCGCTCCAGCAGGGGCAGGTCCGCGGCGCGGCCGGCCTGGGCCAGGATGGGCTGGATGCGCCGGGCCAGGTCTGGCGCGGGCAGGGCGCGGATGTACACGCCGTTCATCCATTCCAACTTGTCATAACTGAACGCGGCGGGGGCGGCGTTGATGGCGGGCAGGTCAAAGCGCGCGATGATTTGCTCGGGCGTGAGGATGTCCGTCTTGTCGTCGTAGGACCAGCCGACGAGGGCCAGGAAGTTGAACATGGCCTCGGGCAGGTAGCCGGCGGCGCGGAACTCGCGGATAAGGACGGGGAACTCGCGCCCGTCGGGGGTGCGTTTCTTGCGTTTGCTCATCTTGCCCTTGCCGCTGGGGTCTAGGATGACGGGCAGGTGGGCGTAGACGGGCGGCGTCCAGCCCAGCGCCTTGTAGAGAATCTGGTGGCGCGGGGTGGAGGGAATCCACTCGTCGGCGCGCATGATATGGGTGATCTCCATCAGGTGGTCGTCCACCACATTGGCCAGGTGATAGGTGGGGAAGCCGTCGGATTTCAGGAGCACCATGTCGTCCAGCGTGCGGTTGTCCACGGTGATGGTGCCGCGGATGACGTCGTGGAACGACGTTTCGCCCTCTAGCGGAGACGCGAGACGGATGACGGGCACGATGCCCTGGGCCTCGTAGTCGGCGATCTGCTTGGCGGTGAGGTGGCGGCAGTGGCGGTCGTAGCCGGGCGGTTCGCCGCGGGCGGCCTGCTCCTGGCGCATGGCTTCCAGGCGTTCGGGCGAGCAGTAGCAGCGATAGGCCGCGCCCATGCGCACCAGTTCTTCGGCGTAGTGCTTGTACAGGTGCAGGCGCTCGGACTGGAAGTAGGGGCCGTAGGGGCCGCCGACCTCGGGACCTTCGTCCCAGAGGATGCCCAGCCAGCGGAGGCTGTCCATGATGTCGGCGAGGGCATCGGGTTCGTAGCGGGTGCGGTCGGTGTCCTCAATGCGCAGGATGAAGGAGCCGCCGTGATGGCGCGCGAACAGGAAGTTGAACAGGGCGGTGCGTGCGCCGCCGGCGTGTAGGTATCCGGTTGGGCTGGGCGCGAAACGAACGCGCACGGTCTGGGATGCCATGCAATCCTCCGATGCGAGTATCGGGGTGATTATACTCCGAAACGGCGGCGAAGGCCAAGCGGGCGGGGTGGGTGGAGTCGGTTTCATTTTGTGTTGGTCTGTCCCGCGCGCCGCCTCCCCACTCTGTCATGCTGAGCCGAAGGCGAAGCATCTCGGTCAGCGAGATTCTTCGCGGCTTCGCCGCTCAGAATGACAGTAGGTGCCAACAGACTTTGGAACCGAATCGGCGGGGCTCGCGAACGGGCACGTACCTGCGGGGCGCGAGCCGCGTTTTATCCTGTGGATTTGCAGATGCAATCCTGCCCGGGTGCGCTGCCTTCGGCTCAGCATCGCAGGAAACGGCAGCGCGGGGCGCGCCAAGCCCGTCTGGAAGCGAGTCGGGGCGTATGGTACGCATTTCCCATTGCAGGCGGGCTCCGCGCGAAGTACAATGACGGCGTACAATACCGTTTGAGGGAAGAGGATGCGCGTCCTTATTCGTGTCGTCTCGCTGGTGCTCGTCGTTGCGTTCGTCTTGACGCCGGTTGCGCCTGCGTTGGCGCAGGATGCCGCCGGCGGCTCCGCCGTTGCCCTCACCCTGGAGAGCGGCCCGTATCAGGCGCTGCCCGAAGACGACGGCGCGGTGCGCCTTGCCATGGACGGCTTCCAGACCGCCCTCATCCCCGGGTATCCGGCGCTGCCCGTGCGCGTGGTGGACGTGGCGTTGCCGACAGGAACGCGGGCGGTGGGCGTGGTTATCGGCGAGGCGCAGACCGAGTCCCTGGGCGAAGGGTGGCGCCTCGCGCGCGTGCCGCCCCAGGTCTCCGACGACGGGCAGATGGTGCAACTGGACCTCACCGATGCGTTCCCCGATGCGCCTGTGCTGCTGGAGGGCACCCACGCCCAGGGCGGCGTTGTGTTCGCGCGGCTGCATTACTTCCCGTTCCGCTACGATCCCCGCACCGGCGCGCTGACCCTGACGCGGCGCGTGTCGGTGAGCGTGCGGTACGTGCGCGCGGAGGGGCCGTCCCTGCCGGTGCGGCGCGGCGACCTGGAGGCGCTGCCTCTCGCCAACGCCGAGCAGGCCCGCGAATGGTACGAGACCGGTCCCGTGGCCCAGTCGGCCGACGGCTACCTCATCCTGACCAGCGCCACTTTGGCCGGCTCCCAGGCGGTGCAGGACTTCGCGGCGCACAAGGCCAGCCTGGGGTTCTCGGTGTACATCGCCACGCCGTCGGACTGGGCGAGTTTTCCCGGCGACCCCGCCGACCAGATCCGCAACTTCCTCATCAACCGGTATGGCCCGTGGAACCTGCGCTATCTGCTCATCATCGGGAGCGCGTCCGCCATCCCGATGAAGACGGTCTACCCAAGCCCGACGGACCACGGCGCTTGGCCCACGCCGACGGATGCATACTACGCCGACCTGACGGGCAACTGGGATGCCGATGGCGATGGGTATTTCGGGGAACGGGGCGAGGACGCGCCCGACTTTGCCGCCGAACTGTGGGTGGGGCGCATTCCCTTTGACACCGAGTCGGTTGTGGGGCCAATCCTGCAGAAGACCATCACGTACGCCACGACCGACGGCAATTGGCGGCGCAAGGCCCTGCTGGCCATGGCGATACAGGGGTACACCAGCGGCGTGGCGATCCAGACCGACGGCGGATACCTGGGCGAGGAGATGCGCAACCGCTACCTGAACGCGGCGGGGTTCACTTCCTATCGCCTGTACGAGGAGAATCCGCCGGCCACTTCACTCCCGCACGAGGCGGCGCTGACCCTGTCCAGCATGACGTCCACGTGGGCGGGCGGGTACGGCCTGGTTACCTGGTGGGGGCACGGCAACGCTTACGGCGCTTATCGGCGGCTGTGGGGCAGTGACGGCGCCTACGACACGCCGTTCATCACCTACGACGACCTGTCGGGGCTGGATGATTCCAAGCCGTCCATCGTGTTCCAGAACTCCTGCCTGAACGCCCAGGTGGGCTACACCAACCTGGCTTCGGAACTGCTGAGGCGCGGCGCCGTGGTTACCGTTGCGGGCACGTCGCTGACCTGGTACTACTTGTACTGGGACGCCTATTACGACGGCGGCAACGCCACCATGGCTTACTTCTTCGGCCAGAATCTGGTGAGCGACCGCGACACGGCCGGGGCCGCGCTGGCCGACACCAAGGCGCTCTACGCCCAGTCGTATGTCTGGTTTACCGGCGACCTGCAGAACCTGATGGGAATCAACCTGCACGGCGATCCGTCGGTGGGGCTGTGGCCGTCGGGCGTAACGCTGGAGAAGCCGCTGGCGCCGGGCTGGAACCTGCTCTCGTTCTCCAATCTGTCCACGGCAGTGCCCATCGCCGAGGCGTTCGCGTCCATCAATGGCTCCTATACCCAGGTCTATGCCTACGATCCCCGGACCCCCGGCGGGCCGTGGCTCCACTATGTGCCGGGAGGCAACCCGGCGGAGAATACGCTGACGGTGGTGGACGGCGTGCACGGCTACTGGGTGGAGGTTACATCGCCCTGCACGCTGACCTACACGAGCGGCAGCGCGCTGTCGTCCGGGGGGGCTGTGCCGCTGTACGCGGGCTGGAACCTGGTCGCGTACCCGCGCATGTCCCCGAAGGCAGTGAGCGAGGCGTTGGCGTCCATCGCGGGGAAGGTGGTGTTGGTGTATGCCGCCGACCCGGCCACTCCTGGCGGATGGCTGCGGTACAATCCCGGGGCGCCCGCATGGGCCAACGGCCTGGCGACGTTCCAGCCGGGCGTGGGGTACTGGATCAAGGTCTCCGCGGACACCCTCTGGATGCCGTA
>JBBIHX010000132.1:0-8299 GCA_037446815.1 Caldilineae bacterium | reverse complement strand
AGGTTCATGGGCAGGAACGAGTAGACGGTAACATCCCCCTCTCGCTCCGCCCGCAGCCGCCGCTCGCGCGTCGTCGTGATGACCACCACCTCATCGCCGCGCGCCGCCAGCTCGTGGGCAAGGTGCCTCGCCGAGCCTGTGGCCCCGCCGCCCACCCGCGGGTCAAAGACATACGAAACCAGCGCCACTTTCATCTAGCGAACGCCTCGGACGATAGCCACCAGTTTGCGCACCTCGCGAAGCCCCACGACATAGGCCGCGGCCACGAGAAACACCCCGCAGCCCGCCATTCCACCGGCCAACAACGCAACATCGGACGCATTGACCCCCATGGCGACGCGAACCAGCGCTTGGAGGAGCGCCGCCCCCAGCCACGCGCCCGCACCCACAGCCACCAATTGCAACGCGCTACGCCGGTCCATCATCTGCACGCCCTCCAGCCCCAGGAACGCGGCGTACATCCACGCGAACGACACGACACCTCCAATTGTAGCCCCAAGCCCCAGAGCCCGCAAGCCCAGCCCGGCCCAGATGAGCACCGCCTCCGACGCCAACAGCGCCGCCGACGAGAACACCGCCGACATGAACAGAACGCGCAACTTTCGCTTGGCGTATGCCAGCCCCCCGGGGATGCGCGTCACCGCCTCGCCCAACACCGCAGGGGCAAACATCTGGAGCGCCTGCGCTAACACCCCCACCTGCTCGGCGCCGAACTGCCCGCGCCCGAAAACCACAGCCGTCAGCGGGACGGGCAGCACGCCCATAATCACCGCCACCGGCAGGGCCACCAACATCACCTGGCGGAAATCGGACCGCAGGTCAACCCGCGCTCGTTCCGCGCTCTCGCGAATGGTCGTGATGAGAAACCCGCGGAAAATGAAGCGTTCCAGCGTGTTCAAGATGCGGCGCGCATAGTTCGCCGCCGTGATACTACCAGGCGGCAGCAGCGACGCCAATACCTGCTCCCCCATGGACGCCGCCACGTACACGCCCTGGCCCGCCAGCGGTACCCCCACCATGGCGAGCGTGGCGCGCAGCCGTGCGGCATCGGGCCAGGCCGGCCTGTACCGCACGCGCACGAGCGCAGGTAGGAGCGCCAAGCCCAGTACGGCCTCCAGCGCCGCGCCCAGCGTCAACCCCCACGCCGCCAGCGTCAGCCTTTGGCCCACCGGCGCGCCCAGCACGAGGCCGACCGACAACCCGATGCCCGCGATTCGGGCCACCGTCGGGAACCACATGACGCCCTCGCGGTAGTAGATCGCGCGGAACGTCTCGGCCAGCGCCAGAAACGCCAGCAGCCACGCCAGGACCGCGGCCAGCGGCACCGCGGCGATGCGCGTCGCAGCCGTCGCCCCGGGGATGGTAACAGGCAGCCACCACGCGCTGGTGAGCGACAGCAGAGCCGAAACCGGCACCGCAAGCGCCGCGATGACAGTGATGGCCTCGCCGTAGGCCCGCGGACGGTCGCGCTCGCCCGCGAACAGCCCCATGAACGAATTCGTCAGGCTCTGGAACATCCCGCGCCCCATCTTCTGGGGCAGCGCATAGGCGGCGTACAGCGCGTCCGACTGCACACTCAATCCGAACACGGCGGCGATGACCACGTCCAACAGGAAACTGGCCACCGCCTCGGCTCCGAACAGCACGGACAACACCGCCGACCGCCCAAGAAAGGCCAGCGAGCCGCTTTCTTCAATTGGAGAAGAAGAGTTTGCCATCGTGTCAACCTGAACGGCGTATCGAGTCGGTTCCAAAGTCTGTTGGCATCTACTGTCATTCTGAGCGGCGAAGCCGCGAAGAATCTCGCTGACCGAGATGCTTCGCCTTCGGCTCAGCATGACAGAGTTGGGAGGCGGCACGCGGGGTAGACCAACACAGTTTGGAACCGAATCGGCGTATCGTCATGGTTTGCCGCTGAGGCGCTCCAAGCCGCTCTGTGCGGCCTCATCGTTGGGATCCAATTGCAGCACCTTGCGATACACGCCCTCCGCCTCGGCAAGTCGGCCCGTTTTCTCGTACAGCACGGCCAGCCCGCGATATGCCCACTTGTTGCCCGCGTCCAGCGCGATCGCCTGCTGGTACAGGCGCTCCGCGCGCTGGGCGTCGCCCTGCACCTGCCAGACCGCCTCCGCCAGGCGCACGTAGCCCCAGTAGTAGTCCGGCGCATGGGCCACAAGCCACTCGTACTCGGGCAGGGCCTGTGCGAGTCGGCCCAGGTTGCGCAGCGCATCCCCGCGCCCCTGGTGAGCCTGCCGCTCCACCACATCCGAGGGGAACGAGCCCGCCGCCAGCGCCCGCTCGTAGAGCGCCAGGGCCGCTTCCCAGTCCTTGTCGCCCTCGTAGAGCGCCGCCGCGCGAACGTAGGGTTCGCTGGCGTCGGGCCACGCCGACATCGCCCGCTGGTACCACTCCATGGCAACGTCGCGATTCCCCGCTTTCTGCGCCTGCCGGGCCGCGCGCAAGAAATCGTCCACGGGAATGCCGCCGCGTCGCCATTCCCTGCCTGCCTCCTCACGCGCGCCCTGTTCCCACAACAGGAACCCGCGCCCCCTGTGGGCCCCGCCATTGCCCGCATCCAGTTCGGCGGCCCGCTCCAGAAGCGCCTCCGCGCGCGCAAGGTCCCCGTCCGACGACGCGCCCGCGGCCACGGCGTGGGCATGCCGGTACAGGGCCACCATCGCCAGGTTGCTGTAGCCACGGCTCGCTACCGGCCGCGCCAAGGCAATCACCGCGATGACACCAGCCAGCGCCAGAATCCAGTAGGCCGCGCATTTGCCCTTTCCCATGCGAACCCCTTGCCACCCAGGCTTGCGGAGGGCTGGAATGCCCCGACGTCCGAGTCGGCCCTTCGCCGCGTGCCGCGATTATACCATGCCGGCCACGCCAAGGCAACCGAACGCAGCGCGGCATTCTGTTCCAGACCCTGTTAGCGGCTATCATTGCGAGGGGCGAAGCCCCGAAGCACTCCCTGGGAACTGTCATTCTGAGCGGCGAAGCCGCGAAGAATCTCGTGCATGGGCAGGAGATTGCCTTGCTTCGCTCGCAATGACACATGACGGCACAACGTGCGACGCACTTCGGAAGTGCGTCGCACGTTATCTACGCATAGTTTCGCGCAATTCACGGTTACAGCCGCCAGCCCCACCCGTCCCATTCGTGAAGATTCGTGTAATTCGTGGACGACCCCAGCAGCGCGCCCCAAAAAGAAAAGGCGGGGCCAGTCATAGCCCCGCCTTTTCCTCAACCCTTGCGCCTCTATTTGGTTTTGACGGAAATCTTCCTCGGCTTGGCCGCCTCCGCTTTCGGGATGCGCAGGGTCAGCACGCCGTTCTCAAACGTAGCCTCGGCCTTCGCCGCGTCCACCGGCACATTCAGCGTCAGCGACCGCTGGAGCGTGCCATAGAACCGCTCGCGGATGGCGTAGTCGCGCCCCTCGTCCTTGGGAGCCGGAACCTCGGCGCGAATGGTCAGGGTCTCGCCGTCCAGCGAGATGTCCACGCTATCCCGATTGACGCCGGGCAGCGCCGCCTCCACGTACACCGCGTCCTCGGTGCTGTAGGCGTCCACGGGAAGCCGATACACCCGGTCGCCGGCGAACTCCGCCGCGGGCCGAACGAAACTCTGCTCAAACAGCCGATCCATCGCATCGCGAAGGGTTACGAAATCCCGGAACGGTTCCCAAACAGAAACTTGCCGTGCCATATGCCGCCTCCTAGATGAGAGTGGATGATTCCGATGCGGGGCCGGGGATGAGAAGATACCCCGGCCCTCGCGAACACCGTGCCTTTACTTCGCCTTGATGGTGATCTGCTTCGGCTTCGCCTCTTCCACCTTCGGCAGTCTGAGGGTCAGCACGCCGTCCTCAAAGGTGGCCTCGGCCTTATCGGCCTCCACGTCCACCGGCAGGGTAACCGACCGCTGGAAGGCCCCGTACCGGCGCTCGCGGTAATGATAGCCGCCCTTCTTCTCCTCGGCCTCTTCCTTGACCTCACCCTTGATCGTCAGGGTGTTGCCCGTAACGGTGATATCCAAATCCTTGGCCTTCACGCCGGGCACCGACGCCTTGACCACCACATCGTTATCGGTCTCGTACATGTCAATGGCGAGAGTGCCCATGCCCTCGGCGCGGAAGAGCGGGCCGAAGGGACGGACGAAACTCTCCTCAAACAGCCGGTCCATCGCCTCACGCAGGCTCACCATCTCGCGGAACGGATCCCAACGAACCAGGTCTGCCATAGTCTCACCTCCCTGTTGCCAGAAGTGATTCTACCGCCTATATACCCGATGCGCATAAAATGAAGGTAAAACAAAGATTAGAGAAAGGTAAGAGTTTGCGCGCGCCTAGCGGGAGATGCGCCGAAGTTCCTCAAACAGGCGGCGCTGCTCCGCGGTCAGGCGCGTGGGCAACTGCACCTCCACCTTCGCCAGCAGGTCGCCGCGCTCGTCCGGCTTGCGCAGCCGAGGCATCCCTTTGCCGCGCAGGCGGAACACGCGCCCATTCTGCGTTGCCGCCGGTATTGTCAGCAGCACATCGCCTTCCAGCGTGGGCACGCGCACCTCGCCGCCCAGCACCGCCGTGTACAAGTCCACCGGCACCGTGGTGTACAGGTCATCCCCCTTGCGCTCAAAGCGCGGATGCGGCAGAACCTTCACCCGCAGGTAGATGTCGCCCGCCGGCCCGCCGGCGATGCCGGGCGCCCCCTTGCCCGCCAGGCGCACCCGCGTGCCCGTATCCGCGCCGCGCGGAATCTTCACATCCAGGCGCTCGCCGTCGCGCTGGAGCGTCCGAGTCGTGCCGTGGAACGCCTCTTCCAGCGTAATCTCCACATCCTGCTCGTAGTCCTGACCTCGCTGGGGACGCGTGCGGAACCCGAACCCCTCCGTGCGGGCGCGTCCGGTGCCCATCCCGCCGAAAATCTGGCTGAAGAAGTCGGAGAACGGGCTGGAATCCCCGAACAGGTCTCGCAGGTCATCGGCGGTGGCGTACCGAACGTTGGGCCCCTGCCCCGTCCCCCACGTGGTCCAGCGGCTCCAGTCAAAATCCCCCGGCTGCCCGCCAGCCTGCTGCCACCGCACCCAGTCCGCGCCCAACTGATCGTACTTCTTGCGCTTCTCCGGGTCCGACAGCACCTCGTAGGCCTCGTTGATCTCCTTGAACTTCGCTTCGGCCTGCGGGTTGTTCGGATTCATGTCCGGGTGATACTGGCGCGCCAGCCGACGGAATGCCTGTTTGATTTCCTTTTCGGTGGCGTTTTTCCCAACGCCGAGTATCTTGTAGTAATCCTTGTATTCCATACCCCTCTCGCCGAAAGTCCCCAGTCTGATGCTGCCGAGTTGGACGGCCCGCCTAGACCGCCACGATCACCTTGGCAGGGCGAAGCACGCGGTCATTCAGCCTGTACCCCATCTCGCTGACCGCCACCACCGTCTGCGGCTCCACGCCGTGGTGCGCGCTAGGAACCGTCCCCACCGCCTCGTGCCAGGTCGGGTCAAACGGCTTGCCGAGCGGATTCACAGGCTCCACGCCCTGCTGCCGCAGCCACTGCATCAAAACGTCGCGGGTCAGCGCCACGCCCTCGCGAAGGCCATCCTGCGCGTCGGCGTGGGCCAGCGCCCGTTCCAGGTTATCGGCCACCGGCAACACGCCGCGCAGCAGCCGCTCCCGCTCTGAAGCGATCTGCTCCTGGGCCAGGCGCTGCTGCCGCTTGCGGAAGTTCTCCATCTCCGCCTGGAGCCGCAACGCCATATCGCGCCAGTCCACATCTGGCTGCGTGGGCGCGGGTTGCGGCGTCGCGGGCGCAGGCTCTTGCGCGGGGGCTGCCCCTTCGGTCTGAGCCGTCCGCTCCTTATCGTCCTCGGGTGGAATCACTTTCACCGGTATCTGCACAGTCCCACTCCAAACAGAGTATTGTCGTCCTCACGGCAAAGGCGCGGCGCTCCGAGTGTACCTTCCGGACACCCAGCCGCCGCGGCCTTTGCTGCGAGTCTCACATGTGGCCGGTGTTAGGCCTCGCGGAATTCCCCATCCACAACGTCTTCACCGCCGGGGCCGCCCGTGGCTCCGCCCGAAGGCCCGCCGCCCGCGGTGCCGCCCGCCGACTGCTGGCCCGCGTACATCTGCTGGCCCAGCGCGTAACTGGCCTGCTGCAACTGCTCGGTCAACTGGCGGATGCGGGCCGTGTCCTCCGTCTTCGCGGCGCTCTTGAGATCGTTGATGAGCCCCTCTATCCGGCCGCGGTCCGTGGCGGGCACCTTGTCGCCCAACTCGCGCAGCGCCTTCTCGGTCTGGTAGATGACCGTGTCGGCGGTGTTGCGCGCTTCCACCAATTCCTTGCGGCGGCGGTCTTCGGCCTCGTGCCGCTTGGCCTCCTGCACCATCCGCTCCACGTCTTCCTTGCTCAGGTTCGTGCTGGCGGTGATGGTAATCTTCTGCTGCTTGCCGGTCGCCTTGTCCTGCGCCGACACGTTGAGAATCCCGTTGGCGTCAATGTCAAACGTAACCTCAATCTGCGGGATGCCGCGCGGCGCGGGCGGAATGCCTTCCAGGTTGAACTTGCCCAGGCTCATGTTATCGGCCGCCATGGGCCGCTCGCCCTGCAGGACGTGAATTGTTACCGCCGTCTGCCCGTCCTCCG
This sequence comes from Caldilineae bacterium, assembly GCA_037446815.1. Taxonomy (GTDB): domain Bacteria; phylum Chloroflexota; class Anaerolineae; order DTLA01; family DTLA01; genus DTLA01. Next base: position 1,664 of record JBBIHX010000132.1, on the reverse strand, counting down.
CCGTCGTGAAGATTTGGCTCTTCTTGACCGGAATCGTCGTGTTGCGCTCAATGATGGGCGTCATCACGCCGCCCAGCGTCTCCACGCCCAGGGTCAGCGGCGTAACGTCCAGCAGCAGCACGTCGCGCACCTCGCCGGCCAGGACGCCCGCCTGGATGGCCGCGCCCACCGCGACGACCTCATCCGGGTTCACGCCCTTGTGCGGCTCCTTGCCGCCGGTCAGCCGCCGCACCAGTTCCTGAATCATGGGCATTCGGGTCGCGCCGCCCACCAGCACCACCTCGTCAATGTCCGAGACCGAAAGTTTCGCGTCGCGCAGCGCCTGCTCAAACGGCCCGCGGCAGCGCTCCACCAAATCCTCGGTCAACTGCTCCAACTTGGCCCGCGTCAGTTTCATCTGCAGGTGCTTCGGGCCGCTGGCGTCCGCGGTGATGAACGGCAGGTTGATCTCCGTCTCCATCATCGTGGACAGTTCAATCTTCGCCTTCTCGGCCGCCTCCTTCAGGCGCTGCAACGCCTGGCGGTCGGTGCGCAGGTCAATGCCCTGATCCTTCTTGAACTCGTTGGCGATGTAGTCCACAATGCGCTGATCCCAGTCGTCGCCGCCCAAGAAGGTGTCGCCATTGGTCGCCTTGACCTCAATGACGCCGTCCCCGACCTCCAGGATGGACACGTCAAACGTGCCGCCGCCCAGGTCAAACACCAGGATAGTCTCGGCCTTCTTCTTGTCCAAACCGTAGGCCAGCGAAGATGCCGTCGGCTCGTTGATGATGCGCAGCACCTCAAGACCGGCGATCTTGCCCGCGTCCTTGGTCGCCTGGCGCTGGGCGTCGTTGAAATAGGCCGGCACGGTGATGACGGCTTGCGTAACCGGCTCGCCCAGGTACGCCTCGGCGTCCTCTTTCAGTTTGCGCAGAATCATGGCCGAGATTTCCTGGGGCGTGTACTCCTTGCCCGTGATGGGGATCATCACCCGCGCGTCATCGCTCGGCCCGCGAACGATCTTGTAAGGCAGAACGCGCCGCGCCTTCTCCACCTCGGGGTCGTCATACCGGCGTCCCATCAGGCGCTTGACCGAGAAGATGGTATTCTCGGGATTGACGACGGCCTGCCGCCGCGCCGTCTGCCCCACCAGGCGCTCACCCGTCTTGGTGAAAGCAACCACGGATGGCGTGAGATTCCCGCCCTCGCGGCTGGGGATCACCACCGGCTCGCCACCTTCCATCACGGCCACGACCGAGTTCGTCGTGCCCAAATCAATTCCTACGACCTTTCCCATATATCCAACCTCCATCCTGCATACTTGGCATAATTTCTGCGAAGGGCAGGCCCTTCTTTGGCCCCAGTATACGTGCCCTGCATGAGAATTGCATAAGAGCAGGGTAAACGTTCTATAAGAGGCCTCCCGCCTCATCTGTCATTCTGAGCGGCGAAGCCGCGAAGAATCTCGCCGACCGAGATGCTTCGCCTTCGGCTCATCATGACACCGCAGGGCTGTCTTTCTGAGCGGCGAAGCCGCGAAGAATCCCACGCCCATCCGCGCTATCCGTGGTATCTGTGGATACCGCTCCCCTATTCGCGTAGATTCGCGTTATTCGCGGTTGCGAAAACTGTCATTCTGAGCGGCGAAGCCGCGAAGAATCTCGCCGACCGAGATGCTTCGC
>JBBIHX010000131.1:0-8327 GCA_037446815.1 Caldilineae bacterium | reverse complement strand
TCGTGCGGCTGATTGTGGCGGAAAAACCAACCGCGTAGGGACAGGTCTGAGACGTGTGGGGCGTGTGGGGCAGGTTGTGTGGGGCAGGTCTGAGACCTGCCCCTACAACTACGGCGACTTGAGGTACGCGGCGCGCCGAATGTCCTGGATTTCCACCGACAGTGGGGCAGGTCGCACCTGCCCCTACAACTACGGCGATTTGAGATACGCGGCGCGCCGGATGTCCTGAATCTCCACCGACACTTGGACGTTGGGGCCCGCTCCCGTCGGCGCGTAGTGGGCCTTCAGAACCTCCATCACCGCCGCGAGCATGGCCTGCTTCAGTTCATCCGACCGCCCCTCAAACATGCGCACGTCCAGGTGCACGAACGCCTCATCGTCGCTGCCGTCGGCGATGCGATAGGTATCCAGGCGGTAGGCGCGGCTCTTGAAGTTGGCCATGGGGATGCCGCCCACGCGGGCCAATGCCTCTTGCAGATCGGCGAAGAGCGTCTGGAAATCCACCTTCTGCGGCACGTTCGCGGTATACTCTAGCCTCAAATGTGGCATCGCGCCCTCCTGTTGTGTAGGACTTCGCGCCGTATTCTACGCGATGAGCAGCCCGATGGCAAGCAGGACCGGCGTCAGGATGTTGATGAGCACATTCTGAGCCAGGTGCGGCCCCAATTTCGGCAAATCATCGGCGTGGCGGTACGCGCCCAGCCCCGCCTGGACGGCCAGGGGCACGGTGAGCAGGCCCAGCAGCGCCCACGCGGGCAGCAACCCCAGGACGACGCCCGCGATGATGGACAGGTAAGCCGCGGCGTTGAAGGCGTTGTAGATGATGCTACTCTTGCGCCGTCCGATGAGGATGGGGTAGTGGCGGCGGCCCACGCTTCGGTCGGCCTCCACGTCAGGGAATTGATTGAGCAGCAGCAGGTTGTTGACCAGGAAAAACGGGACGAGCGACGCGACAAAGGCCGCCCACGAATACCGCCCCGTGAGGACAAAATCCGTGCCCATGACCATCAGCGTGCCGAAGCCGAGGCCAGGCGAGATGAGGCAGAACACAGGGCTATACGTGAACCAGGGCGTGTAGGCCACCACCACGAACAGGCCCAGCACGCCTAGCGGCACGATGGCCCAGCCCCACACGAACAGGAAGTACACGCCGATGACTGCGACGATGGCCGCCGCAACGATGGCCGTCGCCAGGGCCTGGGGGGCTAGTTCAGGGTGCGCCTGGAGGGTGCCGCTCCCGCCGCTGAAGGGCGTGCGCACCGTGCGGGAATCCACCCCGCTCTTGAAGTCAAAGTACTCGTTGAAGGCGTTGACGCTGATGTGGGCGGCCAACCCGCCGATGAACGCCAGGACGGCGTGCCAGGGGTTCACGGCGCCCTGGGAGTAGATGGCCGTCCCCAGCCCGACGATGACGCACGCCGGCGCCAATACGAGGAACGGCACGCGCATGGGTCCCAACAGGTTCTTGAGTTTGCTCATCCTTCCTCCTCCACTAGAGTTTTGGGGTCTTGCGCAGGATACAACACGGCGCGGCGGTTCGGGTTGCGGGGAATGCAGCCCTCTTGCCCGCTGCGCGCAAGGCAGCCTCCAGGACTTCGTCCACGAATAACACGAATCCACGCGAACGGGGAACGTGCGACGCACTTCGGAAGTGCGTCGCACGTTGGCCCCGTCTGTCATGCTGAGCCGAAGGCGAAGTATCTCGGCGAGCGAGGTTCTCCGCGGATGGGGCTCTCAACCTCACCTAACTCCTCCCACACCCTCCCCTTTCCCCTCCGCCAGCGGAGAGGAAAGGGGAGGGCTGGGTGGGGATTGGTGAGGTGGTCCCTCGTCGCGCGTGGGCCCTCGCGGTGCGTCCTGCACCGCAGGGGCGGTGGAGAGCGCACCATTTCTCTCTCCCGCGCGTTTGACGCCGACGCGCGCGAATGGTAAGATGCGCCTGCGTGCGGAGATTGCCCGCGTTACACCGACCAGAAAGGACTTGCATCCGTGAACAAGCGACTTGCCCTGATGACCCTGGCCCTTGCCCTCGTCCTGCTCGCCAACTGCCAGGCCAAACCCACGCCCACCGCCACACCCACGCCCCAACCGACGACTGCACCCACCGCAGCGCCAACGGCGACATCCGCCCCCGCCTCCACGGAGGGCTGGACGCGGTACGAGGTCCCCGATGAGCGTTTCGCCATCGCCTTGCCGCCGACCTGGGGCAATGTGGACATGAACCCCGCGAAGTTTCAGGAAAGCCTCAACGCGGTGCAGCAGAAGTACCCCGATGTGGCCGACTTGGTGCAGGGCGAAGCCGTCGCGCTCATCAACGCGGGCGTATCCTTCTTCGGATTTGACCCCACATCCGAGGCGCTGAAGTCGGGGGGCGCGACCGATGCCAGCGTCCAGCGGCAACGCATGGGCCCTGGCGCGACCCTGGAGCAGATTCAGGGGCTTGTCCTGAACCAGTTGCAGAACACCGAGAGCGTCCAGCAGCCCGTCGCCATCCAGACAACGGATTTGGCGGGCGGGGGGCAGGCCCTGGAAGTCAGTTTCCGCGCCAATGTTACGGACAGAAACGGGAATCCCCTGGAGTTGCAGGTATTCCAGTATCTGGCCTTGAACAAGGCTGACCTGTATGTCGTTACCCTGTCCACGAACGCGGACCTGGCCGGTCGCTACGCGCCGATCTTCCGCGGCATCGGCACCAGCCTCGCCTTCATCCCGCCCCGGCGGTACGAGGTTAGCCTGGACGATGACCCCGTGAAGGGTTCGCCAGACGCGCCGGTAACGATTGTGGAGTTCAGCGAGTTCCAATGCCCCTACTGCGGCTACTATGTGCGCGAAGTGTTCCCAAAGATTGACGAGGCGTACATCAAGACAGGGAAGGTGAAATACGTCTTCCGCGATTTCCCGCTTCTGTCCATCCACCCCAACGCGCAGAAGGCAGCCGAAGCCGCCGGATGCGCCGGTCAGCAGGGCAAGTTCTGGGAATACCACGATGTGCTCTTCGCCCACCAGGATGCGCTGGATGTGCCGTCGTTGAAACAGTACGCCGCCGACCTGGGCCTGGACACGGCGCAGTTTGACGCCTGCCTGGATTCGGGCGCGATGGCCGATGAGGTAGCGAAGGACCTCGCCGACGGACAGCAGCACGGCGTGAGCGGGACACCCGCGTTCTTCGTCAACGGCATCAAACTCACGGGCGCGCAGCCTTTTGAGGCGTTCCAGGACCTCATTGACGAAGAACTGGCCAACCGATAGGGGACGACCATAGCCATGGCAGAGGTAGCGCCCGGCCCCTCGCGATACACGATTCAGGACGACTTCGCGACGTTGCGCGTTACGATTCCCGCGCGTCGCAACTGGCCTATCATCCTGTTTCTCGGATTCTGGCTCACGGGCTGGGCGGCGGGCGAGATCATCGTCGGCGCCCTGTTCCTGCGAGGGCTGCTGGCCCTGTTGCGCGGGCAACCGCCGGACGTAGGCGAGGGCGCCGGAATGCTCTTCATGGGCATCTGGCTAACCCTCTGGACGTTCGGCGGCGGGTTTGCCCTCCTGACCTGGCTGTGGAACCTGGCAGGCAAGGAGATTATCGCGATTGACGGCGAAGGTCTGACTATCCGCCGGGCGGTTTTCGGCGTCGGCCCCGCCAAGCGATATGCCGCGGCCTACGTGGACCGCCTGCGCCTCGCCGACGAGTCGCAAGGGAGCGGCGGGCCATGGGGCGGCAGGCTCGTCTTTGACTACGGGGGCAGCACCGTTCGGTGCGGGGCAGGGTTGACCCCACATGAGGCCCGCGAGGTGCTGGCGCGCATCGCGGACCGATTTCCCAGCCTGACCCGCGGCCTGGAATGACGACGGCCCCGGCGCTCGCGCGGATTGGGCGAAGTAAAGCAAATTGGCAATTTGCTTTACGAGATTCTTCGCCGCTTCGCGGCTCAGAATGACAGTTCGTGTAACCGCGAATGAACACGAATCTACGCGAATGGAGAACGTGCGACGGACCTGCGAGGTGCGTCGCACGTTGCGCTCCCATCTGTCATGCTGAGCCGAAGGCGAAGCATCGCCAGGGTTGTATCCGCGGATGGCACGGATTGCACAGATAGGGCGTGAGATTCTTCGCCGCTTCGCGGCTCAGAATGACAGGACGGTAACCGCGAATGAACGCGAACCAACGCGAATGAGGTGGGGGCGAGCCCTTGTGGAGTTTCTTGTCTCAGCGCGGGGGTTTAGCCCCGCGCGGTGTACCTCGGGCGCCGCACGTTGTCCCCACACCTCGGTTGGGACGAATCCTTATGTCAATTCCCACTTGACGAATTACGTCAATTGGGGTATAATTGTTTATGTATTGTTGGTGCCTCGGAAAGCCTGGTTGACCCTTCGCGTTTCACGAGCAGTTCTTTAAGGAGGGGGACATGAAGCGCCTTCGCATCTTCCTCGTGGCTCTGCTCATCGGCGTCATGCTTCTGCTCGCTCTCGGCCCCGCGACCGCCAGCGCCGCCGACCCCGGGTATCCGTGCGGCCCGCGCTATCACGTCGTCTGCCGGGGCGAGACGCTCACGCGCATCGCATGGCGCTACGGCACGACGGTCCAGGCCATCGCCGCCGCCAACGGTATCTGGAACCCCAACCGCATCTACGCCGGCCAGGTTCTGCTCATCCCGTGCCCGCCCGGCCCGTGGCATCCCGGCCCGCGCCCGACGTGCCACGTCGTCCGCTGGGGCGAGACCCTGTTCGGCATCGCGCGCATGTACGGGACCTCCGTCTGGGCCATTGCCAGGGCTAACCACATCTGCAACATCAACTACATCCGTGCGGGGCAGTGCCTCATTATCCCGTAGGCCGCAGGCAGGTACCGGCGCAAAAGAAAACGGGGAGCCCATTGGACTCCCCGTGATTCCTGTTGCGGTAGATTCTGGCTATTCCAGCGATACGGGGCGGGACAGCAGCGCCGCCAGCAACTTGACGGAATCCTGAACGTCGCCCTCGTCCACCATCTCGGACGGCGAGTGCACGTGGCGCGTCGGGATGGACAGGACTCCGGCGGGGACGCCTTCCCTCGTCGTCTGCATGGCCATGGCGTCGGTGGAGCCGAACTCCAGCACCTCCAGTTGGTAGCGGATGCCCGCCTCTTCGGCAGTCCGAATCATCCAGTCCTTCAGCCCCTGGTGCACGATCATCCCGCGGTCCATGACCTTGATGGCAGGGCCTTTGCCGATTCCCGCGGCGATGGGATGGCTTTCGGGCGTGTCGCCCGTCGGCGTTACGTCCACGGCGATGGCGTAGTCGGGCTCCACGCCGAAGGCGGCCACCGTGGCCCCGCGCACGCCGACTTCCTCCTGCGCCGTGAACACGAAGTAGGTGTCGTAGGCAGGCTTGGGCAAGGCGCGCAGGGTTTCAATGAGGACGGCGCACCCGATGCGGTCGTCAAACGCCTTGGCGATCCAGCGGCCATGCTGCGCCGCGAACGGCTGCCAGAAGGTGGCGGCATCCCCCACCTTCACGGGGCACGTGTCCTTATCTTTGGCGCCCACGTCTATGAACATTTTGTCCAGGTCGGGGACTTTGGTGCGGTCCTCCAGTTTCTCCAGACCGATGCTCCCGACCAGGCCGTTGGCGAAGACCACCCGCGCCCCCGGCAGGCCCAGTGGCCTCACCCCGCCGATGCGGGTGAACCGCGCGAAGCCGTCTTTGTCTATGTGCGTTACCATGACGCCGATTTCGTCCATGTGGGCCGCCACCAGCGCCCGATGGCTGCTGTCGCGCCCTTTCTTCAGGACGAACAGGTTGCCGATGCCATCGGTGCGCACTTCATCGGCAAGGCCCTTCACCTCGGCGGCGATGATGGCCCGCACCTGGGCCTCAAACCCGGAAGGGCCGTAGGCTTCCGTCAATCTCTTCACCAGTTCTTTCACCGATTTGCCTCCTTCAGGCTGCCTATCGCTGAAGCGTGCTCCATTCGCACGCTAGGCTTCGGGCCGAATGATGTCCAGGGTCAGGGTGCGCAGGGTTTCGCGCACCAGGGTTATCGTGTGCTCAAAGTCCTTGATGTACAGCAACGCCACTGGCGAGTGGATGTACCGACACGGGACGGCGATGGTGAGCGATGGGATGCCCTCGCGGGTCAGGTGAATCGCCCCCGCGTCGGTGCCGCCGATGCCCGGCTGCTTGAACTGATAGGGAATCCCGTGCTTCTCGGCCACCGCGATGGTGTGGCGGAGCATTCCGGCGTGGGCGATGAAGGTGCGGTCCATGACGGTGAGCACCGGCCCGCCGCCCAGCCGACTCGTCGGGCTGACGTCCTTTTTCTTGGGCAGGTCGTCGGCGATGGTGCCCTCCAGGGCGATGGCGCAATCGGGCTCCACGCTGTAGGCCGCCACGCGCGCGCCCCGAAGACCGACTTCCTCCTGCACCGTGAACACGGCGTGGAGGTCAAACGGGTAGTCGTGCTTCAGGAGTTCCACCAGCACCGCGCACCCGGCGCGATCGTCAAAGGCCTTGCCCTTGGCGAAAGGCCCCAATTCCTCGTAGGCCGTGTCAAAGGTGGCGTAGTCGCCCACGTGAGTGAGCGCCTCGGCCGCCGACTGGGTGGTAACGCCGATGTCAATGGTCAACTGCTCGTACTTGGGGACTTGCTCCAACTCCTCGGCCTTGAGTTTGTGAATAGGCTTGACGCCGATGACGCCCGGCACCTTGTTGTCGCCGATGAGCACCTTCTTCGCCAGGAGCAGCCGCGGGTCAATGCCGCCCGTCGGCTGGAATCGCAACAGCCCGCTCTTGGTGATTTCCGTGATCATGAGGCCGACCTCGTCCATGTGGGCCGCCAGCATGACCTTGCGGGGCACGGGCGCACCCGCAGGCACTCGCGCCTTGCGCACGGCGATAAGGTTGCCCAGCGCGTCCACGCGGTGCTCGTCTATGTGCTCGCGGATGTGCCGGAACAGGATGGATCGGATTTCGTCCTCGCGCCCCGAGACGCCGCGGGCCTCCGACAATTCTTTCAGCAGTGTCACATCTCCCTCCACTCTCGCCAACGCGCTACGCCTCTACGTCCAGGCGCGGGGTCAATTTCTCCATGGTGGAAGCGTCCAGGCCGGCGATGAACGCCGCCAGCAGTCGGCCCGCACGCTCAATGTCGGTTACGCACACCGTCTCCACCGGCGTGTGCATGTAGCGCAGGGGCACGCCGATGACGCCCGTGGGGATGCCCTCGCGAGAAACCTGCATAGGCCAGGCGTCGGTGCCGGACCCCCTCGGCAGGGGTTCTATCTGGTAGGGGATTTCCAATTTCTTGGCCGTTTCCACCAGCATCTGGTGAATCTTCGGGTGGACGTTCGGCCCGTACCCGATGGCCGGGCCGCCGCCCATCTGGAAGTTCTCGCCATCGGCGGAGTCGCCCATGGAGCCGAAGGTAACGTCAATGGCGATGGCGATGTCGGGCCGAATCCCGTAGGTGGTGGTGATGGCGCCGAGGAAGGTTACCTCCTCCTGGCACGTGGCGACGCCGTACACATCCCAACTGTGTTTCCACCGCTCGGCCAGGTTGGACAGGCACTCGCCGACGACGACTACCCCCACGCGGTCGTCAAAGGACTTGCCCGCGACCCAATCCTTCTGGAGCGGGATGAACGGGCGGCGGAAGGTAACCAGGTCGCCCACGCGCACCCATTGGCTCACTTCTTCCGGCGGCAGGGCCACATCCACCAGCAGTTCGTGCAGGGGGATGACCTTGTTGCGTTCCTCGGGGGTTACGACATGGGGCGGGCGCGCGCCGATGATGCCGGGGAGTTCCCTGCGCCCGTGCACGATGACTTCCTGGCCGGGGAGGATGCGGGGATCCAGGCCGCCCACCTCGGCCACGTGAAGGAAGCCCTCGTCCATCTTGCTGACCATCAGGGCGACCTCGTCCATGTGTCCGGCCAGCAGGATGCGGCGACGTGGCTCTTCGCCATCGCCGCGACGGAGCGCAATCACGCTCCCCATCTTGTGCATTTGGACATCATGGGCGTAGCGCCGAAACTCCTCGGCCACCAATTCGCGGATGGCGCGCTCGTAGCCGGAAGGCCCGGCCGCCTCGGAGAGACGTTGAAGAAACTCTTTGCAATCCACGGTTCTGTCCTCTACCTTCTGCGGCGCGAATGGCCGCTCAGGGCTGCGCTGGCGCGCGCCAAGCCATTATACGCCGAACGGCACCTTTGTCAAAACAAATGTGCAGAGGTTCGCGCCCTCCGTCTCAATTCTGACGACGGCGGGGAGCGGGGGCGTTTCCCGCAGAAATCGGTTCCGCGCCCACAGGCTCAACGCGCCCAAGAGGTACAGCAGCACGATGAACCCCACCA
>JBBIHX010000130.1:0-8478 GCA_037446815.1 Caldilineae bacterium | reverse complement strand
GTTGGTGAACCGCATGTACACTCTCTTCGTGTGTCATTGCGAGCGAAGCGAAGCAATCTCACGCCCCGGAGATTGCTTCGGGCGCTCCGCGCCCTCGCAATGACAAATACCAACAGACTTTGGAGCCGTGTCATGCTCGTCGGCAGGACAGGGGGCACGCCGAGAGGCGTTACAAATCCTTGCGCGCGAAGTTGCGTATGGCGATGGCCAGCGCCGCGATGATGTACGCGAAGGTGTAAGCGATCATGACGACGCTGGGTTGCGAGTTGCTGCCGAAGGGACTGGCCATGAACGAGCGCAGAAGAGGGGGCTGCATCAGGTACGCCGCCCACCGCCAGAGGGCTTCGGACGGCATGATGAGGCTGGTCAGTATGCCGATGTTCACCACGGTTTCGTTCTGGAGCATGCCGCCGAATTCCTCCATCCACCCGCCGATAAACGCCACGCCGAACAGGCCCAGCACGAAGACGCCGTTGGCCAGCGTGGACAGGAACGTGCCGCCGAGGAGCGACAGGTGCAACACGACGAACCCTTCCAGTAGCATCAACAGGCTGCCCCGTAGGATATTGGGGGGCGTGTAACCGACGAGGAGGCGGACGATTAGGACGACCCCGCCAATCATCAGGGCCGCGTACAGGACGAGCATAACGGCGAAGCCCAGCCACTTGCCGAGGAGGATCTCGGCGCGACGGATGGGCTTGGTGGCGATGGCGTGGATAGCCCCCGAGGCGACTTCGCCCGCGATGGTGTCGACCGATGTCAGGACAGTCATCACGATGATGAGGAAATTCACGGCATACAGCGCCATCAGGACCAGCATGTTCAAACCCGTCATCGCCCCTTCTGGATATTGCTGCATGCCTCGGGTGATTTCGCCCCGAAGGAAGTACATGCCCAGCGCGTAGATGACGAGGAATGCCAGGCCCAAGAGAATGGCCGCCCACATGATCTTGCGGCGGCGCGCTTCGTGAAACGTCAAGCGTGCAATGAGCAGGATACGGCTCATCCCGCCTCTCCCGTTTCGCCTACGATTTGCACAAACAGGTCTTCCAGGGACACGCGCTCGGGGGTGAGGGCATACAGGCGAGCGCCGCTTTCCACAATCCATTGGGCGATGGCGGGAAGGCTGTCCTCCTCGTCCACCACCATGTGGACGTACGCCCCGTCTGCGCGGATGTCCCGACCCCACCGCGCCAGCCCCTCCAGGGTCTGGGGCGTGATGCCGGTTGCCCGGATGTGCAGGGTGGTTTCGCCCACCACCAGTTGGCGCAGGCTGGCGGTGCGGATCACGACCCCCTCGCGGATGAACGCCACGCGGTCGCAGGTGATTTCCACCTCGCCCAGCAGGTGGGAGTTCAGGAACACGGCGCAGCCCTTCTCGCGCAGGTGGTGAATCACGTCGCGCACCATGCGCCGCCCCATGGGGTCAAGCCCCGAAGTGGGTTCGTCCAGGAAGACCAGTTCGGGGTCGTTGAGCAGCGCCTGCGCCAATCCGACGCGCTGGAGCATCCCTTTGGAATACGTTTTGAGGCGCTGGTCGGCGTGGCGGGTCAGGCCGACCATGTTGAGCAGGTCGGGTATTTGCTTGGCGCACGCCGCGTCGGTCATGCCGAGCAGTTTGCCGTGGTAGCGCAGGAGTTCTCGCGCCGTGAGCCAGTCGTAGAAGCGGAAATGCTCGGGCAGGAAGCCGATTCTGCGCCGGACTTCAATGTCCGCGAGGGGCCGGCCCAGGATGCGGCCCACGCCTGCCGTCGGGGCAATGAGCCCCAGGAGCATTTTCACGGAGGTGGTCTTGCCGGCGCCGTTGGGGCCGAGGAAGCCGAAAACCTCGCCCCGCTGGACGTTCAGCGATAGGTCGGCGACGGCCACCTTGGAGCCGTATTCCTTGCGCAGGCTGCTGGTCTCAATGGCGAGGGATGCGCTCATGCCATCAGTGTAGCATAGGGGGCTTGGATTGCCAAAACGCGGGGCGACGCAGCGAATTCTCGCGCCGCCCCGCGCTGGCGACCGACTCGGCAGGTGGTCTAGAACATGGACTCGGCGGCGGCCAACAATTCGTGAGCGGGCAGGACGCCCTGCAATCCGTACACGATGCCGTCTTTCTCAAACACGAGCATCCGATGGCCCGCGCCATCGGGCGCGCTCTCGCCGATGAGAACCCCTCGCGTCCCCGCGACCGAAACCTCTTCGTAAGAGGCGTATCCGAGGGGCACGGGGATGATGAGGGTGTTGGCCCAGTCAATGGCTGCCGCCATGGCGCGGGCCTGCTCCTCGGGGATGCCGGCGAGGCGCAACCCGAATTCGCCAATCTGCTGCAGGTCCAGGTTAGGCGGCAATTGAATCTCGGGCGAGACTGCCTGCACCACGGTGAGTGGGCTGCGCTCCGAGCGGTAGTCGGCGGCGAGTATCTTGGGTACGTGTACATCCAGTACGGCCCCGTCCAGGCCCGGCGGGATGGGGACATGGCTCCTGCCGAGGGCATCGCGGATTGCCCGCACGTATTCCATGTCCACCTGGGCGCGGAACGCGAACCCGTCCTGAATCATCATGGTGGGCTGGGCTGAATAGCCCTGGGGCAGGGCGGAGGGGAGCCGCACGGCGAAGCCCATGGCGGCGGTGGCCTCATCCACAGACGCCACGGCGACGGGGGGCCCAGGTTCGCGGACGGGCGTAACGTGCTCCGAGAGCGCCGACTCCAGGAGGTTGGTGAAGGTTGGATTCTCCAGAGCCGACACGTTGATAGGCACGGCGACGAACTTGCGCACGCGGAACACGCCGAGGAAGTCGGATGCGGCGGTGCGCAAGGGCGGGTAGAAGATGAACAGGGATACGATGATCATCACCGCAAGGCCGATCCATACGGGTCTCCATCGGCCCAGGTTGCTTTGCTTCTTCATCAGAGCCTTTCTCCTTTCTTCGCGTGCGTGGATGTCAAATTGCTGCCGGAAGCGCGCCAAGGCCGCGCGCGGATGTATCGCCTCGGCGCCTTGCGGCGGGGGCAGGCTGGCCAGCGCCTCGGCTGTACGGTCGCGGCGCGCGGCCAGCGCCTCCATGCGCTCGCGGCATCGGGAGCACGCGCGCAGGTGTTCCTCCACCGCGTGCCTCGCCTCGGGCGCTATCTGCTCGTCCAGATATGCGCGCAGTTGCCCTTCACGGATGTGCATCGCTACCTCCCAGACCTGACACTCACCCCTGGCCGGGCGCGTCGCCCTTGTAGTGTTTGGCGAAGGCACGCTCGGCTCGGGCCAGCAGGGTGCCTACCGATGATGGCTTCACGCCCACGATTTCCGCCAGTTCGGCGTAGGAATAGCCCTGGTGCCGAAGAAACAGGATTTGCGCTTGGCGGAAGGGCAACCGTGCGAGGGCCTCTTGCACCGCCAGGCGCGTTTCCTGGGCGATGAGTTCTGCCTCCGGGTTGTCGGGCGACGGCGCCTGCGCTATCCATTTCTCCTGGCGCTTCTCCCGCCGCGCTCGCTCTCGCAGGGCGTTGTAGCCGAGCCGCGTTGCCACTCGGATGAGCCAGCCGGCCAGATTGTGTTCCCGATCGGCGGGCAAGGGATGCCGATACAGCCGCCAGAACGTCTCCTGTGCGATGTCCTCCGCCTCCGCTGCCGACCCGAGCAGCGTGGCCAGGAGACGGACAAGCGGAGCGTAGTGCTGCAAGAAGATGTCGGCGAACGCAGTTTCGTCGCCTCCCCGCCAACGTTCCAGGAGCAGCGCGTCGGAGGTTGTCATGGCCTCCTGACCTTTCGGGTTTGGGTGCAGCGCTTTCATTCTACTAACACCGCACGAGGCCAGAGTGTGACAGATGGGCGCAGGGATTTCGGGGATTAGCGAGGGCGCGCGACAAGTTCCTGGGCCTTCTGTCGGAGGGCTTTCGAATCCAACGGCTTGAACAGGCACTCGTCGGCGCCGGCCTCTATCGCCTGGTCGTAGACGCCCGGGTGCCTGTAGCCGGTGATGCACAGGATGGCGGTGTTACGCAGTTGGGGGTCGCTGCGCACCAGCCGACAGACCTCAAATCCATCAATTCCGGGCAGCATGAGGTCTAGCACCAATAGGGCGGGCGTGAACCGCAGGAGTTTCATGCCCGCCTCCACGCCATCGGACGCCGTCTCTATTCGCCACCCGGGGAACGCCGGCTCAAGCACACGGAGCACGACTTCCACAATCGCGGGCTCATCATCCACGATGAGGATGACCTTGCTGGCGCCGGGCTCTTCGGGGCCATGGCGCTCGGCCAGGAAGCGGGCGAGGTCGGGCTCGGCGATGCGGTAATGGCCACCGGCCGTGGTGAGCGCAGGCCGCAACTTCCCCGATTTGATCCAATGGAGCACGGTCGTTCGGGTTACGCCTGCCCTTGCGGCTACGTCGCCGGTACTGAGTAGATTGCCCCTCTTTGCCAATTTCCCCCACCTGAAGCATGAATGCCCACGTCTGGCCGATGCACGCTCGGCGTCGCGGGCTTTCCGTTTCTTGCGTTTCTATTATACCACAACTTCTGCGGAAGAGCGCAATTTTCGCACCGCCGGATTCGGTCATGCAATGCCGAAAACGACGCATGACAGGCGCAAATGAGGGGCGTTGGACGTTGCGGGCGGGGAGAATCCCCGTGCGGCGCACCTTCGGGGGCGCGTCGGACGGGAGAACAAACACCCTGGGCCTGGCGCAAGGGACGGCGAAGGGCGAACCGTCGCCCGGCTGCACCAGGCCGCGCACAGGCCCTACGTCTTGCCGTGAATGGCCCGCCAAATGACCTCGCTGGTGGCCGGTATCCGCTTGAGCCAGATCCCGGTGGCGTCGTGGATGGCGTTGGCGATGGCCGCCGCGGTGGGCAGGGTCGGCGTCTCACCCAGGCCCTTGGCGCCGAACGGCCCTGTGGGGTCCTCCACCTCCACGGCCACGGAGGCCAATTCCTTCGGCATATCCAGCACGGTGGGGATGAAGTACTCGCTGAAGCGGCGGGTCCGCGGGACGCCCTCTTGCAGGATGAACTCCTCGGTTAGGCCGTACCCCACGCCCATGTGGACGCCGCCGGCGACCTGGCCGAAATACATGGCCGGGTTGACCACCTTGCCCGCGTCGTGCGCGGCCCACATCTTCAGCACATCGGTTTCGCCGGTCTCCGTGTCCACTTCTACCAGCGCGATTTCGGTGCCGTAGGAGTACGAGATGTGCGGGTTGCATTGGCCCGTTACGGGGTCGTAGGGCGTGGTTGGACGGCGCGACCGCCCGCGGTACAGGTATCGCGCCGAGACGACGGTCTCGCCGGTCTCCTCGCGCAGGATGCGGTCGCGGTTCTCAAGGGCGGCCTTGCAGGCTCCCTGCACGGCGTTGCCGGTGATATACGTGTGGCGCGAGGCGGAGGAACTCCCTGCATTTGGCACGTCACTCGTGTCAATGAGGGCGACGCGTACCCTGGAGAGCGGGATGCCGAGCGTCGCCGCGGCAATCTGCGCCAACGCGGTCGTTACACCCTGGCCCACATCCACCGCGGCGGTCTTCACCGTGGCGCTGGCGATGCTGCCATCATACTTGAGGCGCAGGATGACCTCGGCTTCCGACTTGTCGTCAAAGCCGAAGGAGTAGCCCACGTTCTTGTAGGCGCAGGCGACGCCGATGCCGCGCCTTTTGTACGGGGCGGATGGCTGCCCGAGATCGGGCTTGACCCAGTGGCCTGCGACCTCGCGCCAGCCCGCGGCGAGGGCCGCCTGCCGCAGCGTCTCCTTGATGCCCACGCCGCCCCACATGGCGTTGCCGGTAACGCTGATGTCGCCATCGCCCAAAAGGTTCTTCAACCGCAGTTCCACCGGATCCATTCCCAGTTTCTCCGCCAACTGGTCCATGAAGGTCTCGTACAGGACCGGCGGCTGGGTGGCGCCGAACCCGCGCATTGCCATGGTAACGGCGTTGTTGGTGAAGACTGTATAGGCGTCAATGTGGGCATGGGGATACTTGTACGGGCCTGCTGCGAAACTGGCGGCGTTGTTCAGAACCGGCACCGAAGTGGATGCATACGCGCCCGCATCGGAGATGAGGCGAATCTGCGCTGCCGTCAGTGTCCCGTCGCGCTTGGCGCCGACCTTATACTGGAAGTAGAACGGGTGGCGTTTGCCGGTGCGGGTGATGGACTCCTCGCGGTCCCACACCATCTTGACAGGGCGGCGCATTACGAACGCGCACAGGGCCAGCAGGTGCTGGATGTACATATCCTCGCGCCCGCCGAAGGCGCCCCCGACGGCGGGGACGATTTCGCGCACCTGGTCCTCCGGCAGGTTGAGCATGCGTGCGATCTGGTGCAGGTCGTCGTGGGGCCATTGCGCCGCCGCGATGACCGTAACGCGGCCCTGCTCGTCTATGTAGCCGATGCCCGCTTCGGGCTGCATGTAGGCGTGCTCCACGAACGGCGTGGCAATCTCGCCCTCTACGATGACATCTGCCTCCGCAAAGCCTTCCTCCACGTTGCCTTTGCGGATAGGGATGTGGTGCAGGATGTTGTTGGGGCGGTTCTCGTGGATGCGCGGGGCGTCCTCCCGCATGGCGGTGAACACGTCCGAGACGACTGGCAGCGGCTCGTAGTCCACACGCACCAAGTCCCGCGCTCGGTACGCCGTGCGACGGTCCTGGGCTACCACGATGGCGATGCGGTCGCCTACCCAGCGGACCTTCGTGCCCTCGCCCACGAGGACCGGCTGGTCGGGGGTGGAGATGCCGTAACTGTTCACGGGCACGTCCCTGGCGGTGATGATGCGGACGACGCCGGCCACCGCCTCGGCAGCCGAGGTGTCAATGCGCCGGACGATGGCGTGCGGGTGCGCTGCCCATACTACCGCAGCCCAGAGTTGCCCGTCCATGTTGAAATCCTGTGGATACTTGCGCGTGCCCTTAACCTTGGCCACGATGTCCAGCCGCGTCGGGGCGGCTCCCACTGTGTCGCTCATGGTTGCTCCTCCTCCGCCAACCGTTTGGCGGCCAGGGCTACGGCATCCACGATTTGGTAGTAGCCGGTGCACCGGCACAGGTTGCCCGAGATGCCACGCATGATGTCCTCACGCGACGGGTTGGGGTTGGCATCCAGCAGGGCCTTGGTCGCCATGACGAACCCGGGGGTGCAGTATCCGCATTGCGACGCCGTACTGTCCACGAAAGCCTGTTGAATGGTGTGCAATTCCCTGTCGCCGGAGAGTCCCTCAATCGTAACGACGCGGCGCCCGTGGGCCTTCATGGCCGGCGTGATGCACGAGGTAACGGCGACGCCGTCAATGAGCACCGTGCAGGCTCCGCATTCGCCCTCGCCGCAGGCGATCTTCGTCCCGATGAGGCCCAGGCGGTCGCGCAGGACTTCGGCGAGGGTCTCGTCGGGGTGGATGTCCAGGCGAACATCCGAGCCGTTGACGTTCATCTCTAGCGTTTGCATCCTACTGCCTCCCGCTGCACTGTTGCGCGGCTTCGGCCAGCGCGCGGTGCACCAGTACGGCCACCATGGCGGTGCGGTACTCGGCGGAGCCGCGTATGAGGCTGTCGCGTGGCCGGGCCTTGGCGGCGGCCAGTTGGGCAGCCTCGGCGAAAACCGCGTCATCCGGCGTCTTGCCGATGAGGTAGGCCTCGGCGTCGGTGGCCCGGTAGGGTGTGGGCGCGACCGGCCCGACGGCAAGCCGCGCTGCCCTGATGTTGTCCCCCTGCATCTCCAGCACCGCAGCGATGACCAGCGTCGGAAGCGTGAGAGCCTTGCGTCTGGCCAGTCGCTGGTAACTGCACCCGCAGGCGCCCCGCAGAGGCTTGAAGCGGACGGCTATTACCATCTCCTCGCAGGCGTTGATGGTGCAGACGCCGACGCCGCGATAGATTTGCGAAATCGGCTCCCACCGTCGGCCCTGTAGCGTGGCGACTTCCAGTTCGGCATCCAGCGCGAACAGGGCCGTGGCGCCGTCTGCCGCGGGCTGGGCGTTGACGACATTGCCGACGAGGGTGCCCGCGTTGCGGGTCTGTGGCCCGCCGACCTGCGAGCACGCCATGGCGAGAATGGGCGCTTTCGCCCGTATCAGGGGGGATGCGGCGATTTGTGCGTGCGTAACTTGCGCGCCGGCGAAGATGTACCCGTCGCGCTCATCAATAAGGCCCAGACCGGGGATACGGGTGATGTCCACCATCACGGTTGCGGGGCATTCTCCGCGCTGGCTCTGGAGCACCAGGTCGGTGCCGCCTGCGATGATTTGCGCTCGGCCCTTGTAGTGGGCTAGCAGTTGCAGCGCGTGCTCCACGGAGTTGGCAAAGAGGTATTCTTCCCACATGGCTTGCCCATCCTTTCATGAACGTGCTGCCGTTTGTGGCTATTGTAGCAAATGAGGGGCGCGTTGTAAAAAGGGCGACGAATACAGGTCGGTTCCGAAGTCTGTTGGCAAACCGTCATTGCGAGGACGCGGGCGGCGCCCTCACCTCGGCCCTCTCGCAGCGGGAGAGGGAGCGGCGCCCTCACCC
>JBBIHX010000129.1:0-8695 GCA_037446815.1 Caldilineae bacterium | reverse complement strand
CTTCCCCTGGTCGGCGCGGTCGGGTTGGGCATCGGGGCGCTGATTGCGGCGGGCGCCATGCGCCAGGGCAGGCGCGTTAGTCGGCGATAGCGATCCAGACCTGGCCGTCCTGGATGCGGGTTGGGTATGTGCGCAGGCCCTCAGGCTTGGCGAAGAGGCGCGCGGCCTTCTGGGCGATTCCGGGCAGGCTGGCGACCCACGCAACGGCGCTCCCGTCGCGGATGTCAAACCGCGACCCGTGCGCGGGACACGTTACCTCAAATCGGCTCAGTGTGCCGCGCGCCAGGTGGGCCCGCATGTGAGGGCAAAGGCCCTGTGCGGCGTAGTAGGTGCCGTCCACGCGCGCGAGAAGGATGACGGCATCGCCAGCCTTGACTTCTTTCATCTCCCCGTCAGATAGCAAGTCCGCCGGGCCGAGGGATTGCCAGTTTGCCATTTTGCACCTCCGTGAAAGCGCGGCTACTTGCCGAAGGTCTGGGCGAGATGCTGCACGAGCGCTTCCGCCTCCGCGTCGGTGAGGCGGGCGCCTTTGCCGCGCATGCGGGCAACGATAGTCTGCCACTCGGCGGCCGTGCGCGCTGTCTGCTGCACGCGGTCTAGGGTGTGGCAGGCTGTGCAGCGCGCCTGGAGCAGGGACGCGCCGTCGGGTTGCGCTGCCGTGGGCGCGGGCTGCTGGGCGTTGCCACACGCGACGGCGCTCAGGGCTAGGATCAGCACGAGAAGGCCGAGGGCGATTCGCATGGTTTGTGGGGTCATGGTGTCCTCCGACAGGGCTTTCAAGAGAAATCCGACCGGTCAAGGTGCATTCGCAGTGTAGTATAGTGCACTGCGACGGTGTGTCAAACGCCTCGTGGCGGGGAGTCGGTTTCATCTTGTGTTGGTGAACCGTAGGCGCACTCTCCTCGTGTGTCATTGCGAGCGAAGCGAAGCAATCCCACGCCCCGGAGATTGCTTCGGGCACTGCGTGCCCTCGCAATGACAGCCACCAACAGACTTTGGAACCGCCTCGTGGCGGGGAGTCGGTTGCAAAGTCTGTTGGCACGTACCGTCATTCTGAGCGGCGGAGAGCGAAGAATCTCGCCCCTCACCCCAGCCCTCTCCCGAAGGGCGAGGGCGTATCGCCTTCGGCTCAGCATGACACAATGGGACTGTCATTCTGAGGCGCGAAGCGCCGAAGAATCTCGTAGAGGAATTGCCAATTTGCTCTGCTTTGCCCGGTCCGTGTTCGCCGCGTGATCCGTGGATGGCTGGTCCGGCGTGGCATGGCGCGGGCAGGCCCCTTTGGCGCTTGCGCATGTGGCCACTATGCGGTACAATAGCGGCCGTATGCTTGGGGGGAGAGGTGCATGTCTTCGCACGACACCGTATCGGTTTCTGTTCCGGCAAGCCTGTGCATTCTGGGCGACCCGGGAGACCTGTTCGGCGGCGCGGTCCTGGCCTGCAGCCTATCTCTGAAGGCAACCGTGGAGGTTTCGCCGTCCCCTGCCTTTGAGATTTGGGCGAACTCGCAGCAGCGCCTGGTGAAATGGACGGGCGACTTGCAGTTCCAGGGAGACGATTGGGATGTGGCGCGGGCGGTCGCCCAGTATCTGCAATGGGGGCTGGAACCCGTGCGCATCGCATATTCCACGATGCCCAGGGGCTGGGGATTGGGGGATGCTGTCCCGACGCTGGTGGCGCTGCTTCGCGGCCTGCTGGCCTGGAAGGGCCAGGACGCGCTCCCGTATCACCTGGCCGAGAGCGCCTATGCGCTGTCGCACGCCGTGCTAGGGGAAGTGAGTGGGCTGGCGGTGGCGTACATGGCGGTGTTCCCCGGCCTGTGCCTTCTGGACTTCCGCCATCGGGATGATTCCAACGCCAATACCCGCGTGTATGCCACAGTGGAGCGCCTGGCCCCACCCGTGCGCGCTTTGCCGCTGGTGGTCGCGCACAAGGGCGCCGGGCGGCCTGCGCGGGATGCGTTGCTGGGCCTGCGCGAGCGCTGGCTGGCCGGGGAGCGGCGGGTTCAGGAGTCCTACCGCATCATTGACAGACTGGTGCATGAGGGGAAGACGGCGGTTCTTGAGGGCGACTGGGAACGCCTGGGGCGGTTGATGAACGAGAACGCCATTATCCAAAGCAATCTGACGTCGTTTGATCCCGATAGCGAGGAACTGGCCGAAGCGGCTCTGGATGCGGGTGCATGGGGCGTGCGGCCCGTGGGTGTGGGGGAGTACGGCACGCTCGTGGCCCTTCACCCGGAGCCGTCGGAGTTGGCGAACGTGTGGACGCAGATGGGCGCGCAGACGTTTGATGTTGTGCTGGGACAGGAGGAAAGCGATGGATGACACCGAGAACACCGTTGCAGGGACAATCAGCATTCGGCGGGGGAACCTCGGCGATGTAGGCGCGGAGCAGGTGAACCTTACGCAGAGCACTGCTCGCAGCGTCAACGGGCAGGATGTCCGCATGGTGCAGAGCAGCGCCCAGTCGGTGCGCGCCGAGAATCTGACCGGCACCATCACGGCGGCGCTGGAACAGAACGCCACAACGGCGAACCTGCGCTTCTGCAGCGTCGGGATGTTGGACGCGGACAAGGCCGAGGTGAGTCTCGCAAATGTGAATGCCGTCCTGGGGCATCAGGTCTCGCTTCGCTCGTGCGGAGCGCGGATAATCGTGGCGCAGGATCGCATAGAGATGGAGCAGAGCGGGGCCGCCGTCGTCGCCGCGGGCCAGGTTGAGGCGTCGGAGGTGCGCGCGGGCGTAGTGCTCGCCAAGGAGATTCGCGGCAACGTGCGGGCACTGCTGGACACACGGGCAGCCGCCATCTTCGGCGCGGCGTTTGGCGCAGCCTTCGCGGCGATTTGGCTCCTCCGCCGACGATGATTCGCATCGTTTCGGGACTGGCAGTGTTGTAGGCTGTGCAGGTCGTTCTTTACGCGCATCAACGAGTCTCTTCGCAGAAGGAGGATGGGGACCATGGTTGAACGGATCATGCGGGTGTTGCGGCTGGACGCGCCGGTATTCTCGGAGATCGCGAAGGATCCTGCAGCCACCAGCCAGGCGGGCATCATCGTGGTGGCGGTGAGCCTGCTTTCGGGCATCGGCTCCGGCCTGCGCGGCCAGTTCTTCTCGCACCTGGTCTGGGAGTTGATCGCGGGGCTGGTGCTTGGCTGGCTCCTGTGGGCGGTGGTTACTTACTTCATCGGGACGTCGCTCTTCGGCGGCAAGACGACGGTAGAGGAGATGCTCCGCGTGCTGGGCTACGCGAGCGCGCCGCGGCTGCTGGGATTCTTCGGCTTCATTCCCTGCGTGGGGTGGTTGGCGGCGTTGGCCGGAGCGATTCTTGCGCTGGTGGCTGGCTTCATCGCGGTTCGCGAGGCTATGGAATTTGACACGGGCAAGGCCGTCATCACGGTTGTCATCGGGTGGCTCGTGTATCTGGTTCTAATGGCTGTGCTCGCGCCGATCTTCGGAATCGCGTACGTCGCCGTTCGGTAGGCCGTAGTGCGCGGGGCTTCGCGGTCTCGCGGGGCTCCGCGCCAACGGGTGGCGCTAGCGGGCCACCCGCGCATACGCAGGAGCCAGCCGCTCGGATGCCCACAACCCGAGGCGGGTGTGGCTGATGCGGCGATGCCACACGTGGCCGGCGTAATGTCGGAGCGCGTAGCGGGCCCCTCCGGCCGTGGTGCGTCGCTCCAGTAGGGCAGTCCTCAGGTCCTCAGCGCTGTGCCCGGGGAACAGGGTAACGCCCCGTCCGATGGTACCCAGGTAGTGGGCGTCGCTTCCGCCGGTAACCGCTGCGCCGAGGAAGCGAGCCGCAACGTGCCCCAACCACTCTATCGGCGGCACGGTGATGCTCGCGTTGAATACCTCCAGGCCATCAAGCCCAAGCCCTTGCATGCGCCACGGCGCGATCACGCGGGGGCGCACCGCCAGCAGGCTAGCCGAGAACGGCTCCACGGCGTGGGCAGCGATGGCGATACCTCCCTGCTCATGGATGCGGGCGATGGTCTCGTCTGCGGGGAGACCGGGCGGAATGGGATACTGCACCCAGAGCGCCAGGATGTGCCCGTGTCTGGAAGTTACCTCTATCGCGGGGATGGCCTCCAGCCCATACTCGTGGGCGATGTCGCACGCCTTGAGGGAGCCATACAGGGTGTCGTGGTCGGCGATGGCGATCACGTTGAGGTCGGTGCGCCTGCGGACATACTCTAGGATTTCACGGACGCTTGCGGCGCCGTCGCTGCGGTTGCTGTGGATGTGAATGTCGGCCTTGCCGGTGTAGAACGGGGTCACGGTTGGTGCGAGCCTCCTTTACGGTGTGAGTAGCGCGCGCGCCAGGATCGGGCCGTACAGCACCCCGGAGAGGGCGGCGCCGGCCACGATTTGGCGAAACGTGTGTCGCCTCAGGTGCAGTCGCGCCCAGGCGACGGCGAACAGTACGGGGGTAAGCAACAGCGCGGCGAAGGCGCCATACACCACGGCAAAGGCGCAGACCATGGCTGACGCCGCCGCTGCGTGGAAACTGATTTGCCAGAACACGGTTACCGCCGTCAGTAGCACACCCTGGACGAACGCGATGCCGACGAACACCGTGAGGGGGCGCGGCGCTCCCATGAAGAGCGCGGCAGCGAACGCAATGGCCATGCACGCTAGCATGACTAACAGCGGGCGAAGCCTCTGGCTACGGATCGCGACGTGTAGGTCTCCGACCTTCCCCTGGCGCACCAGCCGCACAAGATAGGCCAACGGCAGCAGATCGGCCAGGAAGATGTAGAGCGAACTCCAGGTTACGGCGGCCATCCAGGTGGGGGTGGCGAGTTTCGTGAGGAGCAGGGCCAGGGTGCCCGACAAGACCGGCGGGCTGAAGATGTCCGAGATGCGGCGGGCGAGCCACGCACTCCAGGTCGCGGGCTCTGGCATGTTGCGGGCCGAATCCATCTGTTGCATACGTTGTGTTACCTCTCACGTCTCCTGCTGCAAGAATACGCGCTCTTGGCGTTTCTGGGCGTGAATCTCGTGCGAAGACGGCGTGAATACGGCGTAATCGCACAAAAACCGCCTCGGGCTCTATCCGAGGCGGTTTCTTCACAGTAACCTCAGTACCCAGTTACAACCCTATTATACGCGCGATTGGTGAAATCTCCAAATGAGGGCCGATCCGGACACGGTTTCATCTTGTGTTGGTGAACCGCATGTACACTCTCCTCGTGTGTCGTTGCGAGCGAAGCGAAGCAACCTCACGCCTCGGAGATTGCTTCGGGCGCTCCGCGCCCTCGCAATGACAACTACCAACAGACTTTGGAACCGACTCCCGATTCGGACTCGGTTCCAAACTGTGTTGGTCTGTCCCGCGCGCTGCCTCCCCACTCTGTCATGCTGAGCCGAAGGCGAAGCATCTCGGTCAGCGAGATTCTTCGCGGCTTCGCCGCTCAGAATGACGGTAGATGCCAACAGACTTTGGAACTGAGCCCCGACTCGGTTCCATCTTGTGCTGGTGAACCGCAGGCGCACTCTCCTCGTGTGTCGTTGCGAGCGAAGCGAAGCAACCCCACGCCTCGGAGATTGCTTCGGGCGCTCCGCGCCCTCGCAATGACAAACGGGCTTTGGAACCAACTCCCGATTCGCGTGGATTCATGCTCTTCGTGGATAGCCCAGGGCGCTTCCCTATGCGCGGGGATCGGGAGCGCTGTCGTGGCGCGGGCGCAGGCACCAGGGGCGGGCTGGCGAGGCGCCCTGCGCCTGCGTCCAGACGTGGCGCGCGAGCCACTCCGAATGCTTCTGCGCGGCGACGACGACATACGCGAATGCGGGGCCGCGATGGGGGCCGTCCAGGTTCTGCGCGAAGTGGCTGTCGGCGGGCAGGCGCAGAACGCGGGCGAAGAACGGGCCGATGCCCGGGAGAAACGTCAGCAACTCGCCGAAGACGGCGCGGCCCGTGGTGAGGTCAGGGCGCGACATCCAATCCAGAAGCGGCGGGATATCGGCGGGCGTCGCGTTCGGGCCGCCGTTCTCGCGGAGCCATGCGCGCACATAGGTGGTGTGCGAGTAAAAGTCCTGCACGGTGTGCAGAGCGCGTCCGAGGCAGCGCATTCCCTGCTCGCAGTCGCCGCGCCGCAAGGCCAGTATGGCCTGCTCCTGCTGTGCCTGCAGGTAGCGGTACCCGGGGGCGATGGCGTTGTCCACGTGGTACTCGGCGTGGCCCACCTGCCCCTTGAATCCATCCTGGGCGTCGTTGGCGAGGATGGCGATCTCCACCGCCGGCTCGGTGAAGTAGGGGGCCAGGGCGGCCCGCGTGATTTGGCGGTGAAACTCGGTCAGCACGATGCGCTCCTCCCGTGTGAGATACCCATGGCGTGGGCTACTGCCCCCAGACTTCCAACGCGCGTTTCAGTTCGGGGTGCTCGGCGGCCTTGTCGGCAAGGGGAACGCCTTGCACGGCGGCGTCTATGGCTTGCCGCATGGCGCGTGCTCCGGCGGCGGCTCCGTCGGGGTGGCCCTGTATCGCGCCGCCGACGGCCAGCATGATATCTGGCCCCAAATCCTGAACGATGCGCACGGCATTGCCCGGCGTGATGCCGCCGCCGATGGTGGGCAACGTTGGCTTCAGATGGAACAGCGGCATGCGGTGCATGTGGGCAATGCGCAGGTATCGCTCGCAGAGGAAGGGGTAGCGCGTGTAAATGGAGTTGAACATGCCCGCATCGGCGCCCGCGAGCCGCACCAACTTGCCCAGGAGGAGCGGCGACGCGATGCCCGAACGCGGGTTCTCGGTGAGCGTTGCCGCGCCCGCCGAATGGGCCAGGATGGGGATGTTCAGCGCCGGGTCTTCGGCAAGCATGTGCAGCGCGCCCAAGCCCACGGCGACGGCGTTGACCATGACCATGGCCGCGCCTAACTCCTGCGCGCGGCGGGCGTTCTCCACGAGTCTGTCCACGCGGTCGGTGATGTTGGCGCAGTAGGCGACGCGGTGGCCCGTCTCCTCAAAGACGCGCTCGGCGGCGCGCCGATAGGCTTCTACGCGGCGGACGAGCGCGTTGAACGACGGGTTGCCCAGCAGTTCATCGTCCTTGATGATGTCCACGCCGCCCCGCGCCGCCTCGGCGAATAGCGCGGCTCCCTCGTCGGGGCCGAAGCCGGTGCAGGGCTTGATCATGTTCAGGAGGATGGGACGACCGAAGACGCCCAGGCGCTGGCGCAGGCCCTCAATCCCGAATCGGGGGCCTTGAAAGCCAGCGGCGAAACTCTGGGACAAGTGCAGGTCAATCAGTTTCGCCTGGGAGGACGTGGATGCCTCGTTGCCCAGGAGCGTGGTCAGGAGCATGGGGAATTGCGCGCCGAAGTTGACCTCCGGGAAGGCGATGTGCATGATGACCGGCCGCTTGCCCTCGGGCAGGTCCGAAGAGAGTTCCGCCGGCGGCAGGTCGTACACGGCTACAACGCGGGCCATGTGCCTGTCCAGCATCTCCGGCGTGATTCCGGGAACCGGCGTCCATGTCCCCACGCTCTGCCCCACCGCCAGGGATCGGGCTACCTCCAGTGCATCGGATTGCCGATTGACCTCGGCGTAGTATACCGCGACGACAAACCCGCGGTTGAGAATCTCTTCCGGATAGGCGAAGGCTTGTTGCATGATCTCCTCGGCTCATATTCAGTCGCGGCGAGGGGGCTTTGCCGCATCGGACGGCGCGACGCTGCGCCCGAAGTCGTGGGCCGCGTCGGCCATGGCCAAGATGTTCTCGGGCGGCACGTCGTCTTGGATGTTGTGCACGGAGGCGACGATGTAGCCGCCTCCCGCGCCCAGGTCTTGGATGCGCCGCTTCACCTCGTCGCGCACGTCGTCGGGCGACCCCATGGGCAGCACGCGGCTTGTGTCAATGGCGCCCCAGAAGGCGATGTGGTCGCCGAATTCAGCCTTGAGGCGCGCGGTGTCCATGCCCGCCGCGGACACCTGGACGGGGTTGAGCGCGTCCACGCCGATGTCTATGAAATCGGGAATCAGCGTACTAACGGCCCCGCAGCAATGGTACAGGACCTTGGCCCTAGACTTGCGCTTCAGCAGGTCAACCATCTGCTTGTGGCGGGTCTTGATCATGCGGCGGTACCGTCGCGGGTCTAGCATCGGCCTGTCCTGGAAGGCCACGTCATCGCCGAACTGAATCACGTCCACATAGGGGCCGACCTCATCCAACACCGCTGACGCCATGGCCAGCCAGAATTCCAGCGTCCTGTCCATGAGGGCCTCAATGAAGGTGGGGTTGAGGATGAGGTCCATGAGAAATTCCTGGTATCCGCGCAGATACTGGCTTTGGTGCACGAACCCCACGGGCAGGCTCAACACGACGGCGTAGTCTGTCCCTTCATGGAGCCGCCGCGCCTCATCCCGCAGGCCACGGGTGCGGCCTGGGTTCAGGGGGTCGGGCCACGGGTACCGCGCCAGGTCGTCCAGGTCCGCGTCGCGCAGGGGATTGCCCACGGGGGCGTAGTGCCCCTCGCCCGCCTTGGCCCACACGACGCCCCATTCGTCCTTGAACGAGCCGTCGGGATAGTAGATGTCCTGCCACCCATCGGGGCTGCCCGGCAAGAGTGGGCGCGTGTCCGAGTGGAGCCGAACGGCGATCCTCTCGTCCAGCAGGACCGTGCGCGACTTGCGCTTCATGTACCGCGTCTCGCCCGCCATGCCCAGGGTTTGCTTCAGGCGCTCGTACGCCTC
>JBBIHX010000128.1:1794-8698 GCA_037446815.1 Caldilineae bacterium | reverse complement strand
GGCGAGGGAGCGTTGCCCCTCACCCCCGGCCCTCTCCCGACGGGCGAGGGAGCGTGGCCCCTCACCCCAGCCCTCTCCCGCCCCGGCGGGCGAGGGAGCGTGGCCGCGCGGGGCCAAAGCCGCTGCCCAATTCGCGTAGATTCGTGCGATTCGCGGATCGGGGCAGGGGCAACCGGCCGGTCGCCCCTACATCGGGGCCATTCCACATCGGCGCAATCCGTGCTATCCATGGATGCCGTCCCCCGGCCGGGGCGCATGATGCCATGCGCGCGAACTGTGGTATAATGCGACCACCTTCTCGGAAAGGAAGACGCTGCGCAATGGACGAGGACCGTACGAAGCCCGAAGTCGCCATCGCCGACCTGCTTGTTCGGCACGCGCTGACCCTCGCCGTGGCCGAATCGTGCACCGGCGGGCTCATCTGCCACCGCATCACCAACGTCCCCGGGAGTTCGCGCTATCTGGAGGGCGGCGTCGTGGCCTACTCCTACGCGGCCAAGGAGCGGCTGCTGGGCGTGAATCACGACACGCTGTACGAGCACGGCGCGGTGAGCGAGGAGACGGCGCGCGAGATGGCCGACAGGGTACGACGCGCCTTCGGGACCGACATCGGCCTCTCGGCCACGGGCATCGCCGGGCCGACGGGGGGCCTTCCGGGCAAGCCTGTCGGGCTGGTGTACATTGCGCTCTCGGCGCGGGGTTTCTCGCAGTGCGTCCGCCACGTCTGGCCCTTTGACCGCGAGGGGAACAAGGCCGCTTCGGCGGAAGCCGCCCTGCAGATGCTGCTGGCCTACTTGAGAGGCCTGGACAAATAGTGCGGGCCGCTACTTGCCGGCGCGTTCGGCCTTTTCGCGCACCTTCTGGCCGAAGCGTTGCACGTCTATGATGGCGCGGGTATGGGTGCCCTCGCCGATCTTCTCCTGCTCGTCCCATGCCTCCACGTGGAACACCAGTCTGCGGCCGTCCACCTGAATCAGTTCGGACTTGGCCGTAACCGTCATGCCGACGGGGGTGGCCGCCAGGTGGCGCACGTCCAGGCCGATGCCCACCGTGCGATGCCCCTCGGGCAGCAGATGATCCACCGCCTGGACCGAGGCAATCTCCATCAGCCGGACCATCTGCGGCGTCGCGAAGACGTGGACGTTCCCGCTGCCCAGGTGCTTCGCCGTGTGCTCAGGCTCCACCACCAACGTTACCGTTCCGGTCAGGCCGGGCGCAAGTTGTTCCACCGAATCCTCTCCTGTGCGTGCGATGTAGAGACGAAAAGGAGCCAGGCTTGGGGCTCCTGGCTCCCACATGCTCGCGTTGACTACCCTGCGGCGGGGGCCGATTCCTGCTGGAAGAAGGCCTCAAACTCCTTCTCGTCCAGCGTTTCTTTCTCAATCAGCGCCTCGGCAATGGCCACAAGGCGCTCCTTGTTCGCCAGCAGGACTTCTTTCGCCCGCTCGTAGGCGCTGTTGATGATGCGGCGCACCTCTTCGTCAATCTCCTGCGCCACCTTCTCGCTGTAGTCGCGCTGCTCGCCGATCTCGCGCCCGAGGAAGACCAGTTCCTCCTTCTGGCCCCAGACCATCGGGCCGAGCCGCTCGCTCATGCCGTAGCGGGTTACCATCTGGCGGGCGAGTTGGGTGGCCTGCTCCATGTCGTTCTGCGCGCCGGTGGTAATCTCGTTGAAGATGAGTTCCTCGGCGGCGCGCCCGCCCAGCATAAAAGCCATGTCGTCCAGGAACTTGGACCGCGTGCGGATGTACCGATCGCCTTCGGGTCGCGTCGCCGTGAGCCCCAGCGCCAGACCGCGCGGGATGATGGTGAGTTTCCGCACCGGGTCGCAATTGGGCAGGCTACGGCCGACGACGGCATGGCCTGCCTCGTGGTAGGCCGTGATGCGCTTGTCCTCGGGACTGAGCAGTCGGCTCTTGCGCTCAGGCCCCATCAGGACCTTCTCAATGGCCTCCTCAAACTCCGCCATGCTGATGCGCTTCTTGTTTCGGCGGGCTGCCAGAATGGCCGCCTCGTTGACCATGTTCTCAATGTCGGCACCCACGAAGCCGGGCGTGTCTTTGGCCAGGGCGTCCAGGTCCACATCCGACGCCAGGGGCTTGCCGCGCACGTGCACTTCCAGGATGCCCCGGCGCCCCTTCACGTCGGGCGGGTCCATCACCACGCGGCGGTCAAACCGTCCCGGCCGCAACAGCGCCGGGTCCAGGATGTCGGGGCGGTTGGTCGCCGCCATGATGATGACGTTGGTATCGGTGTCAAACCCGTCCATCTCCACGAGAATCTGGTTGAGGGTCTGCTCGCGCTCGTCGTGGCTGCCACCCAGGCCCGCGCCGCGATGCCGGCCGACGGCGTCAATCTCGTCCACGAAGACGATGCAGGGCGCGTGCTTCTTGGCCTGGTCAAACAGGTCGCGGACGCGCGACGCGCCCACGCCCACGAACATCTCCACGAACTCGGAGCCGCTGATGCTGAAGAACGGCACGCCGGCCTCGCCCGACACGGCCTTGGCCATGAGCGTCTTGCCGGTGCCCGGCGCGCCCACCAGGAGCACGCCCTTGGGAATCCGCGCGCCCAGGGCGATGAACTTCTGCGGCTCCTTCAGGAATTCCACCACCTCGCGCAGTTCCTGTTTCGCCTCGTCCGCGCCGGCCACGTCGTCAAACGTAACGGTGGGCTTGTCGCCGGTGAACAGGCGGGCGCGGCTCTTGCCAAACGAGAGGGCCTGGTTGTTGGTGCCCTGCGCCTGGCGCATCAGGAAATAGAACAGCGCGAACACCATCAGCATGGGCACGAAACTGCCCAGGATGGCGATCCAGTTGCCCACCTCGCTGGGCGGCTCCATCTTGAACGTGATTTTGGCCAGTTGCTCCTGGCTCACCCCCAGGTCCTTCAGCGTCTGGATGGCGCTGATGCCGGGCTCCTTGCGCGAGGTGGCCTCGGGCACGTCGGGGTTCTTGTACACGATCTTGATGACGTCATCCTTGACGCGAATCTCGCGAATCAGGCCATCCTGCGCCTGCTTGGCAACCTCGCTGATGTCAATCTCTTGCGGCTTCTGGCTGGGCGTGAACAGGCTGTACAACAGGGCCACCGCCGCCACCAGGATGAGCAGATATACGAACCCATTCTTGAACCGACCGGGATTCACCCTCTATCCTCCATATTCTTAGGCGCCTCAGGGAGGCGCGTACACATCCGTTGTCCGAGGCCCAACGCATGGTGTCCAAGCCTTTGGGTCGGGTCTCGCCGATGCCGTTGCTGGTTTCATCTATATTATACCAGACTTTGCGCCCGCATACCAAAACCGATTGACAAGCCTTCGTGTGCGGCGCCGCTCCCTCGCCCGCCGGGAGAGGGCTGGGGTGAGGGGCACGTGCGACGCACCCCGCAGGTGCGCCGCACGTTATCCCTTTCCTGTCATCATGAGCCGAAGGCGAAGCATCTGCGGGTTGCATCCACGGATAGCGCGGATTGATTCGGTTTCATCTTGTGTTGGTGAACCGTAGGCGCACTCTCCTCGTGTGTCGTTGCGAGCGAAGCGAAGCAACCCCACGCCCCAGGGATTGCTTCGGGCGCTCCGCGCCCTCGCAATGACAAATACCAACAGACTTTGGAACCGAATCCGCAGATTGCGCGGATTGCCCGCCTTGACACGCCGTTGTATAATGGGCCAAAGGGTTTGTAAGGCGGTCAGGCGATGCGTCCCTTCGTTCATCTTCACGTGCACAGCGAATACTCCCTCCTTGACGGGCTTGCCAAAGTGGATGCGCTCGCCAAGCGCGCGGCGGAACTGGGCATGCCCGCCGTGGCGCTCACCGACCACGGCACACTGTTCGGCGTCATTGAGTTCTACGAAAAATGCCACGCCGCCGGCGTGAAGCCCATCCTCGGCTGCGAGATTTACCTCGCGCCCAACTCCATGCATTCCCGCGCGGGGCGCGAAGACCAGGGGGCCTACCATCTGGTGCTCCTGGCCCGCAATAATCAGGGCTACCAGAACCTGCTGAAAATCGCCACCGCCGCCCAACTGGAAGGGTTCTACTACAAGCCCCGCGTTGACAAGGAGTACCTCGCGGCCCACGCCGAGGGGCTTATCGCGCTCAGCGCGTGCGGCTCCGGCGAAATCCCGCGGCTTATTCAAGATGGCCTGTTGGACAGCGCCAGGGAAGCCGCCGCCTGGTATCGCAACGTATTCGGCCCCGATGGCTTCTACCTGGAATTGCAGTATCACGAGGGCCTCCCCGAATTCGCCGACATCAACCGCGCTCTGGTGGACATCGCCCGCGACTTGCAGATTCCGCTGGTCGCCACCAACGACGTGCACTACGTCCACGCCCGCGACGCCTACGCGCAGGAAGTCCTCCTGTGCCTCCAGACCAACACGGTCATGGCAGACCCCGACCACATGAACATGGGGGACAACAGTTTCTATCTGAAGGACGGCGATGAGATGGCCGCCCTGTTCCCCGAGTGGCCCGAGGCGCTGGACAACACCCTGCGCATCGCCGAAGCCTGCGACGTTACCCTTGAGTTCGGGAACTACCACCTGCCCCCCTTCCAGGTGCCCGATGGCTTCACGCCGCAGACCTATCTGGCGAAACTGGTGGCAGAGGGGCTGGCCGAACGCTACCCGGGGATGCCCCAGCACGTGCGCGAGCGGATGGAGTACGAACTGCGCGTCATCCACGACATGGGGTTTGACACCTACTTCCTCATCGTGTGGGACCTGGTGCGGTACGCGCGCAGTCGGGACATCTGGTGGAACGTCCGGGGGTCCGCCGCCGGGAGCATTGTCGCCTACGGTCTGGGCCTGACGTATGTAGACCCCCTGGCGCAGGAACTCATCTTTGAGCGCTTCCTGAACCCCGGGCGCGTTACCATGCCCGATGTGGACCTGGACTTCCCCGACGACCGTCGGGATGAGATGATTCAGTACGCCATTGACAAGTACGGGGCCGACCAGGTGGCGCAGATCATCACCTTCGGCACGCTGGGCGCCAAGGCGTCCATCCGCGGCGCGGGGCGCGTGCTGGACTTGCCCCTGACCGAAGTGGATCGGGTGGCGAAACTGATTCCCGCCGGCCCCAAGGTAACCATTGATGGCAGTCTGGAGGCGATACCCGAACTCAAGGCGCTGTACGAGGACGAGAACGCGCCCTATTTCAAGACGCTGATAGATACCGCGCGCACTCTGGAGGGCGTGGCCGCCCACGCCTCCACCCACGCCGCGGGCGTCGTCATCGCCGACAAGCCGCTGGTGGAGTACGTGGCCCTGCACCGCCCCACCAAGGGCGAGGGCGGCGTGGTAACCCAGTACGAGATGGAAGCCCTGGAGAAGATCGGCTTGCTCAAGGTGGACTTCCTCGGACTGGCGACCCTCACCGTCATGCGGCGGGCGTGCGATCTCATCCGCCAGAACCACGGCGTGGACCTGAACCTGCGCAACATCCCCCTGGACGACCCCGACATCTACAAACTCCTGTCCAGCGGGCACGTAACGGGCCTGTTCCAGGTGGAAAGCGAAGGCATGCGCAAGGTGCTGCGCGGCCTCCAGCCCCAGCGCTACGAGGACGTGATGGCGGTCGTGGCGCTGTATCGTCCGGGGCCGATGGAGTTCATCGGGGATTTCACCGAGCGCCGGCATGGGCGCGTCGCCATTGAGTACGTCCACCCCAAACTGGAGCCGATTCTCAGAAAGACCTACGGCGTCATCGTGTACCAGGAGCAGATTATCCGCATCCTGACCGACATCGCGGGGTACACGGCCTCCGAAGCCGACAACGTGCGGCGCGCCGTGGGCAAGAAGAAGAAAGAGGTGCTTCTGGCCGAGCGCGAGAAATTCGTGCGCGGCGCCAAGGAGCACGGGGGCATCGGCGAGGACGTCGCCAACCAAATCTTTGACCAGATAGAGAAGTTCGCCAGTTACGGGTTCAACCAGGCCCATGCCGCCGACTATGCCTATATCACATGCCAAACGGCCTACCTAAAGGCCAAGTACCCGCTGGAGTACATGACGGCCCTCCTCTGCGTGGAGCGGGGCAATACCGAGAAGATTTCCCTCATCGCCGCCGAGACCCGCAGGCTGGGGATTGAACTCCTGCCGCCCGACGTGAATCACAGCGTCTGCGACTTCGTGATTGAGGGCGGGAAAATCCGATTCGGGCTGGGCGCCATCAAGGGCATCGGCGACGGGCCGATCAACGCCATCGTGTCGGCGCGGGAGGAAGGCGGCCCCTTCGCGGACCTGGGCGATTTCGTCAAGCGTGTGGATTTGCGCCAGGTGAACCGCAAGGGCCTGGAGTG
This sequence comes from Caldilineae bacterium, assembly GCA_037446815.1. Taxonomy (GTDB): domain Bacteria; phylum Chloroflexota; class Anaerolineae; order DTLA01; family DTLA01; genus DTLA01. Next base: position 2,395 of record JBBIHX010000128.1, on the reverse strand, counting down.
TCTCATCAAGGCCGGCGCGCTGGACTGCTTCGGCGAACGGAAACACCTGCTTGAGGCCATTGAGACCATGATGGCCGTGAGCCAGAAGGAATGGGCCGCGCGCGAGGTGGGCCAGTTGTCCATGTTTGACCTGATGGGCAGCACATCCATGGCGGGCGTGTCCATCCTGGACACCGTGAAGAAGCCCCGCCCCGCAACCCAGAAGGAGCGCATCGCCTGGGAGCGCGAACTCACGGGCACGTTCTTTACCGAGCACCCCCTGCAAACCGTGATGAACCAGATAGAGGGCCTGGAGGTTACGCCCACAACCGCCATCACTGAAGACCTGGCTGGCCAGCATGTTACAATTCTGGGGACGGTCGCCCTCATGCGCACCATCAGCACGCGCAAGGGCGAGGAGATGGCCTTCGTCCAGATGGATGACCTGCACGGCAGCATAGAGTTGGTGGTGTTCCCCAAGGTGTACCGCACCACGAAGGACCTGTGGACCACGGACCGTATCCTGCTGGTGCGCGGCAAGGTGGACATGCGAGACCAGAAGCCGAAACTCATCTGCGACTGGGCCACCGAGGAACTGACCATCCCGCGGGTGGCGAACGGC
>JBBIHX010000128.1:0-1694 GCA_037446815.1 Caldilineae bacterium | reverse complement strand
ACTCATCTGCGACTGGGCCACCGAGGAACTGACCATCCCGCGGGTGGCGAACGGCAACGCGACCGGGTACGCGGAGGCCAACGGCTTTGGCGCCGACGCCGCGGACGACCCGTGGGACGAGCCGCCCCCCGAAGCCTACGAGCCACCCGCCCCTCCGCCGGAACCGCCGCGCGCCGAGCCTGCGCGCCGCATCCTGGTTACCCTGCGGCTGGGCGGCGATACGGAGACCGAGAAGCAGCGCCTCAACGAAATCTACCGCCTGTTCCTGAAGTATCCCGGGCAGGACCGGTTCTGCGTGCATGTGTGGCGAGGCGGTGGCGGGTGGGAGTTGGATTTCCCCAACACGACAACGTCGTGCTGCGATGCGCTGTTGGAGGAACTGCGTGGCTTGGTGCCACCCGACGGGCTGCGCGTGGAGTAGCGCGGCGCATCGCAACAAATTCGGAGTTTGGATAGGCGGCGCGGCAAAGCGAGAGAGTCGCCCGCGAAAGCGAGGAATAGGATGATGAAGCGCATTGGCGTCTTGACGAGCGGCGGGGATGCCCCCGGCATGAACGCGTGCGTGCGGGCCGTCGTGCGCACAACCCTTAGCGCCGGCCTGGAGGTCTATGGCATTCGCCGGGGCTATTCGGGCCTCATAGACGGCGACATGGAGCCGCTAACCGCCCGTGACGTTGGCGGCATCATCCAGCGCGGCGGCACATTCCTCCAGACCGCCCGCAGCGCCGAGTTCATGACCGTGGAGGGCCGCAAGCAGGCCGTCCGCCGCCTCAACGACCGCCGCATAGACGCCCTTGTCATCATCGGCGGCAATGGCTCGCTGGCCGGGGCCTACGAACTGCACAAGATGGGCGTGCCGGTGGTGGGCGTCCCCGGAAGCATTGACAACGATGTGCCGTTCACCGACATGTCCATCGGCGTGGACACCGCGCTGAATACCATGGTGCACATCATTGACATGATCAAGGACACGGCGTCGTCGCACCAGCGGTGCTTCCTGGTGCAGGTGATGGGCCGCCATCATGGCTACCTGGCGCTCATCGGCGGCATCATCGCAGGGGCCGAGGTTACCGTCATCCCCGAGAAAGAGATTCCCCTGGAGGCGATCGCCAGCGCGGTGGACGAGGCCTACGTCCGGGGCAAGACCCACGCCATCATCGTTGTGGCCGAAGGGGCAAAGTTCGGCGCGCAGGAAATCGCCGACTATCTGTGCAAGGTGTCGCCGGGGTTTGAGGTGCGGGTTACCGTCCTGGGGCACGTGCAGCGCGGCGGTTCGCCCACCGCCTTTGACCGTTTGCTGGCCACCCGCATGGGCATGCGGGCGGTGCAGGCCATCCTCGCGGGGGAATACGGCACCATGACGGCCCTGCGGGGCAACCGCATAGAACTGGTGCCGCTGGAGCAGGTGGTGCAGAGCACGCCGAGCCTGGACCTCAGCAACTACGACATCGCGCAGATGCTGGCGCGCTGAGCGGGCCGCGCGAAAAGTGAGTCGGTTCCAAAGTTTGTTGGTGGCTGTCATTGCGAGGGCACGCAGTGCCCGAAGCAATCTCCGGGGCGTGGGATTGCTTCGCTTCGCTCGCAATGACACACGAGGAGAGTGCGCCTACGGTTCACCAACACAAGATGAAACCGACTCCGAAAAGTAAAGCACCCACGCCGGCCGACGTGGGTGCTGCGGAGCCGTGAGGGAT
>JBBIHX010000127.1:0-8745 GCA_037446815.1 Caldilineae bacterium | reverse complement strand
GAGATTCTTCGGCGCTTCGCGCCTCAGAATGACAGCCTGTTGTGTCCACGGGCGTCTCTTACCCTTCGCTTACGCTGTTCTAACCGTTTTCTTATGTTGTGTGCCTATAGTACCAGCAGAGGCGCATGCATGCGCGTGCGCCCGTATGCAATCGTTCGGAATTATGGAGGTGCAACGATGCGGTTTGATCGTTTCACGCAGAAAGCACAAGAGGCGGTTCTGGAGGCCCAGAACCTGGCCCAGGAATACAAGCATCCTCAGATTGACGCCGAGCACCTGCTCAAGGCGCTGGTGGAGCAGGAGGGCGGCGTTGTGCCGTCGCTGCTGGACAAAATCGGGGTTGATCGCGCACTTCTGGCGCAGAGCGTGGAGGAGGAACTTGGGCGGAAGCCGCGCGCCTACGGCAGCACGGTGCAAGTGGGCATGTCGCCGGCGCTGGCGGGCATTCTGGAGGAGGCGGAAAAGATCGCGCAGAACATGCGCGACGAGTACACGTCCACCGAGCACCTGCTGATGGCGATGGCGCAGCCGCAGGCGGGGCCGATTCGCGACCTGCTGGCGCGGCACGGCGTGGACTACGCGGCCATCATGCAGGGGCTGGCCGGGATTCGCGGCTCGCAGCGCATTACCAGCCCGAACCCCGAGGCGCAGTACGAGGCGCTGGCGAAGTATGGCCGCGACCTGACGGACGAGGCGCGCAAGGGCAAGTTGGACCCGGTCATCGGCCGCGATGAGGAAATCCGCCGCGTGATCCAGATTCTGAGCCGCCGCACGAAGAACAACCCGGTGCTCATCGGCGACCCCGGCGTTGGCAAGACGGCCATCGTGGAGGGGCTGGCGCAGCGCATCGTGCGCGGCGATGTGCCGGCGACGCTCAAGGACAAGCGCGTGATCGCGCTGGATTTGGGCGCGCTGGTAGCGGGCACCAAGTACCGCGGCGAATTTGAGGAGCGGCTGAAGGCGGTGCTCAAGGAGATTCAGGCCGCCGAGGGGCAGATAATCCTGTTCATTGACGAGATGCACACACTGGTTGGCGCGGGGGCTGCCGAGGGCGCGATGGACGCCAGCAACATGCTGAAGCCCATGCTGGCCCGCGGCGAACTGCACGCTATCGGCGCGACGACGCTGGACGAGTACCGCAAGCATATTGAGAAGGACGCGGCGTTGGAGCGGCGTTTCCAGCCCGTCTTCGTGGACGAGCCGAGCGTGGAGGAGACCATCTCCATCCTGCGCGGCCTGAAGGCGCGCTACGAGGTGCATCACGGCGTGCGCATCACCGATAGCGCCGTCATCGCGGCGGCGACCCTGTCGCACCGCTACATCTCGGACCGCTTCCTGCCGGACAAGGCGATTGACCTGATAGACGAGGCGGCGAGCCGCCTGCGGACGGAGATTGACTCCAAGCCGCAGGAGATTGACGCCGTTGACCGCGCCATCATGCAACTGGAGATTGAGCGGGAGGCGCTGAAGAAGGAGAAGGACCCGGCAAGCCGCGAGCGCCTGGAGGCGATTGAGAAGGAACTGGCCGACCTGCGGGAGAAGAGCGCGCAGTTGACCGTGCGCTGGAACGCGGAGAAAGAGGCCATCGCCCGAGTGCGCCAAATCAAGAGCGAGATGGACAAGGTGCAGGTGGAGATAGAGCAGGCCGAGCGGAACTATGATTTGCAGAAGGCGGCGGAACTGCGCTACGGGCGGCTGACGGAGTTGAACCGCCAGCTGGCCGAGGCAGAGGCGCGCCTGCGCGAGTTGCAGGCCGGCGGGGCCTTGCTCAAGGAGGAGGTGGAGGCCGAGGACATCGCCCGCGTGGTGAGCCAGTGGACGGGCATTCCCGTAGCGAAGTTGCTGGAAGGCGAAGTGGAGAAGTTGATCCACATGGAGGAGCGGCTCCACGAGCGGGTGGTGGGCCAGGATGAGGCCGTTCGCGTGGTCTCGGCGGCAGTGCGACGCGCGCGCGCCGGCCTGCAAGACCCGAATCGGCCCATCGGTTCGTTCATCTTCCTGGGGCCGACGGGCGTGGGCAAGACCGAACTGGCCCGGGCGCTGGCCGAGTTCCTGTTTGACGACGAGCACAACATGGTACGGATTGACATGAGCGAGTACCAGGAGCGACACACCGTCGCGCGGCTCATCGGCGCGCCGCCCGGGTACGTGGGGTTTGAGGAAGGCGGGCAGTTGACCGAGGCCGTGCGCCGCCGCCCGTATAGCGTGGTGCTGTTTGACGAGATTGAGAAGGCCCACCCGGAGGTTTTCAACGTCCTGCTCCAGGTGCTGGACGACGGGCGACTGACCGACGGGCACGGGCGGACCGTGGACTTCAAGAACACGGTCATCATCATGACCAGCAACATCGGGAGCCAGTACATCCGCGACCTGGTGGGCGACGAGCAGGCGATGCGGCGCAAGGTCATGGAGGCGATGAACGCGCACTTCCGGCCCGAGTTCTTGAACCGCGTGGATGAGATCGTTATCTTCCACGCGCTGACGCGTGAGCACATGAAGCAAATCATTGAGATTCAGTTGCGCAACTTGCGCCGCCTGCTGGGCGAACGCAAGATCACTCTGGAATTGACAGATTCCGCAAAAGAGCGGATTATGGAAGAGGGCTACGATCCTGTGTACGGCGCACGCCCGCTGAAGCGGGTGTTGCAGCGACGGGTGCAGGACCCGCTGGCGACGAAGATTCTAATGGGCGAGGTGCGCGACGGGGATCATGTGGTGGTGGATGCCGAGGGCGGCGACCTGGTGTTCACGGTCGTCGCTCCGGCAGTGAGCGAGGCTGTGGAGCAGTCATAAGCGAGAGGGGAAGGATATGTTGACGACTCTGAAAGGATTGGAAGATCAGGCCCAGGGGCTTTTGGCGAGGATGCCGGAGGAACTGCCGATTCTGCCGCTGCGGAATACGGTGGCGCTTCCGTTTGCGATGATACCGTTGGCGGTGGGGATACCGCGCTCGGTGCGGCTTGTGGAAGACGCGCTGGCAGGGAACCATCTCATCGGCCTGATGGCGATGAAGGAGCCGGAGATTGAGGAGCCGCTGCCGGGCCAGATTTACGAAGTGGGCACGGTGGCGTACATCCACCGGGTTATCCGCAGCGAGGACGGCGACCTTCAGGTCATCGTCCAGGGCCTGGAGCGCATCAAGATAGACGTGTGGACGGCGACCAGCCCGTACCTGAAGGCGCGGGTGTCGCTGGCGCCGGATGTGGTGGAGTGGGAGTCGGTGGAGACCGAGGCGCTGCGGCGGACGCTGCTGCAAGTGGCGCGGGAGGTCATCAACCTGATGCCCAACCTGCCCAAGGAGGTGGCGCTGTTCCTGGAGCAACTGGAAAACCCGCGCCACCTGACCTACATGATCGCGGCCAACACGCGCATGGACATGAAGGACATGCAGCGGATGCTGGAACTGGACCGCTTGAACGAGAAGATGCGGATGCTGATTTCGCATCTTACCCGCGAGCGGGAACTCCTGTCGCTGGGCCAGAAGATCACCGAGGACGCCCAGGAGGAGATGACCAAGCAGCAGCGCGAGTACTTCCTGCGCCAGCAGTTGGAGGCGATTCGCCGCGAACTGGGCGAGACCGATGAGGCCATGGCCGAGGCCGAGGAGTACCGGAAGAAGATTGAGGCGGCAGGCCTGCCCGAAGAGGCGTACAAGGAGGCCATGCGCGAACTGAAGCGCCTGGAGAAGATGCCGCCTCAGGCCGCGGAGTACTCCGTCATCAAGACGTACCTGGACTGGCTGGTGGAACTGCCGTGGTCAAAGTTGAGCGAGGACAATCTGGACATAGAGAACGCTCGCCGAGTCCTGGACGAGGATCACTACGATCTCCAGGAGGTGAAGGATCGCATTCTGGAATACCTGGCGGTGCGGAAACTGGTGGCGGAGCGCGGTATCGTACCCGACGAGACGGAGAAGGGCAATGCGTCCGAGGCCATGGGCGCCATCCTGTGCTTTGTGGGGCCGCCCGGCGTCGGGAAGACGAGCCTGGGCCGCTCCATCGCGCGGGCGCTGGGCCGGCAGTTCACGCGCATGAGCCTGGGCGGGATGCGCGATGAGGCCGAGATTCGCGGGCACCGGCGCACGTACATCGGGGCCATGCCCGGCCGCATCATCCAGGCCATCAAGCGCGCCGGCACGCGCAATCCGGTCTTCATGCTGGACGAAGTGGACAAGATCGGCATGGATTGGCGGGGCGACCCGTCCAGCGCGCTGCTGGAGGTGCTAGACCCGCAGCAGAACCATGCGTTCCGCGATCACTACCTTGACGTGGATTTTGACCTGAGCGATGTCATCTTCATCACGACGGCCAACTTGCTGGATCCGATTCCGGAGCCGCTGCGCGACCGCATGGAGATCATCCGCCTGGATGGGTACACGGAATATGAGAAGGTGCGCATCGCCGAGCAGTTCCTAATCCCGCGCCAGCAGAAGGTCAACGGCCTGCGCGAGGGGGAGGTGCGATTCACCGAGGAGGCCATCAAGACCATCATCCGCGACTACACGCGGGAGGCCGGCGTGCGGAACCTGGAGCGCGAAATCGGTAGCGTCTGCCGGAAGGTGGCTGTGGAGGTGGCCGGCGGCAAGGCGAGCGAAGGCGTGGAGATCACGCCGGAGCGCGTGCGAGAGTACCTGGGCAAGCCCAAGTTCTTCTCGGACGCGGCCGAGCGGACCGAGATTCCGGGCGTGGCGACGGGCCTGGCCTGGACGCCCGTGGGCGGCGATGTGCTGTTCGTGGAGGCGACGAAGATGCCCGGCAAGGGCGGCCTGACGCTGACCGGCCAGTTGGGCGATGTGATGAAGGAGTCGGCCCAGATCGCCTACAGTTATGTGCAGGCGCGAGCGCATGAATTCGGCATTGACGCTTCGCTGTTTGAGAAGAGCAACCTGCACATTCACGTCCCGGCCGGAGCGGTGCCGAAGGACGGGCCAAGCGCCGGCGTTACCATGATCACGGCCATCGCCAGCCTGCTGACCAATCGGCCTGTGCGCGCCGACGTGGGCATGACTGGCGAGATCACGCTGCGCGGGCAAGTGCTGCCCATCGGCGGCGTGAAGCAGAAGGTGCTGGCTGCCCACCGCGCGGGGCTGAAGGTCGTCATCCTGCCGAAGCGCAACGAGATGGACCTGGACGAGATTCCCGAGGATGTGCGCAAGGAGATGGAGTTCGTCCTGGTGGACCGTGTGGACGAGGTTCTGCAAGCGGCGTTGCGGCCGCCGAAGGAGCAGCCGGAAGCGGAAGCCGAGGCTGTGCCTGAGGCCGTCTAGCAGGACAGCACACGCCCCGGGCACCTGCGTGGGGACGCGAGCGGAGATGGATCAGGGTGCGCAGGCGTATGATGTGGCCATTGTGATGGCGGATAGGGGGCCCCGCTCGCTCATCGTCGCGGAGTTGGAGGAGCGGGGCCTTGCTGTCTGCGCGGAATCGGATGAGGCGACGGCGCTACGGGCATTGCTCACCGGCGGCGTGGAGGCGCGGGTTGTGGTGCTGGATGTGGGGCCGGGCTCGGGCCTCTCCGCGGAGCAGGCGCGGCAGGTTGCGCGCGCACTGGACGGACGGCGGTTGATCCTGCTCATGGGTGCCTACGGGGCGGCGGAGTATGGCGAGGTGGGCGCCCTCGCGTTCCGGACGTTGGTGCGGCCGTTTCGCGTGGGGGATGTGGCGCGGGCGGTGGTGGAGGCGCTGGGGCTGGGTTAGGGGCTACTTCTCCCCAAACTTCACGAACCGGTACCCGTAGCCCCGCTCGGTGATGATGTACTGCGGGTTCGCGGTGTCTTTCTCTATCTTCTGCCGTAGATAGGCGATGTAGATGCGCAGGAGTTGGACGTCGTCCACGTACTCCGGCCCCCAGACCTTCTGCAACAGCGTCTCGTTGGGCATAATCCAGCCTGCATTCTCCACCAGGTGATAGAGGAGCCGCGTCTCGGTGGGGCGGAGTTTGATGCGCTTGCCCTCTACGATGACCTCGCGCCGCGCAAAGTCTATCTGGAGTCGGTCGTCCACCACGACGGGTTCCTCGCGAGACGCGGACATCCCGCCGGCGCGACGCAGCACGGCCTTGACGCGGTCGCTGAGTTCGCGCGGGCTAAAGGGCTTGGTGAGATAGTCGTCGGCGCCGGCCGTGAATGCCTGGTGCTTGTCTCGCTCCTCGCCCTTCACGGTTAACATAATCACAGGAACGTCGCTCTGCTCTCGGATCATCTCCAGGGTTTCAAACCCGTCCATCTCCGGCATCATAACGTCCAGGATGACCAGGTCGGGGAGTTCGGTGCGGACTTTTTCCAGCGCCTCCAGCCCGTTGGACGCGCTGATGACGCGGAAGCCGTCCATCTCCAAATTCGTCTGGATGAAGCGCACCATGCGGTTCTCATCGTCCACGACCAGGATGAGTCTGCCTGCGTATGGGTTACTCATGGGCGGTCTCCTGCTCTGCGGCGCGTGATTGCCGTGGGAGTGTGAAGGCGAAGGTTGTGCCCTTGCCCTCCTCGCTCCAAACGCTGATTTGCCCGCCGTGGGCTTCCACGACGACCTTGCACAGGTACAGGCCCAGGCCCGCGCCCTTGCTGATGCGCTTCTTGTCCGGTGCGCGGTAGAAGCGGGTGAAGATGCGCTTCTGCTCCTCGTCGCTCAGGCCCAGCCCCTCGTCCGACACCGACACGTGGACGTTTGCGTCGTCGTACCAACCCCTGACGAGAATGCGGCCGCCTTTGGGGGAGTATTTGATGGCGTTGGATAGCAGGTTGTCCAGCACCTGGCGCAACCAGTGCGGATCGGCGGTGATGAGCGGGAAGTCGCGGGGGAATTCCACGTCAATCTGGTGGCGACTGGTCTGCTCGCGGAAAGCCGCGGCGGCCTGCTCGGCCAGTTTGTCCAGCGGCACTTCGGGCACGAGGGACAGGGAGATGCCGCCGGCTTCCACGCGGGCCGCCGTGAGCAGGTTGTCAATCAGGCGCGTCAGGCGGTCGCTTTCGTCGGCGATGATGTGTCCGAATTCGCGCACGGTGTCGGCGTCAGGGGTTGCGTCCTCGCGCGACAGCGTCTCGGCGAAGCCCTTGATGAGCGCGACGGGCGTCTTCAGTTCGTGCGAGATGACGGACAGGAACGTGGACTTGAGTTCCTCGGCCTCGCGGAATGCGCTCAGGTCGTGGACGTTGACCACGGCGCCCACAGGCTGGCCCTGGGCGTCGCGCAGGGGGCTGAGCGAGATGCTGACGTAGGGGCCGCGCGTGCCATCGCGCCGGGCCAGGTACCCTTCGGCCGTCGCGCGCTCGCCGTTGAGGCGGGGCATGGGCACCGTCGCCCCTTGAGGGCTGGTGAGGCGTATGATGGCATCGCCGGGCTGTCCGGCGGCTTCCTGGCGGTTCCAGCCGGTCATGCGGGCGATGGCGTCGTTGAAATCCTGCACGCGCTGGCCCTCGTCCAGGATGAGGATGCCGTCGGCGCTGTTGGCGAGGATGGCCGACAGGCGCTCGTGCTGCACGGATAGGTCATGATAGAGCCGCGCGTTGCGGATGGCCAGCGCCGACTGATTGGCGAACGCGTTGAGCAGCGCAATGTCCTGGGCATGGAAGGCGTACTTGTTCTTGGTTACGACGAGCATGGAGCCGGGGTGCTCGCTGCCCACGGCGATGGGCACACAGAGGCCCGTCTTGATGTCATGAGCGGCCAGGGGGGCGAGCGCAGGCTGGTCGGCCACGTCCTGGATGACCCAGGGCTCGCACTTGGCCAGCGGCTCGGTGAGGCTGGGATCGGCAAGGCTTCTGCGAATCTCGTCGTTGTCCAAGATGCCATCGGCGACGGACACGGTGAAACGGCCGTTCTCGCGCATCAGGATGGCCGCGCCGTCGGCTTCCACGGCGTCGCGGGCCAGTCGCACCACCTGGCGCAGCGTGGCGTCCAGGTCGGTGCCCTGCTCGGCTAGGGCGAGTCCCGCCTGGTACAGTTTGGACAGGGCATTGGCGCGGGCGGTCATCTGGCTGTAGAGGCGCGCGTTGTCAATGGCGATGGCGGCCTGGTCGGCGAAGGCTTGCAGCAATACCTTGTCAATGCTGGAGAAGAGGGCGGCTCCCGTGGTGCGGAATACGAACACCATGCCGAGGAACTGTTCGCCCAGCAGGAGCGGCAGGCCGACGGCATGGGACAGGCTCATGCCGGTAACCTGGCTCACGCCGGCGAGCGAATCGCGCACGTCGGTGAACTGCCATTGGGTTGCTTCGCCCTGCTCCACGGTCTGCGGCAGGCGCTTCAAGAAGGGCTCCAGCGCGCTGACCGCGTCGGAGGGCAGGCCGACGCTGGTGTGGACGAAAAACGTGCCGTCGGCGCGGCGCAGGGCGATGATGCCCGCCTGCCCCGCCAGGATTTCCACCGCATACCGCAGGACCCGCCGCAGGAGGGTGGGCAGGTCTAGCGCGGCGGTGATTTCCCGCGAGATGTGCAGCAGGTACTCACGCTGGAGAATCTGCCGCTCTTTGAGCGAGTCGGCGGTTTCCAGCGGAACGATGGGGCGGTCGCTTTTCGCGTCGCTGGGTTCAAAAGGGAGTTGTTTCTGCATGCTTTGATTATACACGACCGGCGCGCTTGGGGCGAATCGGGCTCACGCGAACGGAGAAGCGGTGTCCACGGATACCACGGATCGCACGGATGGGCGTGAGATTCTTCGCGGCTTCGCCGCTCAGAAGGACAGCCCTGTGGTGTCATGCTGAGCCGAAGGCGAAGCATCTCGGTCGGCGAGATTCTTCGCGGCTTC
>JBBIHX010000126.1:0-8766 GCA_037446815.1 Caldilineae bacterium | reverse complement strand
GGCCCCGCGCGGCCACGGGCCCACGCCCGCGGCAATCTGTCATTCCGAGCGGCGAAGCCGCGAGGAATCTCGCAAACCGAGACCCTTCGCTTCGCTCAGGGTGACAGGACTGGCCATTAGCCGATAGCCGTTAGCCGCTAGCCGCCAGCCCCGCGCGCCCCGCCCCCCACGAACCTCACTTGGTTCCCCGCTTTTTGACAACGCCCACGACACATAGTATAATTGTGCAGTTGCAACTGCTTACAGGAGCAAGCCATGTCTCACCATATGAAGGTTGCGCGCCAATTGCAGGAGCAGGGCTACCGCCTCACCCCCCAGCGCCTCGCCATCCTGGAGGTCATCAAGGGTGCGGGCTGCCACATGTCCATCCAAGACATCTTGGACAAACTGGCCGACTCGTACCCGACCCTCTCCGTGCCCACGGTGTACCGCAACCTCCAGTGGCTGAAGGCGGCGGGCCTGGTCGCCGAGACGGACCTGGGCGGCGAGTGCCACGAGTACGAGTACATCGGCGAGGAGCCACACCATCACCTGGTCTGCCTGGAGTGCGGCGAGCGGCACACGCTCCCCGACTCGCTTCTGGACCCCGTGCGGGAGTACCTGCGCGAGACATACGGATACCTGCCGCGCGCCGAGCATTTCGCCTTCTTCGGCATCTGCCCCGCGTGCCAGGAGCACGCGCATGCTGAGCATTCCCACGACGAGCATCATGCCGACGCGCCGTAGCGGTGGCGTTTCGGCCAAACTCTTGTTCAGGGAGAGGATACCATGTCTATCACTGCAATGGGTGCTTCGGTAGCGGCGCTGGGGCGTATCGCGGGGGGCCTTGCGCCGACAGGGGGCTCGCAGCCCATGCACATCCCCGATGGCTTCCTTTCGGTTCCGGTGTCCGTCGTGTTCTGGGTTGCGGCCGTGGTCGTCATCGGCTACGCGCTGCGGCGGGTGAGCCAGGAGTTGGACGAGCGTCGGGTTCCGCTGTTGGCGGTGCTGGCCGCCGTGATCTTCGCGGGCCAGATGCTCAATTTCACGGTAACCGGCGGCACGTCGGGCCATCTGCTGGGGGCCACCCTTGCGGCGGTGCTCCTGGGCCCGTGGGCGGCCATGGTGGTCATGACGGCGGTCGTGAGCATCCAGGCGCTGGTGTTCCAGGATGGCGGGATTCTGGTGCTGGGGGCGAACCTGTTCAACATGGCGATTGTGGGCGTGTTGGTGGGCTACGGCGTGTATCAGTTGCTCAGCCGCGCGCTGGGCAATCGGCGCTGGGCGGTGCCGGTGAGCGGGTTTGTGGCCGCGTGGGGGTCCATTCTTGTTGCGGCGCTGTCGTGCGCGTTGCAATTGGCGCTTTCGGGGACTTCGCCGGCGAACGTGGCGGTTCCGGCCATGGGCGGCATCCATGCCCTCATCGGCATCGGTGAAGGGCTGATTACGGCGGGGGCGCTGGTGTTCGTCTTGTCGGCGCGGCCTGACCTGGTGGCGCCGACCGCCAGGGCCACTGCCGGGCAGAAGGCGCTATGGGTCGGCGGCGTTGCCCTGGCGTTAGTGCTTGCCGTGCTGTCGCCGCTGGCGTCGGCCCACCCCGACGGGCTGGAGTGGGTGGCCGAGCAGCAGGGATTCCTGGAGGCGGCCCGCGACCCGTTGTACAACATTATCCCCGACTACGTCTTCCCGGGCATCTCCAACGAGGCCGTGGCGACCATCGTTGCGGGCATCGTGGGCACGCTCATCGTCGCAGCCGCGGCGTACCTGGTGTCCCAGGGCGTGCGGCGTAGGGCGGCACAGCATTAATGCTGTAACCTAACTTGTCATTCTGAGGAGCGGAGCGACGAAGAATCTCGCGTTTGGGGCCTAGGCTGCGCAGTGCCGGGAGATTCTTCGCTCCGCTCAGAATGACAGAACATGCCTGCGGTTGCAGGGTTAGGGCGCCGATTCGGGAGAGGAGATGGCAGACGTTCTGGATCCGTATCGTCCTCGGGCCAGCCTGGTGCATCGGGCTGACCCGCGCGTGAAGGTGGCCGTCGCCGTGATGAGCATCCTCGTCACGGCGGCGCTGCCTCTGGGCGCCTGGCCGTCGTATGTGCTGCTCCTGGCGGCGGTGGTGGCCCTGGCGGTCGCGGCGCAGTTGGGCGTGGGGTTTACCCTCAGGCGCGGCCTCATCGCGCTGCCCTTCGCGCTGGCGGCCCTGCCGCTGGCGTTCTCCACGCCGGGCGCACCCGTCCTCTCGCTGCGGATTGGCCCGCTGGCGCTGGACGCGACCCTGGCGGGAGTGGAACGTTTCCTGTCCGTGCTGGTCAAGTCCTACGTGTCGTTGCAGTTTGCCGTGTTGCTGACGGCGACGACGCGCTTCTCCGATATGCTGGCGGCCATGCGCGCCCTGCGGGTGCCGCGCCTGTTGGTGGTCATCTTCGGGCTGATGTGGCGCTATCTGTTCTTGTTCGCCCACGAGGCCAACACGCTGCGCATCGCCCGCGACGCGCGCAGCGCCGACATGGGCGCCAAAAGCGGCGGCTCGGTTGCGTGGCGCGCGCGGGTTACGGGCGGGATGGTGGGCAATCTGTTCATCCGCGGCTACGAGCGCAGCGAGCGGGTGTATCAGGCGATGCTGGCGCGGGGGTACGATGGCGACATTCGGACGTTTGCCCTGCGGCCGCTGGCCCCGTCTGAGTACGCCGTTCTTGCGGGCGGCATGGCAATCTTGGCGCTGCTGGCCGTGATAGGGATTCTTTTTGGCTAGGGAGGGTAGGTTGGAGCGCGCACCGCTGATTGAGGTCAGCAATCTGTCGTTTCGGTATCCGGACGGCCAGCAGGCGCTGGTGGACGTGAACCTGATTGTGCGCGAGGGCGAGCGTGTGGCGCTGGTCGGGCCCAACGGCGCGGGCAAGTCCACCCTCATCCTGCACCTGAACGGCATCCTGGGGAGCCAAGACGGACATGTGCGCGTGGCGGGCTTGCCGGTGGCGGGTGAGCATGTGAAAAGGGTGCGGGCGCTGGTGGGCTTGGTCTTCCAGGAGCCTGACGATCAGTTGTTCTCGCCGACGGTGTTTGAGGACGTGGCCTACGGGCCGCTTTACATGGGGTTGCCGGAGGACGAGGTGCGGCGACGGGTGGAGCGGGCGCTGGCCGCCGTGGGGATGGAGGGGTACGGCGACCGCGTGCCGCACCGCCTGAGCGCCGGCGAGAAGAAACGCATCGCGCTGGCGACCGTCCTGGCCATGGAGCCGTCGGTGCTGGTGCTGGACGAGCCGACGGCGGGGCTGGATCCGCGGGGCCGCCGCATGTTGATTCGCCTGCTGGACTCCATGTCGCAGACGATGATCGTGAGCACCCACGATCTGCTGATGGTGCGGGATTTGTTCCCGCGCATGGTGATTCTAGACCGGGGCCGCGTGGTGGCCGACGGCCCCAGCGCCGACCTGCTGCGCGACCGGGCGCTGCTGGAGGCGCACGGGCTGGAGTTGCCGTGAGGGGTGCGGAGGCGCCTCACCCTGGCCGCTTTACAACGCCTTGCGGTACAGCCGATGCCGCTTGTACCAGCGCACGCCGATGGCCGCCATGTCCCCCAGGCTCTTCATGTTCTGCTCCTCCACCTGCACCACGTCGGCGTGAAGGAAGCCGAAGTCGCGGGCGCTCTTGGCCAGTTCCGTGTACAGAATCGCGTTGCCGCCCAGCCCCTGATACTCGGGCAGCAGGCCTGTGCCGTTGAAGTTGACCCACTTGGTGCGCTTGAACTCGCGCATGAGGGTGATCCACCCGAAGGGCCAGACGCGCCCCTTGGTCTTCTGGATGGCCGCCGAGATGTCCATGAATCCGAACACGAACCCGATGGGCTGGTCGCCCTTCATGACCAGTTTGATGAGGCGCGGGTGGGCGATGGCGATGAGCCGCTCGCCGATGACTTTCATCTCCTCGGGCGTGATGGGGCAATACTCCCAGTTGTTCACGAACGAGTCGTTGTACACCTTGCCGATGCGGGGAATCCACGCGCGGAGTTCCTTCTCGCTGGCGAAGGATTTGATGTGGAAGCCGCGCCGCTCTTTCACCTTCTCGGCAATCTCGTAGAAGCGCGGGTCTAGGTCGTGGTTGCCGGGCAGATACCCCGACGAGAAGTCGGTTTCCTTCTCAAATCCGCAGGCGGTGAGCAGGGCATCGTAGTACGGGTGGTTGTAGGGGATGCCGACGGCGGGCCGGTGCTCAAATCCCTCCACCAGGACGCCCATGCCGTCGCCCTGGAGGAACCCCTTGGGGCCGATCATGCGGGTGAGGCCGCGCGCCCGCGCCCAGTCAAAGGCGGCGTCAAACAGCAGGCGCACGGCATCGGGGTTGTCGTAGGCGTCAAAGTAGTAGAAGAACGCGTCCTTGACGCCATGATGCCGATTGTAGTTGCGGTTTTCCATGACGGCTACGCGGGCCAGCGTCTGCTTGCCCTCCTCCACCACGAAGAAGTCGGCGTCGGAGTGCATGTAGAATGGGTGCTTCTTGCGGTTGAAGACCGACTGGATTTCGGGCAGGATGGGCGGAACCCACTGGGCGTTGTCCTTGTAGATGTCAAAAGGGAGTTGGATGAATTGGCGGACGTCGCGGCGGTTGTTGGTGTCCAATTTGCGGACGTGCATGGGCGCGCTCCTTCGGGATGGATTTCACCGCAGTGGTCGCGGGAGCGCGGAGAGGCCCCCGGTGTTCGGCCGGGCCTCTGCGGCCTGGACGCGGCTGCGGTGAGGTGTTGCTGTCTGTGCCTGTTGCGTTGGGTAGATAGTAGCCGGAATTGTCTGGGGCGTCAAGCGGCGGGGGCGCGTGCGACGCACCTCCGAGGTGCGTCGCACGTTATGCCCCCTGTCATGCTGAGGTGGAGCAAATTGCCAATTTGCTCCACGGGGGCGGGCGCATGGCCGCGCGGGGCTAAAGCCGCCGCGCTGAGGGTGTAGGGCAAGTTGGCAACTTGCTCCACAGGGGCGTGGCTGCGCGGGGCTGGCGGCTAACGGCTAACGGCCATCGGCTAATGGCCAGCCTGTCCCCCTGAGCGAAGCGAAGGGTCTCGAGTTGCGGGATTCTTCGCGGCTTCGCGTCTCCGGATGACAGCAGGCGCCAACCGAATCACGCACAGGATTCGGTTCCAGAGTCTGTTGTTAGCCGTCATTGCGAGGGCACGCAGTGCCCGAAGCAATCTCCGGGGCGTGGGATTGCTTCGCTTCGCTCGCAATGACACACGAGGAGGGTGCGCCTGCAATTCACCAACACAAGATGAAACCGAATCACGCGCAGGCGCGATTTGCGGATTTCGGCGTAAGAGACTATAATGTGTCTTTGCTATTATGATCGGAGGTTGCACAGCATGAGCGAACTCTTGAAATCCGTAGAGCGGCTTGAGCCGAATCCGAATATACCCCCGCTGGCTCCCGGCGACACGGTGCGCGTTCACAGCCGCATCGTAGAGGGAGACCGCGAGCGTATTCAGTTGGTGCAGGGCGTCGTGATTCGCATCAAGAAGGGCGGGCCGGCGGCCAGTTTCACCGTGCGCCGCATCGGGGCCCATGGCGTGGGCGTGGAGCGCACGTTCCCCTTCCACTCGCCTCGCGTGGAGAAGGTGGAAGTCCTGCGACACGGCAAGGTGCACCGCGCCAAACTGTACTTCCTTCGCGGCCGCGGAGGCAAGTCCGCGCGGTTGCGCGAACGTCGGGTTGAGACGCCTGCCGCCGAGTAGCGGCACACCTGCGCCGGCCCTTTGCCTATGACGCCGCGCCGACCGGTCCCTACGCTGTCGGAGGAGCGGGCCTTGCTGGAGGCGGGGTACCGCATCATCGCGGGCGTGGACGAGGCGGGGCGGGGCACATGGGCCGGGCCGGTGGCCGCCGCGGCGGTCGTGCTGCCGGTGCAGTCGGCCGACAGACTGGCTGCGCTGGACGGCGTCTGCGATTCCAAGGCGCTCCCCCCGCGCACACGCGAGGACTTGGAGCGCCGCATCATGGAGACCGCCCTCGCGGTTGGATTCGGGCTTGCGTCGGCGTCCGAGATTGACGCCATCGGCATTCTTCCCGCGACGCGGCTGGCCATGCGGCGGGCCATCGCGGATTTGGGCATCGCGGCCGACTTCCTGCTGATTGACGCGGTGAGTCTGCCGCACGAACCGATACACCAGAAGAGCATCGTCCGAGGCGATGCTCTTTGTTTTTCAGTGGCGGCGGCGTCCATTGTCGCGAAGGTGCGCCGCGACAGGCTCATGGCCGAGTTGGATGGCCTGTATCCCGGCTACGGGTTCGCGCGCCACAAGGGGTACGGGACGGCGCAGCACCTGGCCGCGTTGCGGGCGCTGGGGCCGTGCCCCATCCACCGCCGCACCTTCGCGCCGGTGCGGGCATGCCTGGAGTCGCTCTCGGCGGCGCGGAGCAGGTAGCCATGAGCACGCGGCGACAGCGGCTGGGCGCATTCGGCGAGGATGTGGCCGTTCGCCGCCTGCAGGAGTTGGGCTATCGCGTGCTGGAGCGCAACTACCGCTGCGCCGTCGGCGAGATAGACATCGTGGCCATGGACGGGGACGTGCTGGCGCTCGTGGAGGTGCGCACGCGGCGCGGCAACCGCATGGGCACGCCCGAGGAATCCATCGGCCCGCGCAAGCAACGCAAGATGATAGAGGTCGCCCAGACCTACGTGGCCGAGCGCGGATACGCCGGCGCGTGGCGGCTTGATGTGGTGGCCGTGGCCCTGGACGAGCGGGGCCGCGTGGAACGGTGCGAGGTGATCCCCAATGCCGTGGGCGAGTAGCAGGCCGCTGGTTCTCATCGTGGGGCCGACGGCGGTGGGCAAGACGGCCCTCGCCATCCGCCTGGCCGAGCGGTTCGGCGGCGAAATCGTCTCCGCCGACTCGCGCCAAATCTACCGCGGCATGGACATCGGCACGGCCAAGGCCACGCCCGAGGAGCGCGCCCGCGTGCCGCACCATCTCCTGGACATCGTCGCGCCCGACCGGTGGTACACCGTCGCCGAGTTCCAGCAGGCGGCGACGGAGGCCATCGCCGAGATTCACAGGCGGGGGCGGCTGCCGTTCCTCGTGGGCGGGAGCGGCCTGTACGTGCGCGCGGTGGCCGAGGGGCTGGAAATCCCCCGCGTTCCCCCGAACCCCGAACTGCGCGCCGAGTTGGAATCCATCGCGGCGGAGACCCCCCAGGCCCTGCACAGGCGGCTGGCGGCGCTGGATGCCGAGGCCGCCCGACGCATTGACCCCAGGAACGTGCGGCGCGTCATTCGGGCGCTGGAGGTGTGCCTGACCACGGGCAAGCCCATATCCCAACTGCAGACCACGCGCGCGCCCGAGTATCGGATGCTCTGGATTGGCCTTACGCTGCCCCGCGAGGAACTGTACCGGCGGATTGACGCACGGGTGGAGCACATGCTAGAATCGGGCCTGGTGGAGGAGGTGCGGCGACTTGCCGAGCAGGGGTATGCGTGGGACGCGCCGGCCATGACGGGCGTGGGCTATCGCCAAATCGGCGCGTATCTTCGGGGCGAGTGCTCGCTGGACGACGCCGTGCGGGAAATCAAGCGGGCGACGCGCCGCTTCGTGCGCCAACAGGCCAACTGGTTCCGCCCTGACGATCCGCGCATCCACTGGCTGCGGAGCGACGAGGCTGCGGAGGCGAAGGCCGCCGCGTTGATCCAGGCGTTCCTGGAGAGCGAGGAGGATGCATGAGGAAGTTTCTTGCGGGCTTTCTGGCTTTGGTTTTCATCCTGGGGTTTGCGTTGGCGGTCATGGGGTGGGCCGCGCTGGACGCCCTCTTTTCGCCCGCCACGTACACCGCCATCCTCGCCAAGCCCGAGTTCGTGAGTACCGCGGCGGGCCTGGTGCGGGGGCAGGTGGCGGCGCAGGTGCTGGCGGAGGGCAGCGCGCTGGGGCCCCTGTTCACTGCCGAGGATGCCGACTGGGTCGCGGAGCAACTTGTTACCGGCCCGTGGCTCACGGCGCAGATGGAGCGGTGGCTCGGCGCGCTGTTTGACTGGATGAAGAGCGACGCGCCGCAGCCCACGCTCGTTCTCTCGTTGGTGGAACTGAAGCAGGAAGCGCCCGCCGTCGCCGAGACGCTCCTGGCCGAGAAACTGCGACGACTGCCCCCGTGCACGCTGGAGCGCGTGGCCCAGGCGCTGGTGGCCCTCCTGAGCGGTAGCGAGATTCCCCTCTGCCTGCCGCCGAACTTTGACGTTGACGGGTTCGTGCGCTCCGACACCCTCAACCTGCGCGGCAATCTGGCGCGCCAGATGGAATCGGTACCCGACACCGTGGACATCCTGGCGCTGGCCCAGGATGACGAGGGCGGCGCGTCATTGCTCCGCGGGCTGCAGCAGGTGCGGGAGGCGCGGCAGGAGGCCCAGCGCACCCTGACCCTGCTCGGCGCGACGCTGCTCGGAGCATTCCTGCTCATCGGCATCCTGCGCTGGAAGCCCGCCCGGGCGCTGTTCCAATGGTGGGGCTGGGCGCTCCTGCTGGGCGGCGGATTGGCCCTGGCGGTTTTCGGGATGGTGCACGAGGCGCGGATGGCGCTTTGGACGTGGGTGGCCACGTCGCCCAATGGCGCGTTGCCCGCCGACATTGCCGTCATGGCCCGGGCTGCCTTTGATGGCGTGATTTCGTCGGTATGGAGCCGGGTGCTGTTCCTGGGCGGCGCGGGGGCGCTGGCCGGCGCGGTCCTGGTTGCGCTGTCATTCGCGCTGCCCCGGGGCGGGGGCGGGCGCATGGCCGCGCGGGGCTAAAGCCGCCGCGCTAAGGGTGTAGGGCAAGTTGGC
>JBBIHX010000125.1:0-8825 GCA_037446815.1 Caldilineae bacterium | reverse complement strand
GGGCGAGGGCGCCGGGACCCCCGTCATTCTGAGCCGCGCAGCGGCGAAGAATCTCACGCCCCTCACCCCAGCCCTCTCCCAAAGGGCGAGGGCGAATAGCCTTCGGCTCAGCGCAACAGATGGTGAGACAACCTGCGACGCACCTCGGAGGTGCGTCGCAGGTGCCTCATTTGCGCGATTCGCGGTTGCCGTCCTTCGCGGCGTCGCGCTCCTACAGGTAGGGCTTGATACGCCGCGCCACGCGCCGGCAGGCCTCGCGCAGAAACTCCACCTCGGCCTCGGTATGCGCCGTGCTCACCGCCCCCAGACCGTGCACGACATGCACATCCTCCAGCAGGAGCGCCGTCTGCACCACCTTATCCCGCAGGGCAACATCGCATTTGCGCGGGTCGTACACATCTTCGGGGCACGTGAACTCCAGCGCTGCGTCGTAGGGGAAATGGAGCATGCCGAGCGAACTCCCGCCGAATGCCCCGCGCGGGTCGCCCGTGCACCGCGCCAGGACACCCTCCTCGGCGAACGCCTGCTCCATGGCGCGGCGCGTCTTGTCGCCCAGGTCGGCCAGCCTCGGGTAGATGGACGCTTCATTCGCCGCCAGATACTCCATCACGGTTTTCGCGGCCACCATAGACGCCGGATGCGCCGAATATGTGCCGCCGGTGAAGCGGACGCGGTTCCCGCCTTCCGTGCCGGCCAACGCCAGGATGTCCGCGCGGCCCGCCACTGCCGCCACGGGCATCCCCCCGCCCACGATCTTGCCGAACGCCGCCAGGTCAGGGCGGACGCCGTACAGCGCCCCCAAATCCCCGGCGCGGAACCGGAACCCCGAAATCACCTCGTCAAAGATGAGCACGCTGCCGTACTTCTCTGTCAGCGCCCGCGCCTCGCGGAGATACTCCCGCGTCGCCGGGATAAACCCGCCGGCCCCGATAAACGGCTCCACGATGAAACACGCGATGCGATCCCCGTACCGCTCAAAGGCGTCGCGCAGGGATTGCGCATCGTTGAACCGAGAGACGATCGTGTCCCGGTCAATGATTCCGGGGAACCCTTCCGTCTCCATGTGGTCGTAGCGGCTCCCGTTGTGGAAACTCACGCCCTTCAATCCCCAGGGCTGCGCGCCGTGCCATCCCCCGCCGACCTTGAGCACCAGGTCCCGCCCCGTGAACGCCCGCGCCAGCAGGATGCTGTACATCGTCGCCAGGGCCCCGCTCGTGGTGAAGCGCACCCGTTCCGCGCCCGTCTGCCGACACAGGATTTCCGCGGCCTCCACATGGGTGCGATCCTCAAATCCGGTCTGGAGTCCGCGCCCGTCCTCCAGCGCCTGGGCCACCGCCTGCACGATGATCTCGGCGTTGTGCCCCAGGATGTTGGCATAGTGCCCCTGCCAGAAGTCCAGAATCCGATGGCCGTCCTCATCCTCCACCCATGCGCCGCGCGCCCGGACGATACGAGGCGGAAACGGCGTTACGGCGCGGCGGGCGTGGCTCATGCCGTCCACGATGCACGTTCGGGCGCGCTCGTGGAGTGCCGCCGACTTGGGGGCGTGTCGCCTGTATTGTTCCGCAAGTTCCGCGAGCAGTCTCGTGTGGTCTCTCATCGTTCCCTCCCAGGCTGCGATGCGTTCGGTGCAGCACCGAACGGCAGAGAGTCATGCCAAGTGTAGCACACTCGCCCCAGCGCGGCAAAGGGGGGCGCCGCGCGCATCTGCCCCCCGCCTGATTCGGTTCCAAAGTCTGTTGGTATTTGTCATTGCGAGGGCGCGGAGCGCCCGAAGCAATCTCTGGGGCGTGAGGTTGCTTCGCTTCGCTCGCAACGACACACGAGGAGAGTGTCCATGCGTTTCACCAACACAAGATGGAACGAGTCCTCCGCCTACCCACCTTGCGCCCGCCGCCCCAAGCGGTATAATACAGCCATGGTCGCGGATACCCTTATCCTGCAAACGAAACTGATTCCGCCCAAACCCTTGCAGCCGAACCTGTACAGGCCGCGCCTGTCGGAACGCATCCTGCGCTGTCTACACCACAACGTTACCCTGGTGCAGGCCGCGACGGGATACGGCAAATCCACGGCGTTGGTCCAGGCGTTGGCCGACGGGAAGGTCCCCCTGTTCTGGTACAGCGCGGCCGAAACAGATGCCGACCCGATGGCCTTCCTCCTGCATGTGGTGCACGCCCTGCGGCTTCAACTGCCGGAGATCGCCGACAGCACCCTCGCGTTCTTGCGTCAGGGGCCTGCCGGTGGGCCGGCGTCTTGGCGGCGCGCCACCGACATGCTCATCAACGAACTGGCCGATGACCTGCGAACCGACAGCGCGCTCGTCATAGACGATTTCCACCTGGTGGCCGACGTTCCCGAAATCGCCCACATCGTCGCCCGCTTGGTTGACTACCTACCCCCCAACATCCATGTCATCCTCAGCGCGCGTCAACGCCCGGCGCTCCTGCCCCTCAGTCGGTGGAAGGTCAAGGGGCGCCTGCTGGAAATCGGCGTGGAAGACCTGGCCTTCACCGCGGACGAAATAGAGACCCTGTTCCGCGCCTTGTACAAGGTGCAGTTGGCGCCCGCCGATGTAGAGCGCCTCGCGCGCGAGACCGAAGGCTGGGTTATCGCCTTGCAGATGATATGGAAGGCCCTGGAGTCAGGCTCCGTAGCCTCGCTGCAGGACGTTTGGACCGCCTTGCCCGAGGCGCTGGACCCGCTCTTTGACTATCTCGCCAAGGAAGTCCTCAACCGCACGTCGCCGGAACGCCAGCATTTCCTGCTGGTAACCAGCGTCCTGCACTCCATGACCCCGGACGTGTGCGACGCGATGCTGGGCTGGCGCGGCTCGGAGACCATCCTGCGGGGCCTGTGCGATGATGGCCTCTTCGTCCATCAGACCGGCCCGCAGGAGTATCGGTATCAACACCTGTTCCGAGACTTCTTGCAGGAGCAACTCGCCGCGCACGGCCTGTCCAAGAGCGCGCTCCATCGCCAGGCGGCGCGTTTCTACACGGGCGAGGGCGCGGCGGAGGAAGCCGTCATCCACTTCCTTGCGGCCGGCGACTTCATACCGGCCGCGGAGGCCATCGGCGCGCTGGCCGAGGGGATGATCCGCACGGGCCGCCTGGACACCCTGCGAAACTGGATCGTCGCGCTCCCCCACCCTGTGCTGGAGGAATACCCGCTGCTGATGGTCTGGCTGGGCGACACCTATCGGCTGGCCAGCCAGTTTGAGGAGGCGCTGGAATGGTACAGCCGCGCCGAGAGCCGCTTCCGCGCCACGGGGGATAACGCCGGTTTGAGCCGCGCCCTTCGGGCGCAGGGTACGGTGTACCTGGACACGGTGCGCCCGCTCCGCGCCGAGGCCCTCCTGGAGGAGGCGCTGCGCCTCAACGACGAGAAGGACAGACGCGAACGCGCGGCCCTGCTGGAGGCGCTCGCGGAGAATCGCACCAACCTGGGCCGACTGGACGAAGCAAGGGCGCTCCGCGAGCAAGCCCGCGCCCTCCTGACCTCCGACGGCCCCAGCGCCGCCGACCTGGACGTGCGCGTCCTCCTGCGCACCGGGCGCATCGCCCAGGCCCAGGCCATCCTGGAGCAGCGCGCCGCCGAAGAACGGGCCGCGCCGCCCCATCGCCCCGCCCGCGCCCACCGCGAAACCCTGCTCCTCCTATCGCTCATCCACGCCTTCCGCGGAGACCCAGAAGCGGCGATGCAGTGCGCTCTGGATGGAATCCAGGTCGGGCGTGCGCTCGGCTCGCCTTTTGTGGAAGCCGTCGGGTATATGCGCCTCGGGCATGCCCACCAGATCGGCAAGCCCAGGCCCGAGGAGGCGGAGGCCTGCTACCAGAAGGCCATTGCCATGGCCAAGTCGCTGCAGGTCTCTCGCGCCACGGTGGAACCCCTCTGGGGGCTTACGCGGCTCTACGGGTTCTTCGGCGATGCGGGCCGCGCCGAAGCCTGTGCGCAGGAAGGCATAGACATCGCCCTGGCTGCTGGCGACGAGTGGATCGCCGCCCTGGTTCGCCTGACGCTGGGCGCCGTGTACGTCCACACCAACCGCATTCCGCAGGCGATTGACGAACTGGCGCGGGCCGAGACCGCCTTCCTCCGTTGCTCCGATGCGTTCGCGCGCGCCGCCTGTCGCTTGTGGTTGAGCCTCGCCTACCTGGACAGCGGCGACCCCGCGGCCTTCGCGCTCCACGCCGAGGCCCTCCTGCGCCTGGTGCAGGACAACGAGGGGGCAGCCCTCCTCACTCGGCCCAGCCTGCTGGCCCCACCTGACCCCCAGCGGTGCATCCCGCTCTTCATGGAGGCCCGACGCCGCCGCATTCACATGGCCTACGTGTCCCGACTCCTGGACGACCTGGGCGTGGCCGAATTTGAGTCCCACCCGGGCTACTCGCTCACGATACAGGTGCTGGGACCTTTGCGCATCTGGCGAGGGCGCGAGGAAATCGGCCCCCGCGAGTGGCAGCGCGAGAAGGCGCGGCAGTTGTTCGCCCTCCTGCTCGCGCACAGGGGCAAGTTCCTCCAGCGCGATCAAATCTTGGAGTACCTGTGGCCGCATTCCGACCCATCATCCGCCGAAGCGCGCTTCAAGGTGGCGCTCAATGCCCTGAACCACGCCCTGGAGCCGCAACGCCCGTCGCGCTCCGCGGGGTTTTTCATCCTGCGGCGCGAATCCGCCTACGGGCTGAATCCTGCGGCCGCTTTGCGGGTGGATGTTGACGAGTTTGAGCATCTGATGAGCAAGGCCGAGCAAACCGCCGTGCCCGAGGAGAGCATTCGTCTGTTGCGAGAGGCCCTCGCGCTGTACCGCGGCGACTATTTGAGCGATTTCCTATACGAGGACTGGACACTTCGGGAGCGCGAGCGCCTGCGACAGGCGTACCTGCACGGCATCACGCACCTGGCCGGGCGCCTGGCCGATATCGGCGACTGCGACGAAGCCGCCGCCTGGTGCCAGCGGGCCCTCGCCATAGACAACTGCTGGGAAGAGGCGTACCGCGTCCTCATGCGCTGCTACAGCGCGCAGGGCAACCGCGCCATGGTCATCCGCACGTTTGAGCAGTGCGAGGCTACCCTCCGCGCCGAACTGAGCGCGCCTCCCATGCCCGAGACCGTGAGCCTGTACCAACGCCTGCTCGCGGAGGAAAGGTCGCGCTAGCCGCGCCACGCTTGCGTCAGCGCCACCTGCCGCTCGTACTCGGCCAACTCGCGCTCCACGTCCGCCGCCGTCCACCCCAACCGCGGGGCCAACACCTCGGCCACAGCCCTTGCGCGCTCCACCCCGCCGTCCTGCACCTCGTAAATCACGTGCGTGCGGCGGATGAGCGCGTCCGTCAGGCGCATGGCCATCTCATGCTGCACCGCGTAGAGCGCCTCAGCCATCAGGTAGGGCAACTCGGGCACGATGCGCTCGCCCAACTCGGGGTTCTCCTCCGCATACGCGGCGATCAGCGCCGCATCGGACCCGTAGGTCTCCACCAGGTGCGCCTGCGCGTCGCGGTCGGCCATCCACGCCGCCACATCGCCCACGATTTCCGCCCCGGGCAACGCCCGTCGCGTGCTGCAACCGCATGTCGCCTCTACCCCGTGCTCCCGCGCCAGAACCTGCGCCGCCATGTCCACAATCTGCTCGGCCATGAGGCGATGGGTTGTCAGTTTGCCGCCCGCAACGGTGATGAGCCCCGACGGGCTGCGGTAAATCTGATGCTCGCGCGAAATGCTGTAGGTGCCCCCCTCGGCGTAGATCAGCGGGCGCAGGCCGGCGAAGGTGCTCACAATATCCCCCTCGCCGATGTGCGCGTTCGGGAAGTTGTGATTCAGCGCCTCCAGCATGTAGGCCACGTCCTCGCGGTCGGCAGCCGGGTTATCCAAGTCGCCCGCGTAGTCAGTGTCGGTTGTGCCGGCGATGGTGTGCTGGCCCCACGGCACCAGAAACGCATGCCGCCCATCCCGCGGCGAGTCAAAGGCGATGGCGTGATGGCTCGGCAACCGCTCCCGCCAGAAGACCAGGTGTATGCCCTTGGTAGGGCGTATGGTGATGCCTTTGTAGGATGCGTCCTGCCGCCGGATGGAATCCACCCACACCCCCGTCGCGTTCACGACAGCACGGGCCCGCACCTCTATCTCGCGCCCCGTGATGCCGTCGCGCACCCATGCGCCTTGCACCTTGTTGCCCGCCAAGCGCAGACCGACAACCTCGGCGTAGTTGGCAACGATGGCCCCCGCGGCATGGGCAGCCCTGGCGATGAGCATGGTCAGGCGGGCATCGTCCGTGCGCGCATCGTAGAACCGCGCCGCGCCAAGAAGCCCCGCCCTGGCCAGGATCGGCTCTCGCGCCCGCGCCTCATCCGCGCCCAGCCATCGGTGGCGCTGCACGTTCTGGAACAGCCCCAGCGCATCGTACAGCGTCAGCCCCATGCGCAACTTGATGGGGCCCGTCTTCTGGTCGCTGTACACCGGATACAGGAACGGGAGCGGTCGCACCAGCCTCGGCGCGATCTTGCGCAGCCGCCGCCGCTCGTTGCAGCACTCCAGCACCAGCCCGAACTCGTAATTTTCCAGATAGCGAAGCCCGCCGTGGATCATCCGCGACGAGCGGCTGCTGGTGCCAAACCCGAAGTCGCGCTTCTCCACCAGGGCCGTGCGGTACCCCCGCAGCGCCGCATCGCGGGCCACCGCCACGCCGGTGATGCCGCCGCCAATGACCAGAATATCAAACGTCTCCGACGCCAGCGCGTCCAGATTCTCCTGTCGGGTTGCCGCCGAGAAGGGGCGCGAGCAGGTGAGGCTGAACGGCAATTCGGTCATCGTCTTACCCCCCGGTGGACAGCAGAATGCCCGGATTGAGGATTCCCGCCGGGTCTAGAGTGCGCTTGACCGCCCTGAACGCTTCCACGCCCAGCCGCCCGACTTCCCGCTCATGCCACGAGGCATGGTCGCGCCCAATGCCGTGGTGGTGGCTCAACGTGCCGCCCGCATTCAGGATGGCCTCCGTCGTCGCGCGCTTGATGGCCCACCACTGCTGCTCCTCTTGGCCGCGCACCTGTCGGCCCAGAAACGTGGAATACAGCGACGCGCCCCACTCGTACACGTGGGAAACGTGCGTCATCACGTACCCAGGCCCCCCGTCCGTGTCGCGGATGGCCGTGCGCAGCGCCTCGGTCATGGCCTCGTACAGCCGCAGCAGATTCGCCCACGAGGTGGCCGTCTCCAAGGTGTCCACCAAGACCCCCGCACCCAGGAGAATATCCCGCAGGTACGGCTGCGCGAACCGTTCCCGCTTCCACGACTCCCCGGCCGACCGCCCGACAGCCAGGCCGCCGTGGGCTCCACAGATGGGCGCGGCCAGTCCCCACTTGCGGTGCACGGTCCGCGCATCCCCATCGTAGCCGAGGATAAGGACGCACGAGCCTCCCGTGAGGCTATGGCCGCGTGCCCTGAGGTAAGCCTCGGCGGCCACGTCGGCCAGGCGCTTCAGCCCCCTGTGCACATGCGCCACCATGGCGAAGCCGGCCGTCTCGCTGGCGTCGGACAGGCGGGCCACGGTGGGCTTCGGGCCGTTCTGCAGCAGATCGCGCAGGGCCGCCAGGCCGTCCTCTAGCGAGCGGAACAGGAACCCGCGGTAGTCCTGCACCTGGGGCATCGGATGAATTCGCACCGTGGCCTCGGTGATGACACCGAAGACCCCTTCGGAGCCGACGAGGAGTTGCAGCAGGCTCGGGCCTGTGGCCGTCGCAGGCGCGTCCCGTGTATCCAAAACGCCGGCGGGGCTGACCACCCTCACGGCCTGCGTCATGTCCTCAATCTTGCCGTACCCCGTGGACGCCTGGCCCGCCGCGCGGGTTGCAACCCAGCCGCCCAGCGTGGAGAACTCAAAGGACTGCGGAAAGTGGCCCAAGGTGAACCCCTGGGCGTTCAATTGCGCCTCCACCTCCGGGCCGGTCGCTCCCGCCTGGATACGCGCCGTCCGGGAGACTTGATCCAGCGCCACGAGCCGATCCATCCGCGCCATGTCCAGCGAGATCACCGAACGCGGGCCGGGTTCCGGCTCCACGCCCCCCAGCACGCTGCTCCCGCCGCCGAAAGGCACCACGGCCACGTCGCGGTCGGCCGCCCACGCCAGCACCGCCGCCACCTGCCCCTCATCCGCGGGATACACCACGGCGTCGGGGGGATTGGAGACCACACCCGCCCGCGCCCGCACCAAGTCGCGGTAGGACTTGCCGAAGGCGTGCTCCACGCGCGAACGACGATCCACCAGCACGGCATCCTCGCCCGCAATCTTGCGCAGCGCAGGCAGGTCCGCGTCGGTCAGACGAGGCGGGCGCAGGTCAATGTCATCCAGGAGCACAGGCGGAACGTGAATGATTTCGTCGGGAAGCGCGAGCCATTGGCGCAGCGTGGGCCACAGTCGGGGCCGATTGTCCAGGGAGTAGGTTTGCTCCAGCGTCCCCCACCCCCACCATCGCAGGTTGGGAATATCCATCGCGACCGCTCCCTTCGCATTCTGTGGCAAGGTTCGTCAACCGTATGAAGCCTGCCCATTGTAACACCGCCGACGCAAACCGTCAACGCGAACGGGGCGGCTGCCCGGAATCGGTTTCATCTGAAGTAATCGCGTCGGGCAGTAACCGCGAACAACACGAATCCGCGCGAACGAGGCACGTGCGACCCGCCTCGGAGGTGCGGAGATTCTTCGCTCCCTCGCCCGCCGGGAGAGGGCGGGGGTGAGGGCGGCGCTCCCTCGCCCGCCGGGAGAGGGCGGGGGTGAGGGCGAGATTCCTCACTGCTCCGCGGCTCAGAATGACAGTGTCCGGGGACTCCTT
>JBBIHX010000124.1:0-8858 GCA_037446815.1 Caldilineae bacterium | reverse complement strand
TATTGGCGGTTGCACTCCTCCGAGGTTGCTTCGTGTCATGCGGCATTGCGCGCGACGCGAATTCGCGTGAACTGCACCAACACAGTCTGCAACCGAATCGGGTCTCAGACTCGGTTCCAACTTGTGTTGGTGAGCCGCATGCAGCCTCTCATCGTGTGTCATTGCGAGCGAAGCGAAGCAATCCCGCGCCCTGGAGATTGCTTCGGGCGCTCCGCGCCCTCGCAATGACAAATACCAACAGACTTTGGAACCGAGTCGGGTCTCGCGCGCATTTGGGATGGCGGTGAGTCCGTGCTATAATTCGTGGCGGCACTTCGGAAGCGGAGGCGAAATCATGTATCTGGGCCCTCGGCGGAGGCGGCGCTCTTCCCCGGTGCGCATCCTAATCTACCTGGTTCTCATCGCCTTCTTCTCGTACCTCATCGTCAAGCGCCCGGAGTTGCCCATCCTCCCCCAGCCCAGCGCGACGCCCACGCCGCAGAAGCCCGCGGCCGAATGGCTCGCGGAGGCCGAGGAGCACTACCAGAACGGCGAACTCACCGCGGCCATCGCTGCGTACACCCAGGCCTCCGAGGGCGATCCCCAGAACGTGGAGCCGCTCGTCCGCGCGGCGCGCCTGCTCATGATGCGCCACAAACTCGCCCAGGCGTTGCAGTTCGCGCAGCGGGCGGCCACCCTCAAGCCCGATGACCCGCTGGCCCAGGCCACCCTGGCCCGCGTGTACGACTGGATGGGGCAGTACGATCAGGCGCTGGACGCCGCGCTCAAGGCCGTGCGTCTGGGGCCCAACATCCCCGAAACCCACGCCTACCTGGCCGAAGTCTACGCTGACAAGGGGTTCTGGCGGCAGGCCGAGGACGAGGCCAATCAGGCGCTGGACCTGAGCGATGCCAACGTGGACGCTTGGCGCAACTACGCCTACGTGCTGGAGGCCCAGGGTGATTACCGCGGGGCCTTGGAGAGTTACAACCGCGCTATTGACCTGCACCCGCGGCTGAGTTACCTGTACGTGGACGCGGCACGCAACATGCGCGCCCTGGCCGACTACGATGGGGCCATCGCGACGCTGGAGAAGGCCGTGTCCATGGACCCCGACAACGCCGAGGCCTACGACCAAATCGGCTGGACTTACTTTTACCTGCAGGACTACGACCGCGCGGTCCCGGAATTCCTGTCCGCAATCCAGGCGGACCCGGAGTTCGGCAGCGCCCACGCCCATCTGGGCATCACCTACTACGTGCTACGCAACTACG
This sequence comes from Caldilineae bacterium, assembly GCA_037446815.1. Classification (GTDB taxonomy): domain Bacteria; phylum Chloroflexota; class Anaerolineae; order DTLA01; family DTLA01; genus DTLA01. The sequence continues at coordinate 7,605 of JBBIHX010000124.1, read as the reverse complement.
AGAGCGCGATAGAGAGCCTGCAGAAGGCGGTGGAATTGGGGTGGGAGACGGAGGAGATTCTGTACGAGATTGGCCTTTCCTACGCCTACCTGGATCGGTGCGACGAGGCGCGCCCGTGGCTGCAAAAGGCGCTGGAGGTCAACCCGTCCTCCCAACCCGCGCTGGAAGGCCTGCGGATGTGTCCGGAGAAGTAAGCATGCGCATTCGCGAGAACAGATGCGAATTTTGCTGAAATCGGCGAAATCGCCGATTCTACGGCCGTAGACGCGAATTTGCAGTTTTCGGGCATCTTGTGTATGATAGGGCCGCGTTAGCACTCTCGGCGCAAGAGTGCTAACGCGGTTCTGGTGTCCAGAACCCGCCACGTTCGCGCCACCAATGCTCGCAAATCCATAATCTCAGTGAGGAGGAACAGCAATGACAGTCAAACTCAAACCCCTTGCAGATCGTGTTGTCGTGGAACCCATTGAGCAAGAAGAGAAGTCGGCGGGCGGCATCATCCTTCCCGAGACCGCCAAGGAAAAGCCCCAGAAGGGCGTCGTCATCGCCGTTGGCCCGGGCCGCTATGGCGAAGAGGACGAGCGCATCCCCATGGACGTGAAGGTGGGCGACAAGGTCCTGTACGCCAAGTACGCCGGCACCGAGGTCAAAGTCAACGACAAGAAACTGCTGATTCTCAAGGAAAGCGACATCCTGGCCGTTTTTGAGGAATAACCATCCAAACAGACCATAACCCCATGAAGGAGGCAGTAAGGAATGGCTAAACAACTTGTTTTCGCAGAGGAAGCGCGACGCAACCTGAAACTCGGGATGGACATCCTGGCGAACGCCGTCATCACGACCCTGGGCCCCAAGGGCCGCAACGTGGCCCTGGACAAGAAGTTCGGCGCCCCCACCATCACCCACGACGGCGTAACCGTTGCCAAAGAGATTGAACTGGAAGACCACTTCCAGAACATGGGCGTGCAACTGCTGAAGGAAGCCGCCACCAAGACCAACGATGTGGCCGGCGACGGCACCACCACCGCTACCGTGCTGGCCCACACCATCGTTACCGAGGGCCTCAAGAACGTGGCCGCCGGCGCCAACCCGATGCTCATCAAGCGCGGCATTGAGTTGGCCACCTCCGCCGTCGTGGAGGCCATCAAGGCCGAGGCCAAGGAAGTCAAGAACAAGGAAGACATCGCCAACGTGGCTGCCATCTCCGCCGCCGACAAGGTCATCGGCGAACTCATCGCCGAGGTCATGGACAAGGTCGGCAAGGACGGCGTCATCACCGTAGAGGAATCCAAGGGGCTGGAGTTTGAGAAAGAGTACGTAGAGGGCATGCAGTTGGACCGCGGCTACATCTCGCCCTACTTCATCACCAACCCCGAGCGGATGGAGGCCGTCCTGGAAGACCCCTACATCCTGATTACGGACAAGAAGATTTCGGCGGCGACCGACATCGTGCCCGTGCTGGAGAAACTGGTCCAGGTGGGCAAGCGCGAGGTGCTCGTCATCGCCGAGGATGTGGACGGCGAAGCGCTGGCCACGCTCGTGCTTAACAAACTGCGGGGCATGATCAACTGCATCGCCATCAAGGCCCCTGGCTTCGGTGATCGCCGCAAGGCCATGCTCCAGGACATCGCCATCCTGACCAACGGCACGGTCATCAGCGAGGAAGTGGGCCGCAAGTTGGAGTCCGTTACCATCGCCGACCTGGGCCGCGCGGACCGCGTCGTTGCCACCAAGGAGGACACCACCATCATCGGCGGCAAGGGCGACCCGGCGAAGATCAAGGGCCGCATTGACCAGATCAAGGCCGAGATTGAAATCTCCACGTCGGACTACGACAAGGAGAAATTGCAGGAGCGGCTTGCCAAGTTGGCGGGTGGCGTCGCTATCATTCGCGTTGGCGCGGCCACCGAGGTTGAACTGAAGGAGAAGAAGCACCGCGTGGAGGACGCCCTGTCCGCGACCCGCGCTGCGGTGGAAGAGGGCATCGTCCCGGGCGGTGGTGTGGCGCTCATCAACGCCATCCCGGCGCTGGACAAGGTGGAGGCGACCGGCGATGTGCTGACCGGCGTCAACATTGTACGCCGCGCGCTGGAAGAGCCGCTGCGCCGCATCGTTGAGAATGCCGGCATGGACGGCGCCGTCGTCCTGGATACCGTCCGCCGCCTCCAGAAGGAGCAGGGCAACCCCAACATCGGCTACGATGTGCTGGCCAATGACTACGGCGACATGGTGGCCAAGGGCATCATTGACCCAGCCAAGGTTACCCGCTCGGCCGTGGAGAACGCCGCCAGCATCGCGGCCATGATCCTGACGACGGAGGCCCTCATCACGGACCTGCCGGAGAAGGAGAAGGCCGGCACCCCGCCGATGCCTGAGTACTAAACCGACCGTCGGCAAATCAGAGGCCCCTCGCACGTGGAGGGGCCTCGTTGTTTTTGGCGTGGCCGCCGCGGCCCATCTACGGCGTTATCAGGAACCAGCGGTACAGCGACGCGTTGCCCAGCCCCGCCGGGTCGTAGGACAGGAGGAACCGCTGGCCGCTCGCGACCTGGAACACCAGATAGGCCCGCAGCGTTGCGCCGGTGAAGGCTTCCCCTTCAAGTTCCGTGCCCCCCAGCACGGTGGGCTTGTACACCGAGGCCCCGGCCGGCTCGTGCAGGAGGAACCCTTGCCACGGAATCGCCTGCGGGCGTTCCTCCGGCGCAAGGTTTCGCACGGCTACGGTAACGACCACGTAGTGCCGTCCCGGTTCGGGCACGGCAAGGGTCCACCGATCCCACGTGCTGGCGTCATCCGGCAGCAGCACAGCATCCTCCACCGTGATCTCTATCTGGCCGTCGGTCAGCACCGGCACGCCGATGGGCGCGGGTTGCTCCGACGAGCGGCCCGAGGCCGGCAGTGCCGCCGACGCTCGCACCGGCATCTTGTGCAGGTCCAAGTTGGGCGTTTCCGTGGCCCAGAACCAGCGAACGCCCCGCCCGATTTTCACGCCCACGCCCGATGGGTCGTACACGAGAATCAGGTTCTCTTCACCCCGCCGCACCTGGAACGCCAGGTTCCCTTCCAGCGTCCCCGTCGGGAACAGGTCGCCCTTGAGTTCATCGCGCAGGATGAGCGACGGGTTGGGGTATAGGATGTTGTCGGCGCCGGTCATGCGGAAGCCCCACCAGTTTACCGACAGGAGTTGGTCCATCTGCCCCAGGAAGCGCACCCGAAGCCTCACCAGGACGTATTCCTTGTCCGGCTCCGGCGGCTGGTTCAGCGGGCTCATCTCCCGTATGAGGGGCCAGGCGTCGCGCTGGACGGCGAGGACGCTGATCTCCAGTTGGTCATCGGCCACGGCGGGCTGGCGCATGAGGGCCGGGTTGAGGCGGCTGCCCCCCGTTCGGGGCGAGGCCGTTGGGGCCACCGTCTGGATGGCAAAGGCCCGCGCGTCCGGGTCGGGGTCGGCCCAAAGCCACCGCGCCGCTTCGTCGGCTACGCTGCCCGAGGGGAGAAACGCCAGCGCCAGGTTGTCTTCCCCATCGGCGACGACGAAGGCCAGGTAGCCCGCGCGGCTTTCGCCAGGCGCCAGTTCCCCGCGCAGTTCGTTATCCAGCAGCAGCGCGGGCCGTTGGTAGAGGATGGCCCTGTCCCCCGTCATGCGAAACGTGCCGGGGCTGAGCGTCAGGGTTTGCGTTCCTCGGTTGTGCACCTCTACGTTGACGACGACGACCTCGTGGCCCTCGGGAATCGGCGAGTTGAGCGGCGAGATGAGGGCATTGGCGTGGCGATGCACCTCCAGGATGTGAATCTCCATACTGTCGGTGGCGATGGTCTCGCCAAACGGCATGGGGTTCTGACGGCTCATGCCGGGCGCCGGGGTGGGGGTTGGGGTGGGCGCGGGCATGTCGGTGGGGGCCGGCGGCAGGCCGATGGGGATACGGCCCGTTACCAGCAAGCCGAGCAGAACGTACACGGCCAGCACGGTCGCGCCCAGTGCAACCAGCAGAGCGATTTGTCCTCTGGTCATGGCTCAATATCCCGATAGCGCGTCCTTGCTGTGTTGCGGAGCGGCGCCCTTCGCGCGGGGGCACCCCACAGCACGGCCTGATAACCCTGGAACCTTGCGTGCAGCATTATAGCGGCACTTTTTCGGTTTGGCAAGCATCGCGGCTGCAGGATTGCTCAGGGTGTGTTGGCAAACGTCGTTGCGAGGCCGCGGAGCGCTGTGGGGGCAGGTCTGAGACCAGCCCCTACGGAGACCCACCCCTCGGGCGGCCGTGCCCGCGCCTCCGATTCCATCGGCCCAATCCGTGTCATCCGTGGGGGCGCAACGTGCGTCGCATGTTACCCGCCCGCGCGGGGCCAAAGCCGCCGCGCCACGGGCACGCTGTGAAGCGGGTTTACAACGTTGTACCCGCCCCGTGCGGAGCAATTTTATGGAAAGTGCCTATTGATTTTGTGCGAATTATCGTGTACAATATGTGTAGGGAATGTCTGGGCGCTGGGACGTTTCCGTGGTCTGTCTTACAATTCGGTGGCTCCGCACGATGAAGTGCCCGGCACTTCAGCATCGGGGATGTAGCGAAGGAGGCGACACTCATGGAAGTCATCAAGGTCTCGGCGAAGTCCAGATCCACTGCGGTAGCGGGAGCCATTGCGGGGGTGATCCGGGAAGTTGGCCGCGCGGAGGTGCAGGCCATTGGCGCTGGAGCCGTAAACCAGGCCATCAAAGCGGTGGCTATCGCCAGAGGATACCTGGCACTGGAAGGAATGGACATCATCTGTATCCCGGCGTTCACCGAGGTGGACATTGAGGGACAGGAGCGAACAGCGCTGAAGATGGTGGTGGAGCCTCGCTAGCGGGTGAGCCATGCCGTCCGTCGTTGACCTCCACCTGCACACGCTCTGCTCGGACGGCGAGTTCCCGCCCGGGGAGGTCGTGCGCCAGGCCGCGGCCAAGGGGCTGCACACCATCGCCATCGCCGATCATGACACGGTGGCCGGGATTCCCGAGGCGCTTGAGCGCGCGCGGCTGGTATCCCTGCGCGTAATTCCGGCGCTGGAAATCTCTTGCGAGTTGGCCGAGGGGGAAGTTCACCTCCTCGGCTATTTCGTGGATTGGAGTCCAGAAGCGCCCCTGGCGAAGATGCTGGCGCGGTTCCGGGCATCGCGCGCCGAACGTGCTCGCGTCATGGTGGAGAGGCTGCGGCGACTGGGCATGCCCATCACGTGGGAGGAGGTAGAGGCCTTCGCCGCGGGCGAGAGTGTGGGACGGCCTCACGTGGCCCGGGCACTGGTTGCCCGCGGGTACGTGGAGAGCGTGGCCGAGGCCTTTGAGCGGTACCTGTTTCGCGGCGGCCCGGCCTATGTCCCGCGGTTCAAACTCGCGCCCGCGGAGGCCATTGCCCTCATCCACCAAGCGGGCGGCGTGGCCGTCCTCGCCCATCCGCTGGATATTCTGGATGTCGTCAGTTGGCTGGCGGAGGAGGGCCTGGACGGACTGGAGGCGTACTACACGGGCTATACGCCAGAAGTGTCGGCGCAGATCGCCGCCATCGCCGCGCGGCATGGGCTAATCGTTACGGGCGGGTCCGACTACCACGGCCCGCGCGTGTCCCCGGGGATAGACATCGGCTCTGTGGATGTGCCCGAGGAGGTCATCTTGGCCCTGGACGAACGCCGCAGGGCCTTGCACGACACGCGATCGGCCGGCTAATCGGCGGGCCAGTCTTCTTCGCCCTCGTCCTCCGGCTCCTCGTCCAAGTCGTCCGGCTGGGATGACTGGGGCCCGCCGCGCCGCAGGCCCAACTCCGCCGCGGTTACGCTCTTCGTGTCGCCGTCCTCAAAGAGCACGACGACCCGCTCCTGCAGCGGGTGCACCTCTATGACCTTGCCCTGGCCGTAGGGCGTCTGCACGATTTCGTTCCTCTTGGGCAGGTTCTTGCGCAGTTCCACATAGGTCTCGTATTCGTAGGCGAGGCAGCACAGGAGCCGCCCGCAGACGCCCGAAATCTCATTGGGGCTGAGGGGGAGGTCCTGCTGCTTGGCCATCTTGATGGCGACTTGGTGGAACTCCGAGAGGAACGTGGCGCAGCACAGGGTTCGGCCACACATGCCGATGCCGCCGAGGAGTTTGGCGTCGTCGCGAACGCCCACCTGTCGCAGTTCTATCCGCGCCTTGAACATCTTCGCCAGGTCCTTGACCAGTTGGCGGAAGTCCACCCGCTGCTCCGCGGTGAAGTAGAACGTGATGCGGGAGCCGTCAAAACTCTGCTCGGCGCGGATGACTTTCATGGGCAGGCGAGACTCGGCGACCTTCGCGCGGCACTGGGCGAGGAGTTTCGGCTCCTCGGACTGCCGCTGGTGCATTTGCATGGTGTCCCACGCGGTCGCCACGCGCTCAATGGGCTTGAGTTGGCCCACCACCTCGCTCTCGGGCACCTCCGTCGGCGGGATGACGACGCGGCCAATCTCCTTGCCGCGACTGGTCTCCACGATGACGAAGTCGCCGGCCTTCAGGTCGTGGTCTTGCGGGTCAAAGTAATAGATTTTCGTCGCCGGTTTGAAGCGAATTCCTACAACTTTCGGCATAGGCTCCTATCGTGAACAGATTCGGTTCACACCCTCTCGTATTGCTCGCGCGAAGGCGCTGTGGGCATGTCCATGGTCAGCACCTCCAGCGCAAGCCTGGTGTTGACATTCTGCGCCAGGCTCTGCACCGTGCGCAGCGCCTGTGCGAGGAACGCTCGGGCAGCGTCGGCCGAACACCAGGACGCCACCGCCTCCAGCGCATCGCGCCGGTCCAGGTTGGCGATCTTGTCCGACTGCCCCGCGGCCACCAGCAGCACGTCCCGCCACCAGGCGATCCAGGTGTCCAGGACCTCGCGCAGCGCGTGTCTGTCGCCGGGGGCTTTGGCGACCCACTCCCACCGCTCCACCAGGTCGCACGTGAGCAGGCGCTGGAGTTCGGCCAGGTGCCGGTTGCGCGACGCCATGAGCGCAGGGTCTCGCAGGGCCGCGATGGCCCAGCCGGGCCGGCCACCGCTGACCCGCGCCAGGAGTTCGGCCTGCGCGGGGTCGGCGCCCTCGCGTTGTACCAGGGCCTGCGCCAGTTCGCGCAGCGGCACCGGTCGCAGGTCCAGGCACTGGCAGCGCGATACGATCGTCGGCGGGAGGAGGGCGGCGTCGCTGGCCAGCAGAATCAGCACCACCGGCTCCGGCGGCTCTTCCAGCGTCTTGAGGAGCGCGTTGGCGGCCTCCCTGGACATGCGCTCGGTCTCGGCCAGGATGTACACGCGGCGCCGGGCCGAATGGGGCGCGAGGGCGGCTTCCCGCTCCAGTTCGCGCACCTGGCCGATCTTGAACGTGGCGCCGTCGGCCTCCACCAGCCGCACGTCGGGGTGGGTGAGCCGGGCTACCTTCTGGCAAGGGCCGCACGTCTGGCAGGGCGGCTGGCTGCCCTCGCACACAATGGCCTGCGCGAAGTTCAGCGCGAGCGTCGTTTTGCCAACGCCCGGCGGCCCGGTGAACAGGTACGCATGGGACAGCCGCCCGTCCGCAAGGCTGCCGGACAGGAGGCGGATGGCCCACTCGTGCCCGATGACGTTCCACATGCGCCGC
>JBBIHX010000123.1:0-8902 GCA_037446815.1 Caldilineae bacterium | reverse complement strand
GTAGGGCAAGTTGGCAACTTGCCCTACTCTTATCCAGGCATTCCCCAAACCGAATGTACTCGCCCAAGTCGCCATTGACGCCTGCCCAAAGAGGTGCTATCCTTGTCCCCGTGCTCGGTGCGAACCCGCCCGTCGGGTTCTGCGTTACACAAGCAAGGAGGAATGCCATGCAGCGCGAACGTGGCAGCGCGATGCCCCTGTTGGTGATGGCCCTGGTACTGCTCGCTGTGGGGATTCTGGCCTTCTCGTCGCCGCCCCAGACCGATGCCGCGCCGCCATCCCTCGCGGGGATTACCGAGACGCCCACCGAGACCGCCGCGCCCGGGGATACCCCGACGCCGACGCTGACGCCCGGCCCGACGGAAACGCCCACGCCGACCGCGACCCCGTGGCCGCCGGCCTGCGCCGAGCCGCTCTGCGTGTGGAAGGTGGACGTGCTCGTGGATGACCTGGCCCGCGATGGGCAGGTCTCCCCGGGCGACACGGTGGAATACGTCGTCCTGATTCAGTCCAACCTTTCCGCGTCCGCCGTTTTCACGTTCACCGATCAGGCGCCCGCAGGGACGACCCTTGTGGCAGGCAGCGTGAGCGTTTCGCCCGCGGGCGCCGTGGTGAGCGAGATTCCCATCATCGTTACCGGCAGCATCGCCCCTGGCGGCGCGGTTACCGTGCGGTTCCGCGTCTTGGTGCAGGTGGGCCCGGAGCGCATCTGCAACGTGGGCCTGGTATCCGTGCGGTGCGCGTCGGGGCCGTGCGTGGGCGACGAGCCGACGGACGATCCCGACACGCCCGTGGACGACGACTGGACCTGTACCGACATTCGCGGGCCAGCGATGACAGCCACGCCCAGCCCCACGCTGTCGCCGACGCCCACCCAGACGCCGACGCGCACGCCGACTCGCACCCGCACGCCCGCGCCGACCGCTACGCGCATCCCCAACCGCGCGCCCCAGGTGCCCGGGTTTGACGTGTGGTGCGGCCGAAGCGACCCCGGCGAGAAGGTGGAACTCATCACCGTCGTGGAGGATCCCGACGGCATCGCGGATCTGAAACTGGTGTACTTCATCATCAACGCCGCGCCGTCGTACACCAATGGCGTGGGCGTTGCCTACAACCGCCAGGTGAACAAGATGAGCATCCGCAACGATGCGGGCACGGCGTGGATTGTGGGCGGGGCGCCGGGCGTGGGTGGCGACCTGAACACCACCCGCGCCACATTGCACGTCGGCGAATCGTCCGCCGCCGATGTGGATGGCCGACTGGTGGTGCGCTGGAAGATTACGTTCAAGGCGCCGTTCGCGGGGGGCGTGTACGGCCTGTACGTCGTCGGCGTGGACTACAGCGGGCTGCATTCCGGCTGGCAGAACATCGGCGCGTGGGGCGTGGGGACGGCGGGACACCCGCCATGCGTGGGCGCGGTGAATCCGCCGTCAGGTACGAGCGCGGCGGGAGCGACGGCGCACCTCACCACCCAGTTCGGCGATCCCGACGGCCTGGACAACTTGCGGATCGTGTACCTGCTGGTGGGGCAGACGCCCAGCGTCGGCGGCGATGTGGTCTACCTGGCGTACAACCGCGATCTCAACAAGATTTTCCTGCGCAATGACGCCAACACGGCGTGGCTGGGCGGCTATGCGCCCGGTTCGCCGAATACGATAGAGAACAGCCGCGTGGTTGTGGATATGGCCGCGTGCACGGCGGTGGGCACGGCCGATACGCTGGTGTCCGACTGGGCGCTGCGGTTCAAGCCCGCCTTCGCCGGCTGGCGGTACATCTACGCCAGCGCGTTGGATGACGACGGGCACTACGCCGCTTGGCAGCGCAAGGGGGTGTGGGAGATTACGCTCCCGTAATCGTCGCATTCCATCGCAGGACGGCATTTCAACGCAAGGGAGGAAAAGATGGTACTCGGGTTCCTGAAGAGCGAGAAGGCAACGGTCAGCGTTACGGTGGACAGGGCCGGGTTGCCCTACCATGCGGGCGAGACGATCCATGCCACGGTTCTGCTGGAGACCGAGACCGACGTGAAGGTGCGTTCGGTATCCGTGGCGCTGGTCTCGTGGGAGAAGTACCAGTATCGCGAGCGTGACAATGAGGGGGATATGTCCAGCGTCTGGACGACGGCCGAGGATGCCCTCCTCAGCGAGACGCTGGTGGGCGAAGGGACGATTCCCGCGGGGACTCGCCGGTCCTTTCCGGTGGATTTCCGCATCCCGCTGGACATCGCACCGCCCTATACCGGCAAGATAACGCAAAACCGCTGGCTTATCAAAGCGGTGATGGATCGCCCCATGAAGAAGGACATCTCGGCTGAGGTGGAGATTCCCATCATCGTGCCGCCGCCGGCGGAGCCATCCGGCAAGGGCGAGTACGGGCTGTCCAGCCACCCGGACGATGTGGATATCAAGTTCGCGCTTCCGCGCCTGGACTGGGTGGAGGGGGAGCGCGTAGAGGGCACGCTCCGCGTGTACCCGCGCAAGAAGTTCGGGTCAAGCGGCGTGCGGTTGGAGTTGGTGCGCGCCGAGTACGTGCCCCGCGGCGACGGGAATGCCCACTCGGTTGCCGAGGCCAAGGTGCAATTGTCCGGGGGACAGGACTTCGCCGCAGGCGCGACGGTGGAGTTTCCGTTCAGCGTTGCCATTCCGAAGCAGGGATGTCCGTCGCGACGCACGGGGCGCAGCGTGGTAACGTGGGCGCTGAAGGCGACCATCACGCGCCGCCTGGCCAAGGACTTCACCGGCGAGCAGGAGATTTGGGTGTACAACGGGCGCGCGCCGGCGTAGGACAACCGGCGTGCCGCTATTGCGCGAGGTGCTCGCGGCAGAAGGCAACGGCGCTGCGCAGTTCCGCCAGGCACGCCGCCTCGTCCTCGGCGCGGAAGGCCCTCGGCTCGCCCTCCACGCTCAGCGTCCCGCCGTAGCCGCTGCGGGCGAGGGCGCGGAGAAACCGCTCCAGGTCCAGGTCTCCGTCGGTCGGGGGACGGTGCTCCTTGCCTCCCGCGAAGTTGGACAGGTGCACGTGAACCACGCGGTCCTGCACCTGGGCATACGCCGCGACGGGATCCAGTCCCCACGTGCCCAGATGCGTTGTGTCCAGGACGATGTGCGGGAAGCGGCGCATCTGTTCCATCGTGTTGAACCAGTACAGGCCCCAATACCGCCCCAGGAATCTCCGCGCGGGCATGTTCTCCACGGCGATGGTGATGCCGGTCTCATCCTCCAGCGCCGCCAGGCCGCCGTCGCGCAGCAGGGTGTAGTACGGCTCGCGCCGTAGCCACGGCAGGGGCGCGGAGAATCGCCTGGGCCGGAGGCCGCTTACCGTAACCCACAGCAGGTGCAGGCGGTAGGGCAGGTGGGTAACCACGAGGGGCGCGCCTACCTCGGCGGCAAGGGCCAGGGTGCATTCCAGGCGGCCCAGTTGGTCGGCAGGCCACCCTTCCACGTCCGCGAGGAAGGGGCTGTGGATGGCGGCGATGGGCAAGCCGTAGTCCGAGGACAGGCGTCGCAGGTAGCCCGCGTCGCGGGTGTCCAGGCGGCCGTCTATCATGATCTCCATGCCGTCAAAGCCAGCCTCGGCGGCCAGGGCGAAGATGCGGGACAGGCCCAGGGTGTTGAGTGTGCCGGTAGAGAGCAGGATCACGATGCGCCTCCGGGGTTTGACGTTGGGGGCATTGTACGGGCCTTGCCACTTGGAGGCAAATGGGGCCCCGCCTGGCCGAAGGCGAAGCATCTCGCGGTGCGGTAACCGCGAATAACGCGAATCTACGCGAATGAACGTGCGACGCACCTCCGAGGTGCGTCGCACGTGCACCTTGCGGCCGCTTGGCGCACCGCAGAGACCCAGAGAACGCAGAGGATGGTCCAACCTCTGCGCCCTTTCCGCCTCCGCGGTGTGTTCTCGCTGACAAGGCGCTCTGGGGCTGAGTCGTGGGGAGTCGGCTAGCGCCGCGGGAGACGCCAGGCCGCTAGGAGCGCGGCGCCGGCCAGGAGGCATACATCCGCCAGGTTGAAGGCGGGCAGGCGGCCGACGTGGATGAAATCCACCGCGCCGCCCAGGCACAGGCGGTCCAGCAGGTTGCCCGCCGCGCCGCCGGCGATGAGGCCCAGCCCCGCCGCCACAGGCACGGCCAAGGGCGTTCCGCGCAGGTACAACCCCAGGATGCCGACGAGCACCGCTGCTGCAACCCAAACAAAAACCGCCCCGGCCCCCGGAAAGAGGCCAAAGGCGGCTCCCGTGTTCGTGCCCACGCGCAGGTACAGCCACCCTTCCGCGCTGCCGAACGGCGCCCACAGAACGCCGTCGGGCAACGTGCCGCGCAGCACCAGTTTGCTCCCCTGGTCGGCGGCAAGCGCCAAGAAGGAACACAGGGGCAGCACCCATCTACGTTTGGTCAAACGTGCCAATTCAGCCCTCGTGCAGCCTACCGCGATTCCTGTCGTCGTTGACAGTGCATGCACAAGGCCGCCTGCGGGTGCGCTTCCAGGCGCGCCCACTCAATCTTCTCTCCGCACCGCAGGCAGAGGCCGTACGTGCCCTGCTCAAAGCGGTTCAGCGCCGCCTCCACTTCTTCTAGGTTGCGCCATAGACTCTGCAACAAGGAAACGTTCGCCGCCTGGTCAAAAACGTCCGTCGCGTCATCGGCTGCGTGATTGCCATATCCGGCGGGCGTCCGCTCCATGACCGGATGCTGCGCAATCGCCGCTTTGAGCCGCTGCTGCTCTTTCAACAGCATTGTGCGCAGTTGCTCGTAACTTCGGACTACCATTGTCGTCTCCCCTGATGCTCAGGGCAGGCATCCTGCCTTGCTGGCAGGCCCAGGGCCTTCCAGAGGTCGGTGCCTCCCGACTGGCACGCCTGCTGGCCCGCTACAGCCGGCGGCCCCGACGTGCCCAGACTTCGCTGGCGCCAAGCCCCGACGGACGCGCTACAATTAGGCTTCGCGCTGCTGCAAGCCTGGGACAAGGGTTGTTGCGTTGTTGCCACCGAATGAATTGTGCGCGCTGTCCCTCCTCTGTGATGACTGCCCTTCCCTCTGTCGGTTGTCGTGTTCGCCTACTACCCCTCTATCTTCAGCAACCCCAAGACCAGGGGTTCGCCATCCAGTGCGTGCTCCTGGACGTATGCGCCCTGCGGAGCGTCCGCTTCCGTCAATTCGTCTGCCAGCGTTTCCTGGCGGATGTAGTCGCCGAACTCCGTGAACACTGCTTGCAGCGTCGCGCCGCAGCGGTAGAAGACGCGGATGTGGTCTTCTATGCGGAAGCCGGCGTCCTTGCGCTGCGTCTGGATGCGACGGACGACTTCCCTCGCCAGCCCCTCGCGCACCAGGGCCTCGGTGAGCGTTGTGCTCACGGCCACGACGAGGCCGTTCTCCTCGGATACCGAGAACCCCTCCTTGCTGTGGACGCGCACCTCGGCTTCCTCGGGCAGGAGTTCCACTTCCTGGCCGTCCACGGGGACGCGCACGCTTCGTCCTGCCTGCAATTCGCGGGCCAAGTGGGCCGCGGGGAGGGCCGCCACAGCCGCCCGAAGTTTCGGGAACAGCGCGCCGTGCTTCTTGCCGAGCACATTGGGCAGCAGGCCGATCTCGTACCGGACGAGGTCATCCGCCTGCGCCGCAACTTCCAGCGCTTTCACGTTCAACTCGTCGGTGATGACGGCCGCCATCCGTTCCACGACGGCGCGACCGGCCTCGTCCCTGGGCTTGACGACGACCTTCGCCAGCGGCTGGCGCACCTTCAGGTTGGCGGCGTTGCGGGCCGCGTGGCCCAGGCTCACCACCTGTCGCACCAATTGTACATCCGACACCAGGGCGTTGTCAATTGCGGCGCGGTCGGCGACGGGGAAGTCGCACAGGTGCACGCTGAGCGGCGCGTTGGCGTCCACGCTGCGCACCAGGTTCTGGTACATCTCCTCGGACAGGAACGGGGTGAACGGCGCCATCAACTTGGCCAGCGTTACCAGGCACTCGTAGAGGGTTAGGTACGCCGCGACCTTGTCCGCGTCCTCGCCGCTCTTCCAGAATCGGCGGCGGCTTCGGCGCACGTACCAGTTGCTGAGCCCGTCCACGAAGGTCTCAATGGCGCGGGTCGCGCCCGTAACGTCGTATTTGTCCAGCGAGGTGTCCACGCGCTCCACCAACAGGTTCAGTTCCGACAGCACCCAACGATCCAGTTCCGACCGCTGGGAGAGCGGCAGTCGGTGGGCCATGGGATTGAAGTTGTCAATGCGCGCGTAGGTTACGAAGAACGCGTAAGTGTTCCACACGGTCAGCAGGAAGCGGCGCAGGGTCTCGCGCACCAGTTCGTTCCCGAAGCGGCGCGGGTACCAGGGCGCGGCGACGGAATAGGTGTACCACCGCAAGGCGTCGGCTCCCTGCTCGTTGAGGATGGGCCACGGGTCAACGACGTTGCCCACGTGCTTGCTCATCTTGGCGCCCTTCTCGTCGGTGCCGAACTCGGTTACCAGGCAGTTCTTGAACGCCGGACTGTTGAACAGCATGGTGGCGACGGCGTGAAGGGTGTAGAACCAGCCGCGGGTCTGGTCAATGGCCTCGCAGATGAAGTCGGCAGGGAACTGCTCTTTGAAGATGTCCTGATTCTCAAAGGGATAGTGCCACTGGGCCACCGGCATGGAGCCGGAGTCAAACCAGGCGTCGGCCACTTCGGGAATGCGGCGCATCTGCCCGCCGCACTTGGGGCACTTGAGGACGACGGCGTCCACGAACGGCCGGTGGGGGTCCAGGTCCGAGAGATCGCGGCCTGCCTTTTCGCTCAGTTCGGCCAGGCTGCCGACGCAGTCGCGGTGGCCGCAGTCCTGGCACTCCCAGATGGGCAGGGGCGTGCCCCAGTACCGCTCGCGGCCCAGCGCCCAGTCCACGTTGGTTTCCAGCCAGTTGCCGAAGCGGCCATGCTTGATGTGCTCGGGATACCAGTTGATTTGCTCGTTGGTTGCCAGCATCTGGTCGCGGACCTTGGTGGTCTCAATGTACCAGGTGGTCTTGGCGTAGTAGAGCAGGGGCTGGTGGCAGCGCCAGCAGAAGGGGTACGAGTGCTCGTACTTGCCCGCGCGGTACAGCAGGCCCCGCGTCTTCAGGTCGTTGGTGATGAGCGGGTCGGCATCCTTGACGAACATGCCGCGCCAGGGCGTTACCTCGTTCACGAACCGCCCGCGCAGGTCCACCGTCATCAGCACGGGGAGATTGTACTCCTTGCCCACGTCCAGGTCGTCGGCGCCAAAGGCTGGGGCGATGTGGACGATGCCCGTGCCCTCCTCGGTGTTCACGAAGTCCGCGCCCACCACGTAGGCGTAGTCCTTGTCCACAGGGAGGAAGGTGTACAGCGGGCGGTAGTGCTTGCCGATGAGTTCCTTGGCCTTGACCGACCGCAGCACCTGGTACTCGCCACGCAGGGCGTATTCCAGCAGGGCCTTGGCGAGGATGAGTTTGTCGTCGCCCTGCTGCACCAGGACGTACTCCACGTGCGGATGCACCGCCAGCGCCACGTTGCCGGGGAGGGTCCACGGCGTCGTGGTCCAGACAAGGAAGTAGGTGCCCGGCTCATCGCGCAGGGGGAACTTCACGAACACCGACGGGTCCTGCACGTCGCGGTAGCCCTGCGAGACCTCGTGGCTGGAGAGGGAGGTGCCGCAGCGGGCGCAATAGGGCACCACCTTGTAGCCCTGGTAGATGAGGCCCTTGTCCCACAGTTGCTTGAGAATCCACCACAGGGATTCCACGTACTCGGTCTTGTAGGTGATGTAGGCGTTCTCCAGGTCAACCCAGAAGGCGATGCGTTCGGTGAGACTCTCCCACTCCTTGACGTATTTCCACACGCTTTCTCGGCACCTCTCGTTGAACGCCTCAACGCCGTAGGCCTCAATCTCGGCCTTGCTGTTGATCTTGAGCTCCTTCTCCACTTCCAGTTCAACGGGAAGGCCCTGGGTGTCCCAGCCGCCCTTGCGCAGGACGTAGTAGCCCTTCATGGTGCGATAGCGGGGGAACAGGTCCTTCAGCACGCGGGGCAGGACATGCCCGGCGTGGGGGCGGCCGTTGGCCGTGGGCGGCCCCTCGTAGAAGACCCAGCGCGGCGCATCCTTGCGCAGTTCCAGCGTCTTGGCGAAGATGTTGTGTGCGCGCCAGAACTCCAGGATGCCCTCTTCCGTCTTCGGGAAGTTGACCTGTGTTGACACTTCACGGAACATGGGATACCTCCGACATAGCCTTCAGCGTTCAGCAGTCAGCGTTCAGTCTGCTGATTCACTGCACAGGCCGCTGAGATCGCAGAGAAGAACATATGCTCTTCCAGTGCGTTCTCTGCGCGTTCTGCGGTGTGGTCTTCCTGACCGCTGACGGCTGAGCGCTGATTGCTGCATAAACAAAAAACTCCCGCCCCATAGGGACGAGAGTTGACTCCCGCGGTACCACCCTGGTTGACAGGCAAGCCTGTCCGCTCTGTGGGTACGTGTTCATACCCCCGCCGCTGTAACGGGCGCGCCCCGGCCAAGTCTACTGGGAGTTGCCTCCGTTCGGTTGGCGGCTCCGGAAGGATTTTCGCCGGGGTTCGCGCATCCGGCTCGCACCAGGCCCGGACTCGCTGGGCGGCTCCGCCCGACTACTCGTTTCCATCCCAGCCGTTGCTTGGAATATTCACTTGCGCAGATTCTAGCATAGATAGAGGCGGATGTCAAAATCCGTGGGGCGGGGAGGAATCAGTTTCATCTTGTGTTGGTCAGCCCGCGCGCCGCCTGCCCACTCTGTCATGCTGAGCCGAAGGCGAAAAGCCCTCGCCCTTCGGGAGAGGGCTGGGGTGAGGGGCGAGATTCTTCGCGGCTTCGCCGCTCGGAATGACAGCCTCATTGTGTCATGCTGAGCCGAAGGCGAAAAGCCCTCGCCCTTCGGGAGAGG
>JBBIHX010000122.1:0-8959 GCA_037446815.1 Caldilineae bacterium | reverse complement strand
AATTCTAGCATAGCGCCGAACGCGGTGCAAGTTGGCGCTCGCTCCTCTCGCCCGCTGGGAGAGGGCTAGGGTGAGGGCGAGGGCCATGCGCAAAGGCCAGCCCGGTCCTGTCACCCTGAGCGAAGCGAAGGGTCTCGCCTTGCGAGATTCTTCGCGGCTTCGCCGCTCAGAATGACGGTTGGGGGCCGTGGCCGCATTCGTGTGGATTCGCGTGATTCGTGGATGCAACCTCACAGCACCAGCGCGGGTGCAATCCGTTGTGCGAGGGCAGGCAGATGCGGAGACAACTTAGGCTGATGGCACTCCTCATCGTGGGCGCGGGGTGGGCTGCTGCAACTCCCGTCGCGGCAGCCGGGCCAACGGGCGCCGAGGTCGGCGCGTGGCAGTTGAGTCTGCTCCCCGGGCTATTGGCGTTCCTGGTGCCCGTGGGCCTGTTGTTTGTCGCCGTGGCCGGGCTGCCCTCGGAGCGCGTGCCGCGGGCGGGCGCGCTGGCCATGCTGGCGGGCGGGCTGGGAGTTCTGGCCTACTGGGCGGCGGGGTTCGCGCTGCAATTCGGCGGCATCGGCCTGGCCCTGGGCGGCGCCGCGTTCCGCGACCTGGCCGTGGAATGGTCGCTCCTGGACGTCCAATGGGGGCCGGGGTGGGGCATGGCCGGCCTGCGGGGGTTCTTCCTCTCGGCGGGCGCGTCCACGCCGGAGGGTCTGGCGCTGTTCCTGGGGCATCTGCCGTGGGTGCTGGCCGCCTGCATGTTGCCCTCCCTCGCCCTCGCGTCGCACAAGCGGCCCGGCCTGGCGTATGTGCTGGCCATCGCGACGGGGGGCCTGCTGTACCCGCTGTTCGGGAATTGGGTGTGGGGCGGGGGATGGCTGGCGAACCTGGGGCGCACCCGCCTGCTTGGACATGGATTCGTGGACTTCGGCGGCTCCAGCGGCCTCTTCCTGCTCGCGGCAGCGCTGGGCATGGCCGCTCTCGTGTTTCGGCGCAAAGCGGCGCGAGAGACGCCATCTCACGCCGCCCCGCAGATGCCGGCACTCGCTCAGCCCGCCGTCGCCATTGTCGGCGTGTTCCTGTTGCTGGCGGGGCTGGCCGGGTGGCTCGGCGCGACTCCGCAAGCCCAGGGCGCGCCCGACGCGATGCCGCGCGCGGTTGCGGGCGTCGTTTTCGGCAGCCTGGCCGGGATGCTCACGGCCGGGCTGTACACGTGGTTTGTGGCACGCCGCGCCGACCCCTTCATGGTGGGGCGCGGAGCGGTGGCCGGAGCCGTGGCTATGCTGGCGGGCGCGCCGTTCGTTCCCGCGTGGGCGGGGTGGGTTGTCGGGGCGCTTGCCGGGCTTCTGGTCCCGTTCGCCATCTATCTGGTGGACAAGCGTATGCGCCTGGCCGATGAAGCGGCGCTGGTCGCCACCCTGGGCCTGCCGGGCCTCCTTGGCGCGTTTGTCCCCGCCATCCTGGGCGATGGCGCATACGGCGCGGGGTGGAACGGCATCGCGGGCGCGGGGGTTGTGGGGCTATTCGCGCCTGGGGGCATGTCGGCAGGCTGGGAAGGCCAGTTGTACGCGCAGGCCATCGGCGTGGGCGTGGCGCTTGTGTGGGGGTTCGTCATCCCGTGGGCCGTGGGGAGCGCAGCCTACGCGCTATCCAGGGCGCTGTTCCCTTCGCCACGGGCCGCCGATGAGCGGGGCAAGGCGGGGTCGTGAAGCAGGCGGATGACCTCTTCATCGGTGGTCTGGTCAAAATCCTGGTAGAACGCGCCGACGGCCCAGAAGAAATCGGGCACCAACGGGCACACGAAGCGGTCCGCCGCGGCCGATAGTTTCTCCGCCGCCTCATCCGAAGCCACGGGCACAGCCACGATGAGCGCGCGCGGATTGGACAGTCGGAGCGCCTTGGCCGCCGCCAGCAGCGTTGCTCCGGTGGCCGCCCCATCGTCCACCAGGATCACCGTCCTATCCTGGATGGTGGGCGCGGGCGCGCCGCCCCGATAGCGCGCCAGCCGCCGCGCCATCTCGCGCTTCTGCCGCGCGATCTCCGCTTGCAGATAGTCCTCATCGGCGCCGACCGCCTGGGCCAGCGATTCGTCCACGAGGACCTGCCCGTCGGCGCTGATGGCCCCGATGGCCAGTTCCGGGTTGCCCGGCGCGCCCAATTTGTGCGCCAGGTACACGTCCAGCGGAGCGCCCAGCGCCAGGGCGATTTGGTGCGCCACCACCACGCCCCCGCGCGGCACGCCCAGGACCAGGAGGTCGCGCCGCCCCTTCAAGTCCCGCAGCCGCGCGGCGAGTTCCTGCCCTGCATGGCGGCGGTCTCGGTACAGCATGGTGCCCTCACTCCTTGGCCAGGGCGATGGCCAGGTTCACGGCTTCCTCCGGCGAAAAGGCGGCGATGATGTTCTCGTCCTGTTCCGCAAACTCCTTGGCAAGCGTCCAAGTGCGTAGGCCGACGACGGGCTTGCCGATCTTCAGCGCGTGGGCGATTTCCGACAGCGTGCCGTATTCCCCGCCGACGGCCACCACGGCATGGGCCGCCGTTACGATGATGACGTTGCGGGCCTGGCCCATGCCGGTTGCGATGGGGATTTCCACCCAGGGGTTGGCGTCTTTCGGGTCGGTTCCGGGCAGGATGCCGACGGTGATGCCGCCCTCCTCGTGGGCACCACGCGACGCGGCGGCCATGACCCCGCCCAAGCCGCCGGTGATGAGCACCGCGCCCTGCCGCGCCACTTCGCGCCCAACCTCCTCGGCCAGGGCGCAGAGTTCATCCGAAGCGGTTCCGCTTCCCACCACTGCGATGATCATGCTCTCGCTCCGCTCAATGGAATGCGCGCCAGCGGGGTGTAGCGCGCGCCCGCCGGCGACAAATCGCTCCGCATGAGGACGATTTCGGCAACCTGCACATGCCCCAACACCGCCACATTCAACCCGCTCACCAGGTCGCCCAGTTTGCGGAGATCGGCTCCCGACGCGCTGCGGTTGGCGCGGCCGAGGGTGAGATGAGGTTTGAATGGGCGGCCTTCGGGCGGGTAGCCCAGCGGGTTGAGCGCGCGCTCCACAGCCCGCTGCAACTCGGCGAGCCTGCCCGTCGGGTCTTCCACGCCGACCCACACCACATTGGGCCGGCGCGCGTTCGGGAAGCACCCCGCGCCCGCGACGGCAAACGCCAGCGGGGCCACGGGAGCGCACGCCTGCTCTAGCGCCGATACGATGGCGCCGATGCGCTCTTGCGGCACGTCGCCCAGGAACTTCAGCGTTACGTGGATGGACTCCGGCTGCACCCAGCGCACGCTGCCGCTTGGAGCCGCGGCTTTCAGTTGCCGCTGGATCTCCCCCAGGCGCTTCTTGATATCGTCGCCCAGTTCCACCGCAACGAACGAACGAATGTCCGCCATGGCGCTACTTCTTGAACCCGATGGGGCGCTCCGGCCCGAATCCTTCGGTGGGCGTCTTGATTTCGCCGAACTGCTCCTCAAACTTCTGTAGGTTCTCGCTCAGGGCACGCAACAGAAGTTTCGCGTTCATGGGGGTCATCAGCACGCGCGCGTACACCTTCGCCTTCGGGATGTTGGGCAAGATGCGCGCGAAGTCCAGAACCACCTCCGACGGCGAATGGGTGATCATTACGAAGTTGGCGTACACGGCTTCCAGGTCAGCGGGCAGTTCCACATTCACGGAGACGGGACGGCCTCCGTCTTGGGGATTGCTCATTTGGGGCCTCCTCCTGAAGAGATTTGGACGGACTCGGGGCGACTAGAAGGGCGTGTCGTCTCCGGTTTCAAGGCCCATGTCCCCGCGATCCACAAGCCCCGCCTCTTCCGGTTGGGCGCCGCGCCCGCCGAGGAACCGGACGTTGCGGGCGCGCAATTCCAGCGAGGCGCGTGGTTGCCCATCCTGGCCCACCCAGGCGGAAGCGTCAATCTCCCCCTCCACCAGCACAAGCCGCCCCTTCGCCAGGTATTGATTGCAGAGTTCGGCCAGTTTTCCCCACGCCGATACCCTGAACCACGTCGTCTTTTCCTGCTGTTCGCCGTTGGCATTTTTCCACCTGCGTGTGGTGGCGATGCGGAAATCGGTAACCGCTTGGCCCGAGGGTGTATAGCGCATCTTGGGGTCATCGCCGAGGTGGCCGATTACGATCGTATTCTGGTACATGCTCCCACTCCTTTGCTCCCATAGTCAACAAGCCGATGTCTGCATGTGATGATAGCGCAACTAGGTGAGATGTGTCAAGGCCGGTTGCGTCGGGGGCGGCCCAACGTGCGACGCATTTCGCAGGTGCGTCGCACGTTGGCGCCCATCTGTCATGCTGAGCCGAAGGCGAAGCATCTCCAGGGTTGTATCCGCGGATGGCGCGGATTGAACGGATAGGGCAAAGTTGAGCAAATTGCCAATTTGCTCCACGGGATTCTTCGCGCTTCGCCGCGCAGAATGACGGTGAGCGCACCCTCGCCCACCGGGAGAGGGCTGGGGTGAGGGGGTAACCCCGCACGGCTTGCCCGCGGCGCTTATCCGGGGACTCGCGCCGCCGCGTAGAAGACCGGCATGAACACGAACCGCTCGCCGCGGGCAATGGCGGCCTCTTCCTGCGCCCGCACGGCCCGCCGCTCGTCCTCGCTCACGAATTCGCGCGTGATGCGGTTCAGCGTGGCCCATTCGCCGTCCAGCGAGGCGCGGATTGCCTCGCTCGTCCAGGGCGCGGACAGGCACCCCACCTCGGCATCCAGCTCCTGCTCGGCGCACAGGGCGCGGAGTTTGCGCCCCATGAACGGGTCCGCTCCCTCGCGCCGGAGCGCCTCAATATGCCACCGAGCGTGGGGCAGGTCGGGGTAGTCCAGGCGCGCGCCGTAGTCCGGCTCGGCGCAGAGGAGCACCCAACCGCCTGGGCGGGTAACGCGCACCATCTCGGCCAGGCCGCGGCGGGGGTCTGCAAGCCACATAAGCACGAAGTGGCAAATCGTTACATCAAATGTGCGGTCGGCAAATGGCAGGCGATGCGCGTCGCCCAGCGTGTAGGAAGCGCCGTTCCCTTCGCGTAGGCGCAGGAAGGCGGGGTTGATGTCCAGTCCGACCACGCGCCCCCGCGTGCGGGCTGCCATCTCCTCGGTGATGACGCCGGTGCCGCACCCCATGTCCAGGACGCGGCGGGCGCGCAACAGGTCGGCGCGGCGATACAGGTAGTTCCTCGCTCCCCGCGTCCATTCGGCCTGCCAACGGAAGTGCTCGGCCCACTCCTCGGGCGTCAGGGCTGGCTGCATCCGCGCCTCGTCTCCGGTAGATGTGATTCACCGCGGAGATGTGATTCACCGCGGAGATCGCAGAGAAATACAAATGCTTGTGTCCTCTCTGCGGTCTCTGTGGACTCTCTGCGGTGAGATTCCTACACCGCGTTGGACTGGGTGTCCAGGCAGCGGTAGGCGTGCTCCTCCACGTAGAGCGGGCAGCCGCCGCCGCACAGGTCCAGTTCCGGGCAGTCCTTGCATTTCTCCTGAATCCACGTGCGGTCGCGCAGGCACCGTGCTGTCTCGTGATTCCAGATGGAATCCCAGTCGTCGGTGAGGATGTTGCCCAGGGGCTTGTAGTAACTCTGGCACGGGATGACATCGCCGTTGGGTTCCACGCACATGTTGAACTCGGCGGCGGTGCACGTCTTGATGCCCAGTTCCAGTTTGATGGGATCCAGTTCGCAGTACTGGGTCGGCGTGTACCAGATGAGGCGCATGTTGTTGCGCGCCGCCGCGGCCTTGACCCGCAGGACGATGTCCTGCAACTCGGCCTCGGTGAACCCTGTGCCCACCTCTTTGCCCCTGCCGGAGTAAATCATCCCGTTGCACGCGAACGTTTGGATGCCCAATTCGGCCAGGAAGTCTATCGTGTCCTCAATGGTCGGGACGTTGTCGTGGGTCAGGGTGGTGTTGGTGATGACGTACACGTCGGCGGCCACGGCGTTGGCGATGCCCGCGACGGTCTCGGCCCAGGCGCCGGAGCACCCCACCATCTTGTTGTGGATGGCCTCGTCGTGGGATTCCAGCGTGATCTGGATGTGATCCAGGCCTGCGTCCAGGAGCGACTGGAGATAGGCCTTGTCGGCGAGTTTGCGCCCGTTGGTGAGCAGGCCGGTTACCAGGCCCACGTCCTCGGCGTACTGGATGAGTTCGGGCAGGTCGCTGCGCAGAGTAGCCTCGCCGCCGGTGAAGGTTACGTGAGGCACGCCGATGTCCCACATGCGGTCAATGACGCGCTTCCAGGATTCGGTGGGCATCTCGGGGAAGTTACGGTCGCGGGCCACGTAACAGTGCGGGCAGTCGTCGTTGCACCGATACGTGAGGGCCAGGTCCATGCGGTACGGGGCCGAGACGGGCGTCTTGAAGGGGTCTATCCGCTCCACGTCCAGGTACGTGATGGGGCACACGTCGTCGGTGCGGGCCATGGTGAGAATCGTGTCCCGTAGGTGCTCGTAGTCCTTGAGGGCCTGCTCCTTGCTGACGCGGTAGCGGCGCGTGATTTCGCGCACGGCCTCTTCGGGCGACTTGTCCTGCAAGATGAGGCGGGCGTGTTCTGTCGCCGTCTGGTTGAGGTGGAGGACCTTGGCGGCGTTGATGACCAAGATGCCCCGCCCGTCCGGCTCCACGCGCAGATGGATGCGGAACCGCTCCTCCTGGCCCGCGGGCGTGCGGTAGTGGTAGATGCCTTTCTGAAGCGGCTTTTCCGGCGTGAACCAATCGCGAATTCTGTTTACTAGACCCATGCTACCGACCTCCTCCCGCGCAAGCGCACGCGCAGCCCGCGCAGGCGCACGCGCAAGCGCACGCGCAACCACTGCCTCCGCCGCTCCGCCAGCGTCCGCTGCTGCTGGTCTTGGGCGGCGGGGGCGGCGGGTTGGTGACGGACGAGATGCTTCCCGTGAAGCGCTCCACGCTGGACACGACGCGGTTGGACAAACTCTCTACGCCCGACACGATGGTATTGGCGAAGGCCGCGCCCGGCAACGTGGGCATGGTGGGGGTGCGGCCCGCATCGCCGGTGGATGTCTTGGGCGCGGATACAGTCTGCGTGCCGCCCGAGGCGGTGCTGGTGCTGGTGGCCCAGGGGCGATAGTATCCCCACCACCGCGGCAGGAGCACCGGCTCGTCGCCGAAGGTGCGGCCGACGCGCTTGTTCCAATCCTCGTCCAGCATGGTCCACTCCAGCCCTTCGTCCAGCCGCTGGGCCTTGACTTCGGGCGTTTCGGCGGCCTCCACCTGCTGCCAGGCTCGGCTCACCAGGTCTTTGTAGTAGGCGACCGAGTCCTTGCGGCTGAAGCCCTTCATCTTGTCATTCACCGCTTTGACCAGCCCCACCATCATCTGCCGAAGTTTCTTCTCGTCCAGGCTGTTGTCCACAATGCACGTGAGGAACTCCTTCTCGTAGTCGCGCAGGTCGTCCGGCGCGGGCACGTTCGCCTGGAGACGCAGCGGGTCATCGGATAGCACCGTAACCGCGCCCTTCTTCAGCAGGCCGAACAGAATCATGGTCAGGACGCGGTTGAGGGGCGCTTCCAGCAGGATGGCCGCTTCCACCGCCGTCAGCCCGCGCTTGACGCCCGCGCCCTCCACGCCCACCGTTGGGGGCAGGTACTTCATCTTGCGGACATTGCCCCTGCGGATGGCAACAACCATGAAGACGATGAACCCAAGGCCGCCCAGGAGGGTGCACATGGGGCCGCTGCACAGGATGTCGGTGATGTCGGTTCCGCCCGCCGCCGGAGGGAGAGGCTCCGGCGTAACCTTCAGGTCAATGCCGCTCTTGAGGTACTTCTTAGGGAAGGACACGCCGACCTTGTACTGTTGGCTGGGCGATGCATTGGGGTAAATCCAGGCGTAGGTAACCCGATTGTCCACGATGGCCGCGTCGGTGAACTTGGTGTCGTGATACCGCGACTCCTCGCTCGTTACGCCCTCGGGGAAGTGAATCACGATCTCCAAATGCATCGTGCCGTGGGCGTTGGCGCTGTCGTACCAGTGGGGGATGAACTCCATGCTGGCGTATTCAGGATCCGACGTGTCCTGGAAGACCATGTTGCGCACCCGCGCCAACACGTGGAGCGAGCCGGTGCCGCCGGGCGGGATGGTGAACTTGCCCATGTGCACCTCAATCCCCGGCTTCACGTATTCCGAGTGGCGGATGTCCGTGATGGCTACGCCGCCTACGTCCGCTTTCACCTCGGCCAGGTTGTAGTCGTAACTGGGCAGGCCGATGTCCACGATGTCTATGGGATGGGAACCTGGGTCTGCGGTGAAGGTGATGTTGTAGTCAATCCAGATGGAGCCATCGTCGTTGATGTACACGTGCACGAGGCGCTCGTTGACCTGGAAGCGGTAGTCCTGGGCCGCGGCGGGCGCGGCGACCAGGGCTGCCGCCAGGATGACGAGCGCGAATCGGGCGAGCCATTTGAGGCCTGTTCGCATAGGGTCAACCTCCAGAATCAGCCGACGGGGTCGGCTACCACTTGGGTTCTTCCACCATTTGGTACGTTGTGCCGCAGTAGGGGCACGAGATGACGATGGCACCTTCGGCCAGTTTGATGCTGTCCTTGTCCAGAAGCGCGCCGCAGTTCTTGCATTTCAGGCGCTCCATGGCGATGTCGCCGGACACGTCAATCTTCTGGATGATCTCCTGTTTCGGCTTGGGCTCGCGCATCTTGATGGCGATGATGATGACCACGCCGATGCCGATGAGGATGATGGCGATGATGAAGTTGCCAACGGCCTGGGAAACCGGCCTGCCGTCAAAGGCTGCGATGAGGAATAGCACGCCGAACAGGATGGCGATCCCCGCGAAGATGTAGCCGATAATCTTGCCAGCGGACATGTCCTGCCTCCTTGTGGCGGGATTCGGTACCGTGATTCGCATTATAGCGTAGGAGTGCCTGGGCGGCAAAGGCGCATCCACGCCATCTCCATCGCCCGCGCGGGCGAGGGTGCGTCTGC
>JBBIHX010000121.1:7152-9073 GCA_037446815.1 Caldilineae bacterium | reverse complement strand
CTCCGCCGATGCCAGCCGCGCGTAGAGGCGGGCCTTGAGATCCGCTAGCGTCCTCCGGTAGGACGCCAGGCGCAGGGGCGGCGTCGTCATGATGTAGGCATCCTCGCCGTTGTCGCTGTAGTAGCGCACGCGCCGACCCTGCACCGTGAACCCGTACTTCTCGTACAGGCGCTGCGCCGGCAGGTTGCTGACGCGCACCTCCAGCGTTACCGTCGCCGCGCCGCGCCGCTCGGCCTCCTCTATCATCGTCAGGAGCAACAACTCGCCGATGCCGCGTCGCCGATAGGGGGGCGCGACGGCCAGCGTGCTGATGTGCGCCTCGTCCACCATCATCCAGAAGCCGCCATATCCGATGATGGGCGTCCGCCCTTGCGCCCCGGGACGTAGGGCAAGCACCTTGCTCAGGACGCCACGCTCTTTCCTGGTCGGGGCCGGGCGCGCCACCACGTACCACGATAGGGTGTTCTCCTCAATCTCGTAGCGGTAGGCGTGCGCCGACCAAGGCATGGAGAAGCAGGCGCGCTCAATCTCCAGCACCTCCGGGATGTCCTGTACCCGCATGGGCTCCAGGAGGTAGGGCAAGCCCTCGCCGTTCACGGCTCTCTCTCCGAGACCGGGTGCTGCAGGTAAATCGGGCTGAGGGTGGCGACATCATCCGCCTCCCCCGCCAGCAGCCGACGCCAGCCCAATTCGGCGAGGAATGCGGGTCGGCGGAGCGAGGCGGCGCTGGGGGCCAGGATCGCCAAGTCCGCGAATTTCTGCCGCAGATGTTCCCGCGCTGCGCGGTTCAGTTCGCCGCAGTACAGGGTCTTGTGGTTGCCGTCGGGGGCCAGGGCGTCCAACTTGACGATGCGGTAGGGCGAGACCTTCTGCCACTGCCCGCGCTGGATGCCGTACAGCGCCGCGCAGTAGCGCCCCCGCCCCGCCTCCACGACCGCCCACGTCGGCAGGCGCAGGGGCGCGTGGGCGTAGGCCAGCGCGTCCAGCGTGGGCACGCCGACCAGAGGCAGGTTGTGCGCCAGCGCAAGGCCCTTGGCGACGGCCAGCCCGATGCGCGTGCCGGTGAACGAGCCAGGCCCGATGGAGACGACCAATCCGCCCAGGTCTTGCGTCTTCATCCGCTGTTGCTCCATGACGAAGGCCAGGGTCGGCATGAGTTCCGCCGTGTGGTTGCCCTGGGTTACCCACGTGGCCTCGGCCAGCACGCCGTCCTCGGTGTACAGGGCGATCCCCGCGATGGATGTGGCCGTGTCTATGGCCAACACGATGGCGTCCCTGGCGATCACCGCTTCCCTCCCATCTCGGCGCTCCCGAACATGCTCTGACGGAATGCGTCCAGCAGTTGCCGATGCCCGTCGCCGTAGGCGACAAACGTCAGGCCGCGCTTGGTGTCGTCCACGAACCGCAGGCGCACTTCCAGGCGCTGCTCCGGCGTGCTCGCGCCCATGCGGTCGGCCCACTCAATGACCACGACGCACGAGGGGGTCATGTACTCCTCAAGGCCGAGGCCGGGGAGGTCGTCCTCGCCGAGGCGGTAGAGGTCCACATGGATGAACTTGGGGCGCGAGGGGGCGGTGGCGTACTCGCGGATGAGGGTGAAACTGGGGCTGACAATGGGCTCTTCCACGCCCAGGCCCTTGCCGATGCCCTGGGCGAGGCAGGTCTTGCCGGTGCCCAGTTCGCCCTCCAGGCAGATGACCTCGCCGCCGCGCAGGAGGGCAGCCAGGCGCGCGCCAAGCCGCCGCGTTTGGGCGTCGCTGTGGCTGATGAAGTCCAGCATCCGCTCATCCAAGATGGGTGACACGCTGCGCCTCCCCTGGCTGGTCTGTGCGGGGGGTATTATACAACGGGCCTTCGCTCTTCGCAACGTGCGCGCATGTGAACACCCTCACCCCAGCCCTCTCCCGAAGGGCGAGGGAGC
>JBBIHX010000121.1:0-7052 GCA_037446815.1 Caldilineae bacterium | reverse complement strand
TCCCCATCCGTGCTATCCGTGTTATCCGTGGATGCAACCTCAAGAGCGCCTCGCTGCGGGCTACCGGCCGACCCACAGGCACGGCAAGCGCAGTTCGTAGGACGGCGGCGTGGGCGTGGACGTGGGCGTCGGTGTAGCCGTCGCGGTGGCCGTCGCCGTAGGTGTGGGCGTCGCCGTAGGCGTGGGCGTCTCGGTCGGCGTCGGGGTGGGCGTGGCCGTCGGCGTAGGCGTTGGCTCGCCGTACACGAGGTCCAGGCGCGGCCGGAATGCGGCCTGGTAGGGGTGCGTCTGCGAGGAGTAGAAGGTGAAGCCGATGTTGGCGGTGGATTCCCCGAAGAGCAGCACCCCGTGATTCGTCTCCGGATGGGCCACCCACTTCTTGACCAGCGGGGTGATGTCCCAGGTGTACCACCGCTTGACCTCGTTGACCCCCATGCTTGTGGTGGGTTCGCAGGCGGTGTCCTCGCAGCGGAGGGCCGCGCCTTTCTCGTTCCACGGCACGCCGGGCGAACGCTCCTCCCAGGTGGCGCTGTTTTCATCCCACGAGTTGAGCACCTCGTAGACGCGCATCATTAGTCCCGACTGGGTGCTTTTCTCCAGCGCGTACAGCGACAACGTGGCGGTGAGCACCTTGGCGTTCGTCGGGATGAGGGACGTGTCAAACCGCAGCAGGGGCGCTTGAAGCCCATTCGCGCGCACCAGGAGGCCGCCCTTCTGGCCGTGAGGGGTGGTCGGGGCGTACTGGTTCAGGTACGTGTCGCCTACGCCGCTGTAGCCGTCCTTGCCCTGCTGCAGCGTGAGCGCACTGGCCCGGTAGGGCCGCAGCGCGACCTGAATCTCGGCCACGCGGATTTGCGCTCCGGCCATGACGACAACCTGCCCCGCGTACAGGCCCGGCTCGTACCCGGCCAGGTTGACGGCGAACGCGATGGTGCCGCTCCCCGTTCCGGCAGTTTGCGACACCGACAGCCAGGGCACCGATGGCGTGGCGAACCACGTGAGGCCCGGCGCGGAGGTGGACACGAACAACGTGCCCGACACGGTGGGCGCTTCAAACGGGAGCACGGTCTCCGTAACCCGCGGCGACACAGCAATCGTCGCCCCGGACGCGGAGCCAACGGTGGCCTGGATGCCCTCCACCAATGGGAGGTGATCGCTTCCCGTCGCCTGAACGAGGATGCCAGAGATGTGGAGCCCTGGCTGCAAATCCGAGGGTGAGACCGTTACCGTGATGACGGCGGGCAGGTGTTCGCCGTGGGACGGCGTGATGTCAATCCAGCCCGCCTGTGGGAACGCCTGCCAGGGCACATCGCGGCCATCGTTGGCCTCCAGCAGAAACGTCTGCGATTGGGCCGGGCTGGCGCTGTCGCTGAAGGCAAAGGAGAGCGTGGCGGGGTTTGTTCGCAGGCGGCTGTACAGCGGCCTCACGATGGAACCGCTCCACCCGTGGTCGCCTCGCGCGTCTATGACATGCACGTAGAAGAAGTCGCCCGGGCGCACCTCGCCGACGTGAAAACTGCACTCGGCGGGGGTGGTCATTGGCGCGCACGCCGCGATGAAGCCATCCTTGCCCAGCAACTCCATCTTCACGATGGCGTCGCCGGTGCGGTCGGCGGCGTAGGCGCGGAATGCAATCTCGTCGGCGGAGGTCGACTCGCCCATCCAACGGCCGTTGCCCACCAGCGCGACGGCCAATTGCCCGTCGGGAAGGTGCGTCCGCCTCGGAGCGCGTCAATCAGGTCGCGCTTGGTGATGTTCGGCGCGAAGATGCCGTAGCGCAGGCTGCCCGCCTGGTTGGCGTAGTGGCCGTCGCCGTATCCCACCGAGGACACCTGCCAGCCGCTCGCCAGCGCCCGCGGGTAGGCGAAGTAGAAGGGCGGCGAGGCTGCGTTCTCAATCAGCGTGATCTTGGCCGCGGCAGGCGGAAAGAATCGGGAACCGTTGAAGTCGCCCATGCCGCCCACCCAACTCAAGGGCATCGGGTGGTTGAATTGCGCGAACACGTCGGGAGGTTGCCCGGCCAGCCACGAATAGAAGTCGTCCACCCAGACGGGCGAGACCACCTCCTCGGAGTTGAACACGTTGATGTGGCCCTCATCGCGGGTGTGTTCGTAGCCGCGCAGCAGGACGAATTAGCCATCTTGTGTATATCGGGCCGCGAGTTCGCCCAGGGTTTGCCACTTGCGCGGGTCGGTCTGGGAGATGCGGCAGCCGCGGGCCAGCGACCCAATCTCGGGCACGTGGAACGAGTTGTTGTGCTCGGTCAGCGCCATGAAGTCGTTGTGGCGGGTGTTCCGCGCGGCGATGATGGCCTCCTCGGGCAGGCCGCAGCCATCGGTGGAGTACCCCGTGTGCTGGTGGAGTTCGCCGAAGTAGGCATTCAGCCCCATGAAACTCGGGCGAGGCGGCGCGTCGGCGGCGACGGGCGCGGGGCCGGTGCTGGGCGCGCCAGACACGGCCACAACGCCCAGGAGGATGCCCATCGCCAGGGCAAGCGGGCATATTCTGCGGAGCATGGGGTCTTCCTCCGTCCGATGGTGTAGATGGCGATTCCCCCCGACGGGCCGGCGCCGGCCTAGGGCAGGAAGTAGAATGCCAACGCGGTGATGACGTAGACCGCGAGCAACTGCGCTCCCTCCAGCCAGTTGCTCTTGCCATCCAAGGCGACGATCCCCGCCACAAGCGCAGCCCCCGCCAGGGTTACCAACTCAAACTCGTTGAACACCAGCGTCAGCGGGTTGCCGAACAGCAGGCTGATGAAGACCAGCAGGGGCGCGACGAACAGCGCGATTTGCAGGCTTGACCCGACAGCCACCGCCATACCCAGTTCCATGTGGTTCTTCCAGGCCGCCTGCACCGCCACCAGGTGCTCGGCCACGTTCCCGACGAGCGGGATGATGACGATGCCCAGGAAGAACTCGCTGATGCCCCAGACTTCCACCACCGGCTCCACCGCGCCGACAAGCACCTCGCTGAGCCAGGCAACGAGGACTGTGGCGAATGCCAGGTACAGCAGCGACTTCCGCACCGGCCAGTGGGCTTGCCCGGGGGCGTGGCCGTGCTCCGTCGCGGGCAACCCGCCCGGCAGGAAGGCGTAGGCCAGGCTCATGGCGTACAGGACGATCATGGCGATGGCCACGCCGATGCTGAGCGCCTCCACGCCGTGGTGATCCACCAGGCCTATGGTGTGGCTGAATACCGATGGCACGATGAGCGCGATGACAGCGAGGATCATCATCGTGGCGTTCAGGCCCGCGTGTTCTCGGTCAAACGCCTGGGCGCCGTTGCGGAGGCCGCCCAGGAACATGGCCAGGCCCAGCACCAGCAGGATGTTGCCGAGGATGGAGCCGGTAATGGAGGCCTTCACCAATTCCAGCAGGCCCGCGCGGATGGCGAAGATGGTGATGATGAGTTCGGCGGCGTTGCCCAGCGTGGCGTTGAGCAGGCCCCCGAGGCGCGGGCCGGTGTGGGTAGCGAGTTCTTCCGTGGCCCTTCCCAAGAGCCCCGCCAGTGGAATCAAGGCCACTGCCGATAGGGCAAAGACGATGACCGGATCCCAGCCCAGCCAATCGCCTAGAATCGCGATCGGGGCAGCGACGATAAGGTAGTAGAGTGCGCTCATACCCTGTTCACGGTTGCGAGATGAAGAGCCGCTCGGGCGCGTTGTGGGGCAGGATCACGCGCAGCGACTTGGGCGCGATGCCGAAATCCATGGGCGTGTGGCCCATGGCGTCCCCGTCCAGGTGCACCGGCAGCGGTTCATCGGCCTCTATGCGGATGCACTCGCCCTGGTAGTACTCCACGTCTGGGCTAATCATGTGGGTCTGCGAAAGGACGTTGACCAGATGCTTCAGCGTATCGGCGAAGCCTTTGCCCTTGAACACGCACACATCCAGCAGGCCGTCATCCAGCCGGGCGATGGGCGTCATGCGGACGGCGCCGGCATAGGACTGGGCGTTGCCGATGACGGTGAGGATGAACTGGCTGCGATGCGACTTGCCGTCCACGGTGATGGTGGCGGGCGTGCCCGAGTAGTCGGCGGCTACCTGCAAGCCGGTGAGCCACGTGGCCAGGTTGCCGATGTGGCGGCGCAGTTCCCAACTCACCTCCTCGGTTACGCGGGCGTCAAAGCCGACGCCTGCCCACATGAGGAAGTAGTTCTCGCCCGCCGTGCCCAGGTCTACCGTGCGAATCTCGCCCTTCAGCAGCACGTCGGCGGCGTCCAGCAGCGCCCGTCGCGTGAACACCTTGGACACGGGGATGCCCATTTCCTCCGCCCAGGCGTTGCCGGTGCCTGCGGGCAGCACGCCCAGCGCGGTCTCGGTGCGGGCCAGGCCGTTCACGACGCGGCTGATGGTGCCGTCGCCGCCCGACGCGATAACCACATCGTAGCCTGCCTCCGCGGCCTGCCTGGAGAGTTCGGTGATGCGGCGGGCATCGTTCTCCACAAACCAGTCCACAGTCCAACCGTGGGCCGCCAAGTAGTCTTTCGCAGCGAGAATGTCTTGGGTCAAATCCCGCTGCCCCGCGCGCGGGTTGTAGATGAGTCTGGCTCTCATACCTTACCCCTGCCACCCGTGAGGTCTGATAGATTATAGCATTGAAGATGAGTTTGAACAAAGCCGCGAACCCGTGTAGAATGGGCGCATGTTGAGGTGAGAGTAACGAGGATATGGACGCTGGAACTCCTCAGGGCCTAGTGGGCGGCCGCTATCGCATTCTCGCGCGGGCCTATGCCGATGCGCGGGCCATCACCTACCGCGCCGAGGACGCTCGCTCCGGCGAGGTGGTGGCCTTGTTGGTGTCACGCGCGCCGTCGGGCGAAGCCGCGCGGGGGGCGCCCGACCTATCGCAGGCGCTGCGGCGTTGGGTGGACGTGTCGCACCCTGCGCTGCCGGCCATCCTGGACTTCGGGCGCGATCGCGGCGTGCAATACGCCGTTACCGAGTGGCCCGGCGACTTCTGGCTCCCGCGCCTTGTCCAGAAAGCGGGCGGCCTTTCGGTGGCCCGCGCTGTGGACATCGGGCTGCAACTGTGCTCGCTTCTGGCGCACGCGCGGCAGGCCGGGGTTCCCCTCGCGCCTCTGACGTTGGAAGACATCGCGCTGGATGGGCGGGGCAACATGCGATTGCTGCCCGCCGCCCTTGTTCGCGCTGCAATGCAGGCGCCTGCCCACCCCGCGCAGGCCGACGTGAGCACCGTCGTTGCCATCCTTCGCGCCATGCTGGGCGACGCCCGGACGGCGCCGGCGGACTTCGCGTCGCTCCTGCGCGAGAATCGCTATCCCGACGTGCGCGCCCTTGCCCAGGCGCTGGCTGCCTATTGGCAGGCGCGGTGGCGGGCGCTGCCCGATCGGCCGGCGTTTCGGTCTCTCGCGCTCGCACCGACTCCGGCGCGGCGGGCTGCGGCGCCGTCGGCCCCCGTTCGTCAGCCCCGGCCCGCGCAACAGTGGGATGCCTTTGGCGTCGCCCTGGCGGTGATTGCCCTCATCGCGATCCTGGGTCTGGTGCCGCTGTGGGCCACGGTGTACGCGCGCTACGCCGCGCCGGTGGCCTTTGCGCCATCGCCGGGCGCGCCGGACGCCAACAGCGTCGTCGTCCCCGACCTGACCGGGCTGGATGAGGCGACGGCGTGGTCTGTGCTGGCCCAGACGGGGCTGCTCGCCGAGATTGGGGGGCAAGAATACTCGGACGCGGTTCCCCTGGGCAGGGTTCTGAGGCAAGAGCCGCCCGGCGGGGAGCGCGCGCCGCGCGGGAGCGTGGTGCGGCTCGTGCTCAGCAAGGGGGCAGGCAAGACGACGGTGCCGGACGTGGTCGGGCAGTCCTACGGCGCGGCAGAGGCGGCGCTGGCGGGGAGCAACCTGAACGCGACGCGCCAGGATGTCTGGAGCGAGAGCCCGTCGGATACCGTCGTTGCGCAGGACCCGCCCGCCGGAACGCAGGTCATCCCGGGCACGACGGTGCTGCTGAGGGTGTCGGCGGGGCGGACGCTCAGCATCAGCGCGACACTGGGGGATGTGGCGCGCCTGCTCACCGCCGAGGCGGACCGGGGGACGCTGCGCCCCGGCGAGACGCTGCATATGACGTTCCGCTGGCAGGCGCTGAGGCCCGTTCAGAATCGCTACTCGGTCTTCGTGCACCTGGTGAACGCGAGCGGGCAGATCGTTACCCAAGACGACAGCGAGCCGGCGCGGGGGAGCCGCCCCACGCCCACATGGGCCGCCGGCGAGGTCATCCCAGACCCGCACGCGCTGACCCTGCCGGCGGACGCCGCGCCCGGCGAGTATCGCGTCCTGGCGGGGCTGTACCTGCCCGAGGCGAACGAGCGCGTGCCCGTCGTCCAGCCCGGGCGGGCCGATTCCGAGGGGAACGCGCTGGTGGTGCATCGCGTAACGGTGGGGCAGTAGGGCGGCTGCGGGCCGCCGCGCCGGGCAGACCGCGCGGTGGTGGGGAGGCGGCCGCGTTTGGGTTCTGGGGCAAGTCTGCTGTAATGCGCGGATTCGGACCTCACCTAACCCCTCCCAGGCCCTCCCCTTTCCTCTCCGCCGGCGGAGAGGAAAGGGGAGGGTTGGGGTGGGGATTGGTGAGGTAGACGCTGCTCGGCGGTGCTCGCCAGTGAACCCCAATGCAATCATGCAAGCGACTCGGTTCCAAACTGTGTTGGTCAAGTCTATGCGAATTCGCGTCGCGCACAATGCCGCACGACACGAGGCAACTTCGGAGGAGTGCAACCGTCAATAACGCGAATCCACGCGAACAGGGTTGGGGTGCATCCACGGATGGCACGGATTGCGGGGATTGGGGAGAGTAGGGGCGACCGATCGGTCGCCCCTACGCGATGGCGCCCCGCATTCGGTTCCAGCGTCTGCGGGTGGCCGTCATTGCGAGGGTGCGGAGCGCCCGAAGCAATCTCCGAGGCGTGCGATTGCTTCGCTTCGCTCGCAATGACACACGAGAGAGTGTCCATGCGTTTCACCAACACAAGATGAAACCGACTGATGCAGGCGGCACGGTTGACATATCCGCACAAGTGCGTGTACAATATCCCATGTG
>JBBIHX010000120.1:0-9090 GCA_037446815.1 Caldilineae bacterium | reverse complement strand
TGCGATGACGACGCCGTAAGGCCGCGCCGCATCCGCCGATTCGTGGAGCCGGCGGTCCTGCTCCTGCTCCACGAACGGCCAACCCACGGCTACGGCCTGCTGGACGGGCTGACGCGCCTCGGCCTGGAAGCCTATCCGGCGGACCAGAGCGTCGTCTACCGCATCCTGCGCGACCTGGAGCGCGCGGGGATGATCACCTCGGAGTGGGACACCGAGGAGACCGGCGGTCCCCCTCGTCGCGTCTACCGACTGACCGACGAGGGCGACGAGCACCTGAAGGCATGGGTAGAGGAATTGCGCGCCACCGACCGCATCCTGCACCGATTCCTGGATGCCTACGACCACCACATGGAGAACGCGCGCGGCGAGTTCCACGAATCGGAACAGCCCCCACCCATTGGGGATGAGCCGAAAGGCCAAGGGAGGTAAGGGAGATGAAAATCGCGGTGGTAACGGACGACGGCAAGACGATCAGCAAGCACTTCGGGCGGGCGGCGCACTTCGCGGTGCTGACCCTGGACGGCGGCAAGGTCCGCGGTGTGGAGATGCGCCCCAACCCGGGCCGCGACAAACTGGACCTGGAGGCCCACGAACTGCGACGGGGTAGCCCGGGCTCGGTGCCCGATTGCCACGGCGCGGGCGCTGCGGGCGCAGCCGCTCACCAGGCGGTCGCCACCGCCATCCGCGACTGCGAGGCTGTGCTCGCGGGCGGGATGAGTTGGGCCTCCAGGGAGTGCCTGGCCGCCAACGGCATCCGCCCCATCCTGACGGACATCGCGGACGTGCAGGAGGCGGCCCAAGCCTACGCGGCGGGGACCATCACCGACCACACCGAGTGGCTGCACTAGAACCCAACACGGCGCGAGCGCGATGCCGCTCGCACGGCTGCGCTGGCAACCTGCGGCGCGCCTTGGTTATGCGTCGCCCGCAAGAAACGACACGTACCACACAACACCAACAGCAAGGAGAAAGCAGACCATGAAGATCGCATGCGTAACCGACGACGGCATCACCATCAGCCAGCATTTCGGGCGCGCGCCCTACTACGCCGTCCTGACCGTGGAGAACGGCCAGATTGTGGGCCGCGAACTGCGCGACAAACTGGGGCACAACCACTTTGTCGGCGAACACCACACCGAAGAGCATGGCGCGCGCCACGGCACCGACGCCGCCAGCCACGACAAGCACGTCCGCATGGCCCATGCCATCGCCGACTGCGAGGCGCTTCTGTGCCGAGGCATGGGCTGGGGCGCCTACGACAGCATGAGGCGGCTGGGCATCAAGCCGGTGGTAACCGACATCGCCCGCATTGACGACGCCGTTCTCGCCTACGCCAAGGGCACCATCGTGGACCACACCGAATTGCTGCACTAGGCGCGCGACATCCGCATGAGCGAAAGCACACCGCTGCGTCGCCTGTGGGAGGTCGCGGCGCTGTTCCTGAAGTTGGGCGCGATTTCGTTCGGTGGGCCCGCGGCGCACATCGCGCTCATGGAGACCGAAACGGTCCACAAGCGCAAGTGGCTCACGCGCGAGTACTTCCTGGACATGCTCGCCGCCACGAATCTGGTCCCCGGCCCCAACGCCACGGAGATGGCTATCCACGTGGGGTACTTGCGGGCCGGATGGCCGGGCCTGCTGGTGGGCGGGGCAGCGTTCATCCTGCCGGCCGCGCTCATCTCCGGCGCGCTGGCCTGGGCCTACGTAGCCTACGGCGCGCTGCCGCAAACCGAGGCCCTCTTCTACGGCATCAACCCGGCCATCATCGCCATCATCGTGGCGGCGACCTATCGCCTGGGCAGGTCCGCCATCAAGGACTGGAAACTGGCGGCCCTGTTCGCCGCGTGCCTGGCCGCCGCGCTGCTGGGCGTGGATCAGGTGCTCATCATCCTGGCGGGCGGGCTTGCAGGCGTCGCGCTGTACAGCCGTCCGCGGGCGAGCGTGGCGCTTCTAGCGTGGGTCGCGCCTGGGCTGCCGGTGGCGCTGCCCATGGCCGCCCTGCCCGTGGACGATCGGCTCATCCGCCTGGGGCTGTTCTTCCTCAAGGTCGGCGCGCTCATCTT
This sequence comes from Caldilineae bacterium, assembly GCA_037446815.1. Classification (GTDB taxonomy): domain Bacteria; phylum Chloroflexota; class Anaerolineae; order DTLA01; family DTLA01; genus DTLA01. Next base: position 7,027 of record JBBIHX010000120.1, on the reverse strand, counting down.
CGGGAGCGGGATGGTGCTCTTCGCGTTCATCCAGCAGGACGTGGTGAATCGCCTGGGCTGGCTGACGCAGCGCCAACTGGTGGATGCCATTGCGGTGGGGCAGATGACGCCGGGGCCGGTGCTGTCCTCGGCCACCTTCATCGGCTACCTAGTCAGCGGCTGGCAGGGCGCGGTCGTGGCGACCATCGCGGTGTTCCTGCCGTCGTTCTTCATCACCGCGCTTCTTGGGAAGTACCTGCCCAGGATGCGCGCTTGGCCTCTGGGACAGGCGTTTCTGAAAGGCGTCAACGCCGCCGTCGTCGCGCTGATTCTGTCCATCGCCGTCGGGCTGGCGCGGACGGCCATTCGGGACGCCTTCACCGCGCTCATTGCCGCGGCGAGCCTGTTCTTACTCCTCCAGCGCCGGGCCGAAACGGTATGGCTCGTTGGGGGCGGCGCGGCGCTGGGGCTCATCCGATTTCTCGTGCTGGGCGGGTAGGGCCCTTGCGCCTACGCTGCGGGTTCGGCGTCTGCCTTCGCCTGCCGCTTCGCCCGCTTGATGTGCGTGTACACGTACCAGGCCACCAGCCCCACCAGCACGACCAGAATGGGGATGTCAAACGGGCGCATGGCCTCGCGCACCTGCACCCAATGCTCGCCGAAGACATAGCCCAGATACGCCAGCACGCCGGACCAGAGGAATGACCCGAGAAACGCCAGCACGGTGAACTTGGCGAAGTTCATCCGCGCCATGCCCAGCGGCAGCGAGATGAACGTGCGCACCACGGGCAGCAGCCGCGAGAAGAACGCCGTCGCCTCGCCGTACTTGGCGAACCACTTGTCGGCCACGTCCATGTCGTGGCGCGAGATGAGGACGTACTTGCCGTACTTCTCCAGCAGGGGCCGCCCGCCCAACGCGCCAATCCAGTAGGTGATGATGGAGCCGATGGTGCAGCCCAGCCCGCCGTAGAACGCGGCCCACAGCACGTGCCACGCCGAAAGCCCCTTGGCCTGCACCAGCATCCAGCCCGCCAGCGGCATGGTAACCTCGCTGGGCAAGGGGATGCAGGCGCTCTCAATGGTCATCGCCGCCACCACGCCGGGCCAGCCGATGGCGTTGAACAAGTTTTGCAAGAAATTGACGATCTGCTGCTCTATTCCGTGCATCTTGGCTCAATATCTCCTTGATGGTTTGGCGCGGCGCACGCGCCAATTCGCGCTACGGTCGTAGGGCAAATTGGCAATGTGCCCTACTTGGGCATCGCCTTCAGCCGCTCGTAGGCCGGGCGCACCTTCGGCACGGGCCACGATGGATACGTGATGGCCCACCAATACTGCTCGTCGTTCTCCGTCCAGTCGGGATTGGCGATGTAGATGAGGCTCATCAGGCCGATCCACGGCTGCCAGTGTTCCTTGGCCCACCGATAGGCCCGCACCAGATAGTCGGCCTGCTCCTCCTCCGACACCGCGTGCCAGCGATACGGCGAATCGGGGCGGGCGTCCGTCGTCCAGCCGAACTCCAACACCACCACCTGCTTGTCGGCGTCGCCGGCCTCCACCATGATCTTGCGCAGGTCTTCCACATGGCGGAAGCAGTAGATGCGCTTCATGCTCTCGGGCGAGGGGTCGTTGTTGGTGAGCACCGGGTCGCGGGCCACGTCGCCCGGGTCGGCCTCTGGGGGGGCCTTGTACCCCGCGCCGTGGACGCCCAGGAAGTCAAAGTAGGGCCTGGCGCCGGCGGCATACATCCCGCGCACGAACTTCTCGTCGGGCATGGCCACGGCATCGTCCCGCGTGGTGGGGGCCAGCCCCGCCGAGACCACAAGGGCATTGGGGTCGGCCTGCTTGATGCGCGTGTACGCTACCTTCAGCATTCGCGCGTAGGCGGCGGGGTCGGGCGGCTGGTCGCCCCATTCGCGGGACAGGTTCGGCTCGTTCCAGATTTGATACGCGTCCACCAGGCCCTTGTAGCGACTCGCCATGGCGTACAAAAAGTCGCCAAAGTCGTTGAAATCGCGCATGGGGCCGAGTCCGCCCTTGGCCCAGTCGGGGGCCGTGTCCACGCGCACCAGCAACTTCAGCCCGTACTGCTCCGATTGGGCCACGATTCGGTCGCTCCGCGACCAGTCGTACTGTCCCTTGCCTGCGCCCTCAATATCGTACCAGGCGAAAATCTGCTTGATCCAGGTGAAGCCCGCGTCGCGCACGTAGCCCATGTCGCGGTCGGCGACTTCGGGCCGCCACCAGCCGAAGATTTGCATGCCGTAGTCGGGCGACTTCATGCGCGGGGCAGCCGCCTTCGTGGGCTTCGGCGTGGGGGTCGGCGCGGGCGCGGTGGCCGTCGGCGCGGGTGTATCCGTCGGGGCGACGGTGGCCGTTGGCGCCGCCGTGTCGGTCGGGAGGGCCTGCGTGGCCGTCGGCGGGAGGGGCGTGGCCGTCGCGGGCGCAAGGGTCGCCGTTGCCGGGGGGCGTGGCGTCTTCGTCGGCGTCGGCGCGACGCTGGCTGCGGGCTGGTAGATGAACACCGCCCAGACGGCAAACAGCACCGCCAGCACAAGGAGGAACACGACGGCGATGGTCGCCACCTTGAGCCATGTTGCCTCGGGCGGGCGCTCGGGTTCCAGCCCGTCAATCGGTTGCCAGCGTTGTCTTCGCATGTAGCGTTGTGCTCCTGTCGTGAAATCCGGTGGGGCAGGTCGGTGGGGCAGGTCTCAGACCTGCCCCTACGGCCTGCCCCTACGACCTGCCCCGCGGTGAAAATCGGAGCACGGGTCAGAAGCCGGCCCGTGCTCCGTACATGTCGGCGCCCGGTTTGTCTCCTACTTGGGCATGCTGGCCAGAGCCGCGTAGGCAGGTCGCAGGCTCCAATCGGCCCGCACGATGCCGAAGGCCGCCTTCTCGTCGGCCGGGCCGGCCACCGGCGCGAAGTTCAGGTTCCACAGGAACATCACGCCGACGAATCCCCAGTTCTTGCCCATCTCATAGGCGCGGCGGATATACTGCGCCTGCTCGGCCTCGGTGTTGTTGGCGGCGTACTCGTAGCCCGGCGCGGGGCCGGCGCCCAGGTTCTCGGTGCTCGCCCAGCCGAACTCGGTAACCCAGATGCGCTTGCCCGCATCGCCGTACTTGATCATCACGTTGCGGTACTGCTCCATGGTGGCGCGGAAGAACCAGGAACGGTGGCCCTTGCACCCGCTCTCGTTGGGGTCGTTGTAGCCCACCGTGGCATCGGGCGGGTTGTTGTACCCGCTGGGGTGCGCGCCGATGGCATCGCAGTAGTTCTTCAGCCCCGCCTGGTACATCTCCTCCAGGTAGATGGCGTCGTCCACGGCGGTATCGTAGTCGTTCCAGCCGGTGGGCGTGAGCGCGCCACTGACGACGATGGCGTTCGGGTCCACGGCCTTGACCGCGCGATAGGCCCGCTTGAGCAACTCCACGTAGGCCGCCGCGCTCAGTTTCTTGCCGCGGCCGCCCCATTCATAGTACAGGTTCTGCTCGTTCCAGATTTCGTAGGCCTGCACCTTGCCCTTGTATCGCGCTGCCACCTGGCCGATGAAATTGGCGTAATCATCCGGGTTGGCCGGCGGGCCAGCGACGCTGAAATCGGTATCGCCGGGGCGCGCCCAGTCGGGGGCCGTAACCACGCTCAGCAGAATCTTCAGGCCGTTGGCCGAGCAGTTGCTAACCATGCGGTCCAGTTCGCCCCAGTCAATCTGGCCTTTGGTCTTCTCCATGTCCGCCCAACGCACCTGCTGCTTTACCCAGGAGAAGCCCAGGCCCTTGATGGCGCCGATGATGCGGTCGTGGTCGCCCTGGCTGATGAAGTGCGCCTGGATGCCGTAGCCGAAGAAGCCGCCAACCTTGGGCGCGGCAGGCGCGGCGGCCTTGGGCGCGGGCGTCGCCGTCGGCTTCGGCGTGGGCGTCGGCGTGGGCGTCGGGGTCGGCGTTACCACCTTGACGGCAACGCGGTCGCCGCGACCGCTCACCGTCCGCCCGCCGTCCAGCGAGATTCCCGCCGCCACCACGTACTCGCCCGGCTGATCGGCCGCGAAGGTGTACGCGCCATCCTGCAGCGAGCGGGTCGCCTGGGCCAACGGGCCGCCATCGCCCTGCACCGTGTACACCAGCGTGATCTCGCTGGGCTTGACGCTGGCCACCTGGTCCGCGCGGTACTGCTCCAGGACACTCGCCATCCGCGCCTCCGCCGGATCGCCCGTGAGGTCGGTCAGGAACACGCCTCCGATGCGGTACGGCGCCAGCGTCTGGAGTTTGCGGGCCAGCGCGGCCCCGTCGTCAATCCACACGGTATGCTTGCCGCCCTGAGCGTCGGCATACTCGTAAACATAGGCATCCGTCGCGGGGTCCAACGTCAGGTTCGCGTTGGAGCCGAGTCCGGCATTCAGTTTGACCTCCTGGCCGGGCAGCACCTCAACCGAGCCGCCCTCCACCGCCAGGCGGCTGAGGGGCAGCAACGCCTCGGCCATGGGCAGGTGCCGCGATTGGGAGCCGGAAACGTCCACGCTCATGGCGCAGAACTCCACGGCCAGTTTCTGGCGCGGCACCTGGCCCACCGCCCAGGCGAGGATGCGTTCCAGCGCGCCGCCGGCCACGCACTCCTTGGGATCGGTCGGCGCGGCAAACCGCACCACATCGGCCCGCTGGCCCAGCGCCGCCCAGTCGTAGGGGCCCGTATCCCAGCCGCCATCGGCCGCCACCGGCGCGGGCACGCGCACGGCCAGCAGCGCGCCGGCCTGGTGGAGCGCGTCGGCCAGGTCGCCCACAAAGTCGCTGAAGCGGGCGCTCAGCCCCGCGTCAAATCCCCGATAGTCCAGGGTGATGCCCGCGTGCTTGCCATCGGCAACCCACTTCACGATGGCTGCGATGTGATTCGCCATGCGGGTTTCGTCGCCCAAAATGGCGTCCAGTGTCGGGAAGTCGGCCTGCCCGTTCTCGTCCACGTTGGTGAGCAGGGGCATAGCGGCCCACAGAGACGCGGAGATTTCCGACGCGCCGACGCGGAACGCCGCCTGCACCGAGCCATCCGGCGCGGGCACGAGCGCGTTGGCCTGCGGTGTCCCGGCCACGCCCACCGCTGCGCTGCTGCCGCTCACTCCCGACGACGAACTCATCTTCGCCGCGGGCTGGGCCAATGCGACCAGGAACGCGGCAGGCGCTTCGGGCAGTTCCGCCGTGATGATGTCCTCATCCGGGTGGACGGTGGACGGCAGCCACCGCCATGCCGTGCCGGTCCATGCGTATAGGTCCAGCGCCTGCACCGGCTCGGAGTCGTTGGGGATGGGGATGGTCAGCGTTACGGGCACCGACGCGGCCTGCTTGAAGCGCAGTTGGTACAGCGGGCTGCGCGGCAGGATCGTCTGCGGGATGGCGCTGGCCGCCTTGGCCAATTCCTCGCCCGCCTCGCCGGCGAGGAATCGCTCGCGCGGCACCGACGAGAAGCGCGCTTTCAGCGTCTTGCCCGGAAGCCCCGCGGGAATGTTCACCACCGTCCCGTCCGGGTCCTCCAGGGTCGCGCCATCGTACTTGATGGCCGTCCAGCCGATGTCGGAGATGCGCGTTACAACTCGGAAGGGTGGCAGTAGCAGGCTCGCGACCAGCAGCAGGGGAATGATCGCAAAGGTTACGATCTGCTCCGCCCGCTGGCCCGAGAGCCACTTCCAGATGGAGTTGCCGTTTTGCATGTCTTCTGTACTCCTCTTTCGGTGTGGTGATGCGGTTGTTCTGCGTTCAGCGACTATCGCGGACTCTCGCCCAGCGTCGCTTGCAGGGTGAGGTCCTGCCCGTATCGGTTCACGCGGAGCGTAACCGTTTCGCCGGGCTGATGGTGCAACAGGACGTTGACGAAGGGATGCTCCTCGTCCAACGCCTCGTCATTGATCGCCAGGAGCACGTCGCCGGGCTTCAGGCCCGCCTGTTCCGCCGGCGACCCGCGCACGACGCGCACAACCAGCGTCCCCTCGGTAACCGACAGCCCGTAGTAGGTCGCCATGCCGGGCGTCAGTTCCACGTGGCTAATGCCCAGGTATGGCCTGCGCACGTAGCCGTACTGGATGAGTTGCGCGGTTACGACGCGAACGGTGTTGCTAGGGATGGCGAACCCTAGGCCCTCGGCCACGTCCAGGGTGGTGCCGTCGCCGCGGATGATGAGGGTGTTGATGCCGATGACCTGGCCCTGGAGGTTCACCAGCGGCCCGCCGCTATTGCCGTGGTTGATGGCCGCGTCGGTCTGGATGAGGCCCTCCATGCGGAACCCTTCGCCCATGTCTATGGAACGGTCCAGTCCGCTGACGACGCCGACCGTAACCGTGTTCTTGAACTCGCCCAGCGCGCTACCGATGGCGACCACACGCTGCCCCTGCACGAGCATGTCCGAGTCGCCCAGTTCGGCCATGGGCAGGCCCGGATCGCCCAGGATGCGCAACACCGCCAGGTCGCTCAACTCGTCCGCGCCCACCAGTTCGGCATCGTACTTCTTCCCATTGGAGGTGATGATGCTGAGCGAGGCGTTGCCTTCCACCACGTGATTGTTGGTAACCACATATCCGTCGGGCGCCAGGACAACGCCGCTGCCCAACGATTGCGGCTGGCGCAGGTTGCCGAAGAAATCCCATTGCGGCGTCTTGAGGTTGACGACGGTAACGACCGAAGGCCCCACTTTCGCCACCACCTGCGTTGTGGCCGATTCTTCCTGGAGCGTGAGGACACCGGGCGAGGGCGAGGCGGGGGCGGGGGTGGGCTGCTGAGCGACCTGGGCCGTGGGCGTTGGCGGGGGCACAACGGCGCGCGCGGCCATCCAGCGGGCCACGCCAAACCCGGCCAGCCCGCCGGCTATGGTGCCGAATATCAGCGAGAAAACGATCGCCAGCGTCAGCGTCCAGCACCCGGAACGCTCACGGGTCATTACCCCTTACCCTCCTAGTGGTAGGCGGTATTCTAGCATAGCCCAGCGCCTTTGGCAAATGCAGCGGGGGTCTGGACTCGGTTCCATCTTGTGTTGGTGAAACGCATGGACACTCTCCTCGTGTGTCGT
>JBBIHX010000119.1:0-9182 GCA_037446815.1 Caldilineae bacterium | reverse complement strand
GCGCCCGCGATGAGGCGCCGCTCCCTCGCCCATCGGGAGAGGGCTGGGGTGAGGGGGAGATTGCTCCCGGCGCTCCGCGGCTCAGAATGACAGCACCAGAGCCGCGAATCCACGCGAACGCAGAACAGCCCCGAAGGGGCTTCCGCTCGTAGCGCGGTGGCTTTGGCCCCGCGCGGAGAGTACGTGCGACGCACCTCGGAGGTGCGTCGCACGTTGTCCCACGGGGGAGATGTCCCCCGCCGCGCCTGTACGGACGACCGGCCGGTCCCCCGTACACCACGGATGGCGCGGATGGGGGCAGGGCGAGGTGTGGCGTGGCCGCCCGACGCTAAAGCATCGGGCTGAGCGCATAAAGCCCTGCGGGCTGGGGTTAGCCACAAAGGGGCTTCCGCTCGTAGCGCGGCGGCTTTAGCCCCGCACGGGGGGTGGCCCCGCCGCGCCTGCGGGCAGCGAGATTCTTCGCCGCTTCGCGGCTCAGATGACAGTGGGCACCAACAACCGTGAAACCGAATCCCGCGCGGGGGCGTTTGGCACAGGCCCGCAGCCAACGTATAATCTGCAAAACGCCTACTGTGGAGGGGACGCTTGCGAAGACGCTCTAGACGCGGTCTCGCCTGGGCCCTTGCCCTCGTTGCCCTCGCCGTGCTCCTGGGCGCGGGGGCGTACATGGGCCGCAACTCCATGCGCGCGGCCATGTACGGCCTCACCGGCGAGGAAGACCTGCGCGAGCAGATCAAGGGCACGGTGGCCTGGGCGCTCATCCAACTCACCCGCCCGCCCCTGCAAACCGCGCCCATGACCCCCGTCGCCCACGCGGGCGTGAACCCCTACGGCGTCAACACCTTCCTGGAGCAGGAGGTGGAGCCTGCCAAGGTGGAGCAGGCGATTCGCATGATTCGCGACGCCGGCTTCCACTGGATTCGGCAGGAGTTCCCGTGGGAGGACATTGAGATTCACGGCAAAGGCGACTTCACCGACCGCCGCAACGAGCCGCCGCGCTCGGCGTGGGAGAAGTACGACCGCATCGTGGAACTGGCCGAGAGGTACGGCCTGGAGATCATCGCGCGACTGGACAACCCGCCCGCCTGGTCCCGCGCCGATGGCGACGCCCGCGGCACCCTGGCCCCGCCCGACAACTTGGACGACTTCGGCGACTTCGTGGAAGCCGTCGTAACCCGCTACAAAGGCCGCATCCGCTACTATCAGATTTGGAACGAGCCGAACATCTATCCGGAGTGGGGGGAGCAGCCGGTGGACCCCGAGGGGTACGTCGCGCTGCTGAAGGTGGCCTACACCCGCGCCAAGGCCGCCGACCCCGAGTGCGTCATCCTCTGCGCGGGGCTGGCCCAGACGCTGGAACCCGGCGGGCGCAACATGAACGACCTGGTGTACCTGCAGCGCATGTACGATGCGGGCGCGCGCGGCTACTTTGACATCATGGGCGTCATGGCCTACGGGCTGTGGACCGGCCCGACCGACCGCCGCGCCACGCCCGACCGCACCAACTTCGCCCGCCCCCAACTCATCCGCGAAATCATGGTGCGCAACGGCGACGCCGACAAGCCCATCTGGGCCACCGAGGTGGGCTGGAATGCCGTGCCCGCCGATTTCCCCAAGCCGGCCATCTACGGGCGCGTTACGCCCGAGCAGCAGGCGCGCTACGCGGTGGAAGCGTATCGCCGCGCCCAGGCCGAATGGCCCTGGATGGGCGTCATGAACTATTGGTTCTTCAAGCGCGCTACCGACACCGAGACCGGCGAGGTCTTCTACTACTTTCGCATGGTGGAGCCGGACTTCACCCCCATGCCCGTGTACGAGGCCATGCGCCAACTCACCGCCGAGCCAGCGAAAGTCTACGTGGGCTGGCACCAGGAGGATCACTGGGCACTGGCCTACGCGGGCGCGTGGCAAGACGTGCGCAACCCGGATGCCGTCCTGGGGCGCTATCGTCGCAGCCAGGGGGAGGGGCAGGTGCGGTTCCGCTTCATCGGCACGGGGCTGGATTTGGTCGTGGCCAAGGGGCCGAAGGCGGGCGCGCTCCGCGTCTTCGTTGACGGCCACGAGTCGGTCATCAACCTCCGCGCGGAGGCCGACATGCCCGGAATCATCGTTCCGGTGGCGCGCAACGTGCAGGGCGGCGAGCACGAGGTCGCCATCTACGCGGACGACGGCGCAGGCCTGGACGGGCTGATTGTGGTGAACCGTCCAGGAATTTACGCGGCCCGCAAGGCCCTGGGGCTGCTGGCGCTTGCCGTGGGCGCGTTGGGGCTCCTGTCGGCGCCCTTCCAGGGCGGGAGGCGGCGATGACTCGGCGGCGCGCCATCTGGATCGTCCTTGTCCTCATTCTGGCGCTGGCGGCATTCCTGCGCTTCTACGGCATCGGCGCGCAGAGCCTGTGGAACGACGAGGGGACGAGCGCGGCCCTGGCCCTGCGCGACCTGGCGGCCATCACCCGCGACGCGGCCCACGACATCCACCCGCCGCTGTACTATTGGCTGCTGCACTTCTGGGTGCGCCTGTGGGGCGTGAGCGAAGCGGCCCTGCGATCGCTGTCGGCGCTGCTGGGCGTGGCCGCGGTGGGGCTCGTGTTTCTCATCGGCGAGGCGCTGTTCGGCGCGCAGGTGGGGCTGCTGGCGGCGTTCCTGGCGGCGCTGTCGCCCTTCCAGGTGTACTATTCCCAGGAGACGCGCATGTACATGCTGTTGGCCGCCGTCGTCTGCCTGGGCACCTACGCCCTGATTCGGTACGCGCAGGCCGAGGCGATCTCACCGCAGCGGCGCAGAGGGGCCGCGTCAGATACTCTCCGCGCCTCCACGGTGAACTTTCCCGCGGCGCTGTACGTGCTGGCCGTGGCCATGGGGTTGTACACCCACTACTCGTTTCCCATCCTGTGGGGCGTGTGGAACCTGGCGTATGTGGCCTTGTGGCTGTGGCGACAAGGCGGCGGCGGGCCGCTGGCGCGATGGGCCGCGCTCCAGGTTGCGGCGTTCGCCCTGTACCTGCCGTGGCTGCCCACGGGCCTGCGCCAGATGACGCAGTGGCCCGCCATCAGCGAACCCCACTCGCTGGCCTTCTTCGTCAAGGACGCATTCGCGCTGCTCGTCGGGGGGCACTCCCTGCTCCTGTCCCGCGCCGACCTGCTAGTGTTGGCGGCGGCGCTGGGGGCGGTGGCGCTGGCGGGGCTCCTGCCGCTGCGCCGAGAGGCGAACGGCCGCGCCGACCTGCCCTGGTGGTTGCGGTCGGGGCTGATCGGCGCGTGGCTGGCGGTGCCCGTCCTGGCGCAATGGGCGCTCTCGCTCCTGAAGCCGGCCTACCGCCCCAAGTTCTTCCTCGTCTGCGCGCCCGCGTTCGCGATTCTCATCGCGCGGGGGGCGCTGTGGCCGCTGCACAATCGGCCCGCGGCGCGCACGGGCCGGCTGTGGGCGCGGCTGTGGCTGCTGCTGGCCGTCGTTGTGCTGGCCGCCACGGGGGCCCAGGCGCTACAAAACTACTACTTTGACCCGGCCTATGCTCGCGATGACTACCGAGGCATGGCCCGCTACATTGAGGCATTCGGCGGGCCGAACGACGCCGTGCTCATCAACGCGCCTAGCCAGGTGGAGACGTTCACCTTGTACTACCGCGGCGCCAGCCCGGTCTATCCGCTGCCGCGCCAGCGCCCGCTGGACAAGGCCGCGACGGAGCGCGACCTCGCGCAGATGCTGGCGGGCAAGGAGCGCGTCTTCGCCATCTTCTGGGCGACCGACGAGAGCGACCCCGAGCGGTTCATTGAGTCGTGGATGGATAGCCACGCCTTCAAGGCATCGGATGACTGGTACGGCAACGTGCGCTTCGTTGTCTATGCGGCGCCGCAGAAGCCCATGGCCGACATCGCCCACCCGCTGGATGCCCGCCTGGGCGACCGTATTCGGCTGCGCGGCTACAGCCTGCTGAGCGAGGACGTGGCCTCGGGCGGCATCGTGCAAATCACGCTGTTCTGGGAGGCGCTGGACGCCATATCCGAGCGGTACAAGGTCTTCGTGCACCTGTTGGACGGGGGCGGCCACGTGGTGGGCCAGCGCGACGCGGAGCCCGGAGGCGGCGCGGCCATCACCTCGTCGTGGCGCGCGGGCGACCGCATCGCCGACAACTACGGCGTGCCCGTTCCGCCAGGCACCCCGCCGGGCGAGTATCGGCTGGAGATTGGCATGTACCGCCTGAGTGATGGCGCGCGCCTGCCCATCACCCTGGGCGGCGCGGCTGCGGGCGATCATCTGCTGCTGGATCCGATTCGCGTGTCCAAGCCGCCGCGCCAGCCGCCGCTGTCGGCCATCCCCATGCAGAAGCGCCTTTCCGCGCGGTTCGGCCCGCTGGAACTGGGCGGCGTGGATGTGCACAAACTGGGGTTTGAGGGGCAGCAGGTGGACATCCGCCCGGGCGACGTGGTGCACCTCACGCTGTTCTGGCGGGCCACCGCTGCGCCCGGCGTGGATTACGAGATGACCATCGGCGACCGAGGGGCGGCGCTGTCCAGCACTGGCCAGCCTGCCGAGAGCCGGTATTCCACGACGCGGTGGGAGGAGGGCGAAGTCGTCCGCGACGACCGCTTCATGCAGATTCCCGCCGACCTTCCCGCAGGCCGGTACGACTTGTACATCGCGGCGCGCGCCCTGCCCGATGGCAAATGGAGCCAGGCGGTGTTCCTATGCACGCTCAAGGTGGTGCGATGAGATGACAGTATCGGTGATCGCCACGGTGTTGAACGAACGCGAGAGCATCGGCGCGCTGCTGGATTCGCTCGCCGCCCAGACGCGCCCGCCGGACGAAATCGTCATCGTGGACGGCGGCTCCACCGACGGCACGCTGGACATCATGGCCGGCTACCTGGATCGGCTGCCGCTGAAGTTGCTGTTCCTGCCCGGCGCCAACATCTCGCAGGGCCGCAACTACGCGATTCAGCACGCCACCGGCGACATCATCGCGTCCACCGACGCGGGCACGCGCCTGGTGCCCGAGTGGCTGGCCGAGATTGTGGCGCCCATTGAGCGGGGCGAGGCCGCGGTGGTGGCGGGGTTCTTCGTCTCTGACCCGAAGACGACGTTTGAGATCGCCCTGGGCGCGACCACGCTCCCCGACCTGGGGGACATCCGCCCGGAGCGATTCCTGCCTTCCAGCCGCTCGGTGGCATTCCTGCGGAGCGCATGGGAAGAGGTGGGCGGCTATCCCGAATGGCTGGATTACTGCGAGGATTTGATTTTTGACTTCGCACTGCGCGGGCGGTACGGGGCCTTCGCCTTTGCGCCGAGGGCCATCGCCTACTTTCGCCCCAGGCCCAGCCTGCGCGCCTTCGCCCGCCAGTACTACCGCTACGCGCGCGGCGATGGCAAGGCCGACCTGTGGCGAATGCGGCAGGCAGTGCGTTATGGAACGTACTTCGTCGCCGTGCCGCTCATTGCGCTGGCGGGCCTGGTGTTCCATCCGGCGGTGTGCCTGCTGTACCTGGTGGGGGCTGCCGCGATGTTCCGCACGCCCTACCGGCGGCTCCTGCCGCGAATGGCGGGGCTGCCCGCGCGCGAGAAGGTGAAGGCCATCCTTTGGGTGCCCGTCATTCGCATCGTGGGCGACTGGGCCAAGATGGCGGGGTACCCTGCGGGCGTGTGGTGGCGGCTGCGGCGCCGCGGGGCCATCCCGCCCCACCCGCGCCGGGGGTAGATTTCGCCGCGGAGACGCAGAGCGCGCAGAGAGACTTTGACTCTATTTGTTCCTCTGCGTCCTCTCTGTCTCCGCGGTGAGACCTGTGCACCGCCGAGGCGCGGAGGACGCCGAGGAGTCTGCGTTCTCTGTGTCTTCTCCGTCTCCGCGGTGAATTTCATGTTGGCGGGACAGGACGACGGTAAACGTGCTCCCCACGCCCACCGCGCTCTCCACCAGGATGCGCCCGCCGTGGTCGGCCACGATCTTGCTGGAGATGGCAAGCCCCAGGCCGGCCCCTCGGTCGCTCTTGTAACTCACGAACGGCTCAAAGATGCGCTGGAGGCGTTCGGGCGGGATGCCCACCCCCGTATCCGCGACACTGAGCGAAATCTCGCTGTCCGACGCGCTGGAGCCGATGGTCAGAACGCCGCCGTTGGGCATCGCGTCCCGCGCGTTGCTCACGAGGTTGTAGACAACCTGGGACATGCGGGTCGGGTCCATCAGAACGATGCCCTCATACGCGAGGGCCAACCGCACCTCAATCCCCTGCTCCTCCACGTCCGCTTGGATGACGGGCAGCAGGCCGCGCACAAAGTCGCCCAGCGGCACGGCCTTCATCTCCAGCGTCCAACCGCCGCGCGAGTAGTCCAAGACCTGCTGGGCCATGCGGTACAGTCGGTTCATCATCTCCAGGGTGGACACGGCCAGGCGGTTGCGCGCGTCGTGGGGCAATTCCTGTTGCCCCAGCGCCTCCACGCAGCGCATCATCCCGCCGATGGGCGTGCGCAGGTCATGGAGGATGGCGCTGGCCATGCGCCCAAGCGCCGCCAGCCGCTCGGCCTCCGACGCCTGGCGGTGCAAGCGCGCGTTCTCCAGCGCGATGGCGGCCTGATTGCACACGCCCTGCGCGAAGCGGACGTCGGCCGCGCTGTAGGCACCCCGCGTGCGCTTCCGCGCCACCAGCACAAGGCCCACCAGCGCGCCCTCGCTGTCCAGCAGCGGCACGCACAGCGCCGCGTCCATGGCGTCCAGCCGCGTCCAACTGCGCACGTACGCGGGGCCGAAGCGAGGGTCCACGTGCATCTGGTCCACGGTAACCGCATCCTGGCGTTGGCCGAGGCAGCGGATGAGGTCATCGTCGCGCGCGAATCGCTGTTCCAACGCGCGCGGGGGTGGATGGCCGGCGTGATATGCCGGGGTGAAGATACCGTCGCGCTCCTGCAGCAGGTACACGGCGCGGGCGTCCAGGTTCTCCAGGATGCAGTGCAGCGTTCGCTCGGCGACGCCGTCTTCGGAGAGTTCCGCGTGGAGATCGCGGCTGAAGCGGTGCAGCACATCGGCCCGTCCCACCTCTCCGGGGAAGAAGGTCCTGTCCACAAGGGCCTGCAATCGGTCCTTTGTAGGCGACACCAGCATGGCGATGAGCACAATGAGCACCGCATTGAGGACGCGTTCCAGGGAGTCGGGCAGGCCCGCCGTGAGGATGCCGAGGGCCAGCGCCGCGCCGATGTAGCCCACCATCACCACAACCGTGAGCAGCGAGTAGAGCAGGGCGCGGCGGATCACCACGCGCACATCCAGCAACTGGTACCGCGCGATGCCGTATGCCAGCAGCACAGCGGTGAACGTCCAGGCCACATGGTTCCACCCCGACCGATTCCAGGCGGGGGAGACCCAGCCCAGGGGCAGTGCCAGGAACGGCGCTCCGAGGCCCAGCAACACCAGGGCAAGTTGCTGCCGCTCAACCTGCCCCGACGCTTGGCGGTATCGGGCGAACAGGATGGCGAGCGCCAGGAGGAAGTAGGACAACGCCCAGCTGCGCCACTCCCACAGCCACGCCGACGCGAACCCACTCGGCGATGGCCGCAGGGCATCCGAGCCGCCGGCAATCCCCAGCAGAAACAGCACCACGCCGGGGAGGTACAGCAGGTTCACCCGCGCGCTTTGCGCCAGCACGTGCCGCCGCGGGAATTCCAGCGCAAAGTGCAGGATGAGGGAAGGGAACACCGACGCGAACAGGGTGGACAGCACGTATGCCGCATCCATCCACGCCGTTGCGTCGCGCACCGTCAGCCCCGTGAACGGCCAGATGGAAGAGCCGCTCGCGATCCACTGATACGCGAGGGACGACACGAGGAAGCCGGCCACCGTCAGGAGAAAGCCCCCCAGCAGGCGGTTCGCCCAGCGGCCGCGTTGCCGCTCCACGACCAACACGCCAAGCCCTGCCAGCGCCCCGATGGCCACGATAGCACCCAGGCTATAGAACAGAGACATGTGGCTCTCCCGACCATGGGCCCAGACCCGTCTGTGGGGATTATAGCATCTGCCGCGCCTGTGGCAAACCGCGTCGGCGGCCTACGCCAAATTGCGTAGCGGGTAGGCGCAACCGCGTAGCGCGAATACGGCGGATGCCCGATACGTCTGACCCGAAGGCACGCTATAGTTACCGTTGCGCAACAGGCGCGGTTCGCTTCGCTGCTACCCTTGCGGGATTGATTCGCTCGCAACGGCAGGTAGTCTGAGGGTTGGGGGAAGGCGCGATGACAGAAGATAGCATGCTGATTCTCAAAGCCCGGCAGGGCGATATGGTCGCCTTTGAGGCCATCTACAACAAGTACCGCACGCAGGTGTACCGCACCGCGATGGGGCTGGTGCGCAACGCCGACGTCGCCGACGAGATCGTGCAGGATTGCTTCCTGCGCGTCCACGCGAATCTGCACAAGTTGGATGGCGAGCGCGGGTTGGCCCCCTGGCTCCATCGGGTTACCGTGAACCTGTGCTATTCCCACCTGACCCGCAACCGGCCGAACACGGATTCTCTGGATGATGTGGCGGAGGCGCTGCCCTGTGGCCTCGCATCCGGCCCCGAGGGGCACACCCTGCGCGCGGAATTGCAGGCGGCCATCCAGGAGGGGATAGACAGCCTGGAGTTTGCCCACAAAACCGTGGTGATCTTGTACTACCTCCAGGGTTTCTCGGTGGAGGAGATTGCCTACACGCTACGGTGCCCGGTGGGCACTGTCAAGTCGCGCCTGTTTTATGCACGCGAGGCGTTGCGGGCGCATCTGGCTCCATACTACGCCGCCGAACCGATGCCTGCACACGCCGCGGCCGCCGCATAGACCGCATGCCTGCGGTGAGTTTGATGGCACCGCGGGGGCGCAGAGTTCGCAGAGGAATTTGGGCTTTTTAGCGCGGTGGCTTTACCTCCGCGCGGAGAGGGTTACGTGCGACGCACCTCCGAGGTGCGTCGCACGTTATCCCAAGATTCTTCGCTCTCCGCCGCTCAGAATGACAGTAGATGCCAACAGGCTTTGGAACCGAGTCCGCGGTGAGAGTCGGTTTCATCTTGTGTTGGTGAAACGCACGGACACTCTCCCCGTGTGTCGTTGCGAGCGAAGCGAAGCAACCTCACGCCCCAGGGATTGCTTCGGCCGCTCCGCGCCCTCGCAATGACAAATACCAACAGACTTTGCAACCGAGTCCGCGGTGAATTTCGCTTGACACCG
>JBBIHX010000118.1:0-9190 GCA_037446815.1 Caldilineae bacterium | reverse complement strand
ACGACACACGAGGAGAGTGTCCATGCGTTTCACCAACACAAGATGAAACCGAATCCGCGCCGCGGCGCAGTTTACATTCCGGCCCGCCTGTGTTATGATAGTCCCGCTTGCTTCATCGCTATCCCAATGGCGGAGGCGAACCGATGAAAGCAGTGGTCATGGCCGGCGGAGAGGGCTCGCGGCTGCGCCCGCTCACCCTGGGGCGGCCCAAACCCATGGTGCCCCTGGTCAACAAGCCCGTTATCGCGCACATCTTGGCGCTCCTCAAGAAACACGGCATCACCGAGGTCGTCGTAACCGTGCAATACATGGCCGACATGATTCAGCGCTACTTCGGCGATGGCCACGGCCTGGGCATGCGCCTTTACTACTCTGTGGAGGACACCCCTCTCGGCACGGCGGGCAGCGTGAAGAACGCCCAGGCGTTCCTGGACGAGCCGTTCATCGTCATCAGCGGCGACGCGCTCACCGACATAGACCTGACGAAGGTCATCGCCTTCCACAAGCAGAAGCGCGCCAAAGTAACCATCACCCTGTTCCGAGTCCCCGACCCGCTGGAGTACGGCGTGGTCATCACCGACGCCAACGGGCGCATTCAGCGGTTCCTGGAGAAGCCCGGCTGGAGCGAGGTTATCTCCGACACAGTCAACACGGGCATCTACGTCATTGAGCCGGAAGTCCTGGACTACTTTGAGGCCGACAAGGTCTTTGACTTCAGCCAGAACCTGTTTCCGCTGATGATGGAAAAAGGCGACCCGCTTTTCGGCTACGTGGCCGATGGCTACTGGTGCGATGTGGGCAACCTGCAGGAGTACCTGCGCGCCAGCGGCGACATCCTGGAGGGGCGCGTGCAAGTCGGCCCGCTGGGCACCGAGACGCAGCCGGGCGTGTGGGTGGAGGACGACGTGCAGATCGCCCCGAGCGCGGTGCTGGACGGCCCCGTGTTCCTGGGGAGCGGCGTGCGCGTGCGCGGCGGCGCGTACATCGTCGGCCCGGCGGTCATCAAGGAGAACACCATCGTGGACGCGCGCGCCCACGTGGAGCGCAGCGTCGTCTGGGCCAACTCGTACATCGGCGAGGCCGCCGACGTGCGCGGGTGCATCGTCGGGAGCCAGTGCAACGTCAAGGGGCAGGCCGTCATCTTTGAAGGCGCGGTCGTCGGCGATGGCACCACCATCGGCCAGCAGGCCGTGATCCACCCCAACGTGAAAATCTGGCCGGGCAAGGAGATTGAGGCCGGGGCCATCGTCCGCACCAGCCTCATCTGGGGGGCCCAGGGGCGCAAGGTCCTCTTCGGCCGGTACGGCGTGTCGGGCCTGGTCAACGTGGACCTCACCCCCGAACTGGCGGCCAAACTGGGCGCGGCCTACGGCGCAACCCTGCCGCGCGGCGCGACGGTAACCATCAACCGCGACGCCCATCGCAGCGCCCGCATGATCAAGCGCGCCATCATCTCGGGCCTGCCCTCCTCGGGAGTCAACGTCCTGGACCTGCGCACGGTTCCCATTCCCGTCGCGCGGTACTACACCCGCTCCACCGGCGCGGCGGGGGGCATCCACGTCCGCGTCTCGCCCTTTGACGCCCGCATCGTGGACATCCGCATCATGGACGCGGAGGGCAGAAACTTGAGCAAGGAGGAGGAACGCAAGATTGAGCGCGTCTTCTTCCGCGAGGACTTCCGCCGCGTCCACAGCGACGAAATCGGCACCATCCAGTATGCCGCGAATGTGGTGGAACTGTACGCCGACGGGTTCAAGCGCGCTCTGAACATGGAAGCCATCCGCAGACACGGGTTCCGCCTGGTCCTGGACTACGCCAACTCACCCGTCTCCCTAGTGCTGCCTGAACTGCTGGACGACCTGAACTGCTCCGTCGTGGGGCTCAACGAGCGCGTGGATGAGTCCAGAGTGTCCGTAACCGAGGAGGCGCTAGAGCAGGGCCTCGCGCAACTCGCCAGCATCTGCCAGGTGCTGAACGCGGACTTTGGGATTCGCGTGGACGCCGGAGGGGAGATCATCTACGCCGTGGACGACAAGGGGCGCATTGTGCACCCCACAACCCTGTCGGCCGCCCTCGCGGACCTGGCGCTGGCCGCCTACGGGCCTGGGGGCACGCTCGTCCTGCCCGTGTCCGCGCCCGCGCTGTTTGACGACATCGCCCGCAAGCGCGGCGGAACCCTTGTGCGCACCAAACTGGACCTGCACTCGCTGACCCAGGAAGCCGCCGGTTGCCAAGCGGCCCTGGCGCTGGATGGGCGCGGCAGTTTCGTCTTCCCCGCGTTCCAGAGCATGGCCGACGCCATGATGGCCGTGGCGAAACTCATGGAGTATCTGGAAACCCGGCAGACGCGCCTTTCGGAGGTCATCGCGGGTCTCCCCGAATGGCACATGGCCGGCAAGGACGTGCCCTGCTCGTGGGATGTCAAGGGGGCCGTCATGCGGCGGCTCCACGAGCAACACAAGGGCCAGCGCACCGAGGCCATTGACGGCCTGAAAATCTGGCTGTCCGACCGCCGCTGGGTCATCGTCCTGCCCGACCCCGACCGCCCCATGTTCCACGTGCACGCCGAAGCCGAATCGGACGACTTCGCCCAAGAACTGGCCGAGCGATATGCCCGCATCGTGGAGAGCCTGAAAGGATAACCATGCGCCCCGTCCTGCTGCAAATCGGCAACATCACGCTCCTCTCGTACACCGTGTTCCTGGACCTGGCCGTGCTGGTGGGGTTGTGGACGGCGTACCGTCTTGCCCGCCGCTACCGCCTGCCGGCCGAACCCGTACTGGACGCCGCCCTGTGGGGCATCGTCGCGGGCATGGTCGGCGCCAGGGCCCATTTCGTCCTGGCCAACTGGGACTACTATTCCGTCAGGACCGCCGAGATTGTCCAGTTCTGGAGGGGCGGCATGGCCTTCGGGGGCGGCTTCATCGCGGGCTTGGCGGCGTGTTGGGCGGTGGCCAGGGCGCGGCGCCTCAGCGTCTGGGATTTGCTAGACCCCCTCGCCCCTGCGCTGGCCATCGCGTCGGCGTTGGCATGGGTGGGCAACCTGCTCGCGGGCAGCGCCTACGGCAGGCCGGGCCGTGGCTTCGGCTACCTGTTCCTGCCGGACATCTACGGGTACGTGGAGTACCGTTTCGCGACCCAGGCGGCGGCTGCCATCGTGTACGCGCTGCTGTTCGGGGGCCTGTGGGTCCTGCTGCATCGGCGGCCGTGGCCCGGGCTCCCGTTCGCCGCCTACCTGCTGCTTGTCGGCGCGACGCAATTCGCCCTGGAGTTCACGCGGGGCGATGACACGCTGCTCATCGGCGGGCTACGGCTGGCCCAGTGGCTGGACGCCGCCGCGGTCGTCGCGGGAGTGATTCTGCTGGCCGTCCTGCGTCGGCGCGCCGCACGCCCGTCCGATGCCCCATCTGTTCAGGAGGTCGCCCTTGGGTAAGAAGTTCACCGTCGGTCTCGCCCAGACGTTTCCCCGTCTCGGCGATGTGCGAGCGAACCTGGAACGGCACCTGCAACTGGCACGCGAGGCCCAGGGCCTGGGGATAGACCTGCTCATCTTCCCCGAACTGTCGTTGACGGGATACACCCTGCGCGAACTGGTGCCCCACGTGGCGATTCGCCCGTCGGAGGAGCACCCGATATGGAAGCCGCTCCTGGAGGCCAGCGCGAGCCTCGCCCTCGTCGTTGGCTTCGTGGAGGAAGACGAGCGGCATCGGTTCTTCGTGTCCTCGGCATTCCTGGATGGCGGGCGCGTCGTCCACGTCCACCGCAAGGTGTACCTCCCGACCTACGGCCTGTTTGAGGAGGGGCGCTACCTGTGTCCCGGCGACCGATTCCGCGCCTTTGACACGCGCTTCGGGCGCTGCGGCATGGCGATCTGCGAGGACGCCTGGCACATCAGCACGCCCTACCTCCTGTGGATGGATGGGGCCGACTACCTCATCTTCTGCTCGGCATCGCCGGCCTACGGCGTGGGGACCGATCAGGAAGGCGCTACGGCCAACGCGGCCACCGTAACCCAGTTCACCAAGACCTACGCGGGCTTGTTAACCTCCTTCGCCGTCCACGTGAACCGCGTCGGCGTGGAGGAGGGGATTTCGTTCTGGGGCGGGAGCCTGGCCGTCTCCCCGCGCGGGCAGGTCCTGGCTCAGGCGCCCTATTTTGAGGAGGCGCTCGTGCCCGTGGAGATTGACCCGGGCCTCGTCCGCGCCGCGCGCCAGCGCCTTCCCCTCCTGCGCGACGAGAAGCCCCTCCTGGTGCTCCACGAACTCTCCCGCATCCTATCCGGAGAACATCGCGATGACGAACGTTGAAGCGCTACTCGTCCAAGACATCCCGCTTGTGCGGCGGATGCTGGTGGGCACCATCCGCACGGAACTGGGGCGCTTCGGGTTCACGCGGGGCGTCCTGGGCCTGTCGGGCGGGGTGGATTCGTCGCTGGCGGCGTTTCTCGCGGCGGAGGCGCTAGGGCCGCAAAACGTGCGCGCCGTCCTGATGCCCTACCGCACCAGCGCGCCCGAATCCACCGCCGACGCGCTGGAGGTCATCCGAATCCTGGGCCTGGACCACCTTACGATAGACATCACCGACATGGTGGATCCGCTCTTCGCCCAGGTGCCGAGCATGAGCCAGCGCCGACGGGGCAACGTCATGGCGCGGGCGCGCATGATCGTCCTGTACGATCAATCCGAGGAGTGGGGCGGGCTGGTCATCGGCACCAGCAACAAGACCGAACTCCTGTTGGGTTACGGCACGCTCTTCGGCGACATGGCGTCGGCGGTGAACCCGCTGGGGGATTTGTACAAGACGCAGGTGCGGCAACTGGCCCGCGCCGTCGGCGTCCCCGAGCGCATTATCGCCAAGCCGCCCTCGGCAGACCTGTGGCCCGGCCAGACCGACGAGGGCGAGATGGGGCTGACCTACGCCGAGGTGGACAAGGTGCTGTACCTTCTGGTGGACGAGCGCCGAACGCCCGCCGAGGTGGTGAGCATGGGGTTCGCGGAGGCCTTCGTGCGGCAGGTGTGGCGGATGGTGCAACGCAATCAGTACAAACGCTGCCCGCCGGTTATCGCCAAGGTGAGTAGCCGCACGCTGGACTGGGAATTCCGCATGCCGCGCGACTGGGGCACGTAAGTCGTAGGGGCAGGTCTGAGACCTGCCCCTACAGTTGACGCGACCAGGTGGGCGAACTACTTCAGTTCTACGACGGCCTGCTGCTCTTCCAGTTTGGCCTTGGCAGCCTCGGCCTCTTCCTTCGGGACGCCGGTCTTGATGGTGGCCGGAGCGCCGTCCACCAACTCCTTGGCTTCCTTCAGGCCCAGGTTGGTCAGTTCGCGCACGACCTTGATGACCTGAATCTTGTTGGGGCCGACTTCCTTGAGGATGACGTCAAACTCGGTCTTCTCCTCAGCGGCGGGCGCGGCAGCCCCAGCAGCGCCTGCAGCCGCAACACCAGGCATGGCCGCAAAGGCAACGGGCGCAGCGGCGCTGACGCCGAACTTCTCTTCCAGCGCCTTCACCAGTTCGGCCAGTTCCAAGACCGTCATCTTCTCAATCGCCTGCAAAATCTCTTCCTTCGTCATTCTATTTTCCTCCCTTTTGGTTTTCAGATTGTGATGTGCCGACTAGGCGGCAGTGTTCGCCAGTTGATCCTGGCGCGCTTTGAGGGCATACACCAGCCCTCGCATGGGGCCACTGAGCACGTTGACCAGGCCGTAGAGCGGAGCCTGCAGCCGCGATACCACCTGCGCCAGCAGTTCTTCGCGGGACGGCAGTTTGGACAGGGTAACGACGTCCTCCGCGGACAGCACGCGGTCGCCGAATAGCCCGCCCTTCACCTCAATGGCATTGGTTTCCTCGGCGAAGGCGATGAGCGCCTTGATGCCGCTTGCGATGTCGCCGCTCAGGTAGGCTACGGCCGTGGGCCCCACGAGGATGTCGTCCAGCGCGGGGCTTTTCTGCTCGGCCAGGGCCAGGCGGAACAGGGTGTTTTTCGTAACCTGGAACCGCCCGCCTGTGGGCCGAAGCCGCGCCCGCAGGTCGTTCAACTGCCCCATCGTCAGCCCATGGTACTGCGTTACGACCACCGCCTGCGAGGAAGCCAACATCTCTTTGTACTGCGCAACACGGGTTTCCTTGATCTCTTTCGTTATCGCCAAATTGTATCACCTCCTTACGACTTGAGTTCCAAATTGGGATGCCCTTCCGCAAACAAAAAAGCCTTTGCGCCAGCCGACGCAAAGGCTTGAGGGCCATCCATGCGGGCATACACTCCGACAGCGTCGGGTGCGCGAACCGTTTCCGCGCGCCCAACGCCGAACGCATGGGGCATTCGCATCCTTTGCCTCGGCAGGACTTACGCACCGAAGTGCACCTGCTGTCATGGGCACAGGGACATATTCGGTTGGGAACGTATGGGCGCTACGTCAGGCGCAGGTTCATCGCCTGGAAGACGTCCACGCGCACCGACGGCCCCATGGTCGGGGCCAGCGCGATCTTCTTGATATAGGCGCCCTTCACGCTCGCGGGCTTGGCGCGCACGATGGCTTCCATCACCGCGGCGAAATTCTCCAGCAGTTGCTGCTCCGTAAAACTGGCCTTGCCGATGGGAATGTGCAGGTTGCTGGTCTTGTCCAGCCGGTACTCTACGCGCCCCTTGCGAATCTCCTCAATGGTGCGGGGCAAGTCCTCGGGCTGTACAATGGTCCCCGTCTTCGGGCTGGGCATCAGGCCGCGGGTGCCGAGCAGGCGGCCCAGGCGTCCGATCTTGCCCATGATCTGGGGCACGGCCAGCACCACGTCAAACTCAAACCAGCCCTCCTGAATCTTGGCGATGAACTCGTCGCTGCCGACGTAATCGGCGCCGGCCTCCCGCGCGATGCGTTCCGCCTCGCCCTCGGCGAAGACCAGAATCCGCTTGGGCTTGCCTGTGCCTGCCGGCAGGGGCACGACGCCGCGAATCTGCTGGTCGGCCTGGCGCGGGTCCAGGTTCATGCGCATGTGCAACTCCACCGTGGGGTCAAACTTGGTGTACGCGACCTGCTTCACCAGCGCCATCGCCTCTTCCGGCGAGTAGACCTTGTCTCGGTCAATCAGTTTTGCGACTTCTTGGTACTTCTTTCCTCTCTTTGGCATCTTTCCTCCCTTTGTGGTTCCATTGGACCCCGTCGGGCGAGGCCCTCCCACTGGCCCGCATTAGGGCCGGGGGTTAGTCTTTGATAGTGATGCCCATGCTTCGGGCGGTGCCCTCAATCATGCGCTCGGCGCCTTCAATGTCCAGCGCGTTGAGGTCTTTCATCTTGATTTCGGCGATCTCCCGCAACTGCTTGCGGGTGATGGAGCCGGCGGGCTTGCGGTTGGGTTCGCCCGAGCCCTTGGGCACGCCCGCGGCGCGCCGCAACAGGTCGGGCACCGGCGGCGTCTTGGTTACGAACGTGAACGACCGATCCTGATAGACGGTGATCTCCACCGGAATGATCATCCCGGCCTGGTTGGCCGTCCGGGCATTGTATTCCTTGCAGAACTGCATGATGTTCAGACCATGCTGGCCCAGGGCAGGGCCCACCGGGGGCGCTGGGTTCGCCTTGCCGGCTTCAATCTGCAGTTTTACGACCGCGACAACTTTCTTTGCCATGCATCCTCCTCAACCTGCCGAGCAGGCGAAAGCCCGCCCCGCGGTGTACGTTACAGTCTGGAAACCTGGGTCAAATCCACTTCCACGGGCGTCTCCCGCCCGAAGAAGGACACGAGCACGGTAACCTTGCCCTTCTCCATGCTGATGCTGTCCACCGTTCCCATGAACTCGGCGAAGGGGCCGCTGATAATCTGCACCTTCTCGCCTCGGTGGAAACTGACCTTGATGGTCGGCTCCTCGGCCTCCATCCGCTTGATGATCTTGTCAATCTCTTCCTGGCGCAGCGGGATGGGCTTGGTCCCCGAACTGACGAAGCCCGTTACGCCCGGCGTATTCCGCACCACATACCACGCTTGCTCGGTTGGGGTCAGCGAATCTTTCGGGACGCGCATCTGCACAAGGACGTAGCCCGGGAAAATGCGGCGCTCCACCATGCGGCGCTGCCCGTCGCGGATTTCTATCTCCTCTTCGGTCGGGACCACAACCTGGAGAATCCACTCCCGCATCCCCATGGATTCAATGCGCTGCTCCAGGTTCTTCTTGACCTTGTTCTCGTAGCCGGAGTAGGTGTGGATGACAAACCAGGCCTTCTGGTACGGGCTTTCGGCATCCTCGGATTCGGCCTCGGCGGTCTCCTCACCGCTTGCGGCCGTATCCTCGGCAGCCGCTTCCACGGCGTCCTCGACCACCGGCTCGGCTTCCTCCGGCGCGGGCATGGACTCCGCGGGCTCTTCTATTGGATTCTCGGGCGATACTGCTTTCTCTTCTTCCATCAACTTCCTGAACGCTCTGAATCTACGCCTGGGCGAGTCGCTCCGAATCCGCTACTTTACCAGCAACGCGAACAACTTGGAGAGAATGTAGTCCACAACCCCCAGGAACAGGGCAAACCCCACCGTCGCCGCCAGGACGATGCCGGTGAGGCGCAATGCCTCCTCACGTGTGGGCCAGGTAACCTTGGCCAATTCGGCCCGCGTCTCCCGCAGGTAGCGGACTATACGGTTCTCTTTTTTCGGTGCTGACGTCTTCGCCACTCTTCACCCTCGGCAAGCACTCGTGATAAGTTCGGATGCAAACATTTCAAGACACCGCGCACATTCGGACTGCAGGCCTCGTGCGGCGGTGTCTTCTCCACCAGAGGCAGGCCAGGCAGGACTTGAACCCGCAACCCTCGCTTTTGGAGAGCGATGCTCTGCCAAGTTGAGCTACTGGCCTGTGCACAGGCAAGCCCTTTCGGGCCTGCCGGGCGTGCTCCTACTTCGTCTCCCGGTGCAAGGTGTGCTTCTGGCAGCGGCTGCAGTACTTTTTCAACTCCAGCCGGCCCGCGTCATTGCGACGGTTCTTCTGCGTCGTATAGTTGCGCTCCTTGCACTCGGTGCAAGCCAGCGTGATGACTGCTCGGATGTCCTTTTTCTTCGCCATATCTCAAATCCGGAAGCCTCGGCTTCCTTCCCCCTCTCCGTGTAGGCTACTCCACGATCTCGGTGATGACGCCTGCGCCGACCGTCCGCCCGCCTTCGCGGATCGCAAACCGCGACCCCACTTCCAACGCCACGGGCACGA
>JBBIHX010000117.1:0-9251 GCA_037446815.1 Caldilineae bacterium | reverse complement strand
CTACATGCGCAATCCCGCGCCATCCGTGTCATCCGTGAATACACCCCCTGGGGATTCCTTCGCTGCGCCGCCAGGGACGGGGGATGTCAGCCCTCGCGCAGGGCGTGGAGAATGGCTTCCAGCACGCCGCCAGCGATGGCCAGCGCCTTGTCCGAGATGGTGAAGCAGTGCTCGCGGGCGGCGCGGGGGTCCACGTCGCCAACCTTCATGTTGGGGTGCACGGCCATCCCATCGCGGAGCAGCCCGCGCAGGACGCCCTTCAGCCGCACGCGCACCGGCTCGGCGTCCACGTAGGCAACCACGTCGCCCTCGTTCACCATGTCGCCGATATCGCGGACGGCCCGGAACGTCCCCGCGCACGGGGCGCGCACCACGCGCTGCTCGGCATATCCGCCCACTTCGCCCGGGACGCCCGTGTTGGGCAGCGCCTGGCCGCGCCAAATCACGCGCCCCAGGGTATGGCCGCGCATGGTCTCTATCACCGCGTGCACATCCTCTCCGGCGGTAAACCCCGGCCCAAGCCCGATGACGAGGGGAGCATCGGTGATGCGCGTGCCCAGGTTGCGCTTGGCCAGGATGGCGTCTACCACTACGTCGGGCTTCAGCGCACGGATAATGGTGGCTTCGGGGTCCACGATGACGGGCAGAACGCCCTCATCCCAGGCGGCCCGAACGCCCTCTGCGCCTTCTACTCTACGGGCGCGCACGCCATCTACCACCGTCTCGCCCTCCCATACGGCCGCGGCGAAGGCAACCTTGCGGCGAATGACGGTGGGGGCGGGGATTTCGGTAACGACAACGTGGAACCCGCAGTTCCACAGACGCCAGGCGACGCCGGACGCCAAATCCCCGCCTCCCTTCACCACGACGGTGATGATTCTGCCCAACACGGCCACGGCAAAGCCTCCTTGCCCGCTAGGGCTGGAGCGTTGGCGTCGGGGGCAGGGCGGCGTTGTAGCGGGCGGCCAACGCGGCCAGTTCGGGATCGTCGGCATAGTCGGCAGAGAGCGGGATGACGCCGGCTTTGGCCGAGACCACGTTGCCCTCGCCGTCAAAGTCCACGGTGATCTCGCCCAGCCATTCGCCGCCGTACCCTGCCTGCCCGATGACCGTGTTGTTCAGTTGCAGCGTCTCTTGGAGCAGGTCGTAGGAGTGCCCGCCCACGATGGCCGTGATGCCGTTCACCTCGGTTGCGATCTTGCGATCCATGACGTTGCCCAGGTGCGACAGGATGACGACGGCGTCCACCTTCTCGGCGCGGGCCTTGGCGACGTACTCACGGGCGGTCTCCACGGGATCTTTCGCCGTGATGTCGGCGGACGATGGGACGAAGGATTTGAACGTGTCGTCGGCCGGTGTCAGGCCGATGATGGCAACCTTGCGCCCGCCCACGTTCTGCACGACGTAGGGCGTGAAGACTGGCTTGCCCGTGCTGGCGTACACCAGGTTGGCCGACAGGAAGGCAAACTTGGCCTCGCGGGAACGATCCAGCAACTCCGGAAAGTGGGCCAAATCCCGCTCGCCGATGGCCATGGCGTCGTACTTCATCAGGTTCATCGCCTCGGTGAGCGCCTTGCCCTGGCTGATGTCGGAGACCGGCTGGCCGAAGAGCGCGTCGCCCGCGTCCAGGACGAGGAGATAGGGCGTCTTGGCGCGGTAGTCCTTGATGGCGGTGGCCCGACGGGCCACACCCCCCTTGGGGGGCCGTCAGCCGCAGGGGTCTACGTAGCCCTCCACATCGGTGGTGTGCAGGATGGTCAGGGTCCAGGGGCCGGTGGGACGCGCGGCGTTGCGGCGGATGAGCGCCTGCGCGGTGATGAGGGCCGCCACCACGACGAGCGCCAGCACCACAGGCGCGATCCAGCGTTTGATGCCCGCGCTGGGGGCTGCCTTCTTCTTGGGCTTTGGCTTCGTTTCGCCCTTCTGGGTCGTCGCCTCTGCCGGGCGCGGGGCCTGCCCTGGGGTCTGCTTCTTCTTCCGTTTCTTCGCCACGCTTCACCTCACTCTCGGGCGCACATGGGAGTTGAATCTGGGCCAATACACGCGGGCGACTCCCACCCCACCTGCGCATCGGTCGGCTCCGATTGGTGCGATTGATAATACTACGGAATGCGCGCTTGTACCAAAATCGCGATTGTCATCATTCGGTTCCAAAAAGTGTTGGTGCAGTTCACGCGGCTTGGCGTCGCGCACAATGCCGCACGACACGAGGCAACTTCGGAGGAGTGCAACCGTCAATAACGCGAATCCACGCGAACAGGGTTGGGGTGCATCCACGGATGGCACGGATTGCGGGGATTGGGGAGAGTAGGGGCGACCGATCGGTCGCCCCTACGCGATGGCGCCCCGCATTCGGTTCCAGTGTCTGCGGGTGGCCGTCATTGCGAGGGCGCGGAACGCCCGAAGCAATCGCCGCAGCGTGGGATGGCTTCGCTTCGCTCGCAATGACACGCGAAGAGAGTGCGCCTACGGTTCACCAACACAGTTTGGAACCGAATCATTGTCATGCCGCCCTGCTTCTGTCATTGGGGCAGCCGAAGGCCGCAGGCGAGGCGTGCGCTGGAGTGTATCCACGGATAACACGAATCTACACGATTGGGGAAGGAGATCCTTCGCGCCTCAGCAGGGGAGTCGCCGCGGTGTCCCTGCAGGAGGGGCGAGGCCCATCCGCGTCCCCATGCCTGCTACAGGAACGTGATCATCCAGGCGGCGAGCAGGGCGAATAGCCCCGCCGTGGCCAGTTTGATGGCGCCGGCGCGGCGGCTGATGAACTGCCCCAGGCGCTCCGATGTCGTGCCCCAGTAGGCCGTGAGGAACACGATGATGAGGGGCAGGACGAACGCCAGGTTGTACACGACGAGATAGGTCAGCGCGCGCACCCGCAGGGCCGGCACGCCGAGCACGAACAGGATGGTGGGCAGATACACCTGGCCGGTGCACGCCAACTCTATCAGGGACACAACCGCGCCGGTGATGAATGCGACGCCCGCGATGGCCCGCGCGCTGGCTCCCTCGCGGATGACGCGGTTGACCCAGCGGCGCATCCGCGTGGGCAGTTTGAGTTTCATCGCCTCCGGTCGCCCACGCCGCGCCTGGTACCAATCGTAGAGGCTGCCCACAGCGAGCAGCAGGCACAGGGCCGCCGTGAAGCCGTACAGGTAGCGGCTGATGGCCGGCAGGAACGGCAGGCTTGCCAGGAACTTGAGTAGGCCCACGCCAACGCCCAGGTATGCCAGGAACACGCCCAGCGCGAACATGCCGCCCACCAGCAGGATGTCGCGGCCTTTGCGTCCGGTGAAGGCCAGGTAGGAGATGAAGAAGACGATGGTGGCGAAGGCGCAGGGGTTCAGTCCGTCCACCAGGCCGGCGGCCACAACCGTGAGCGCGCCGAACGAGCGGAAGCGGCTCAGGATGCTCTCGCCGGCCTGGGCGGCGTCCTCCTGTTCCTGCCAGTAGGCTTCGCTGCCCGTCGCGACGTACTTCTGCAAGATGGCCTCTAGCGCCTGCACGTTGATGCCGTCGCCCAGCAGGAAATCGGAGCCGACGAAGGCGGCGGGAGCGGTGAGGCGCTTGTTCAGGGGCACGCGGTTGCGTTCGCCCAGCCACTCGGCCAGGGCGGCGTGCTCACGGATGTCGTACTCGTGAATCTGCAACTGCGGATACTTGCTCTGCAGGTACTTGAGGTCATATTGGGCGCGGTCGCATTCGTGGCAGCCGACCTGGAAGAAGTAGGCCAGATGGATGGCAGGCTGCCCGGCGGTCGGATTGCCGGATGGGGCGGCGGGGCCGGTGAGTTTCGGGAAGTCCACGCCGCCCTCGTTCATGTAGTACTCCACCAGCGCGGCCAATTGCTCGCGGGCGGCCTGCTCGCCGTGCAGCACGTGGTCGCCGATGAAGATGACGGGGAACGCGCCTTCGCCGGTGCCGAACTGCCGCTCCAGCGCCGTCAGCAGGTCGTAGTCGGCGGGAGACTTCTCTACGTCGCGCGCGTCCACCACCAACTGGCGGTCGTACCGCTGCTGCAAGGGCTTGAGCACCTCATCCTGCACGCGGTGGCATTCGGGGCAGAGGCTGCTCCAGAAGAAGTACATCTTCACGACGGGGTCGCCCTCGTCGCAGATGTGGCACGCTTTGGGCGTGGGCCGGGCGCCGGTGGGGGGCCATGTGATAGGCCCCGTCTGCTCGCCGTAGCCCGCGGGCCAGTCCACGCCGCCCTGCGCCGCGTAGGATTGGATGAGCGACGGCAGGTTGTCGCGAATCTCATCGGCTCCGAAAAGCACGCGGTCGCCGATGAACAGTTCGGGCACAACGCCTTTCTCCGGCGGGACGCCGTGCGTCTGCTCCATGCGCAGGAGGAGTTCGTAGTTGGCGGGGGGCGTAATCTCCACCTTGGCGATTTCCAGTTGGCTGCCGTACTGCGCCTGGAGGGGCGGCAGAACCTGCTCCAGAACGGTGTGGCAGATGGGGCACGTGTCCGAGTAGAACAGCACGGCGCGAACGACCGGCTGCTGGGCGTGCGCCAGCGTCGGCACTAGGGCCAGGGCCAGGATGGCAATCAGGGTGAGCAGGCGGGCAATGGGTTTGGGTTGTGTCATGGCTTCTCCGTTCTCATGAGGTTTGAGGCTGGGCGCACGGGTGCTGTCATAGGGGGGCATCGGCTCGCCTCGGCAGGGATGTCAGCCATTCGGCGATGCGAACCTTCAGGTCGTCGCGGACGGCGCGGAAGGCGGCCATGCGCTCGGCTTCGCTGCCCTCCACGGCCGCGGGGTCATCGTAGAACCAGTGAATGCGCTCGGCCGGGCCTGGGAAGAAGGGGCACGCCTCGGCCGCTTTGCTGCAGACGGCGATGACATAGTCAAAGGGTTGGCCGAGGAAGTCGGCCAGCGGTTTCGGGCGGTGGGCGGAGATGTCCAGGCCCATCTCGGCCATGGCGCGCACGGCGAGGGGGTGTACGGCAGGCGCGGGGGCGGAACCGGCGCTGAAGACCTCCAGGCGATCCCCGCCCAGGTGTCGCAGCAGCGCTTCGGCCATCTGCGACCGAGCCGAGTTGCCGGTGCAGATGACCAGTACCCGTTTGCGGTGCTGCGTGTCTGCCATTTTACCTCTCACAATGGACGGCCAATACGGGCCTGCGGCTGGTGCGCACGATCTTCTCAAACGTGCTTCCCACCAGGATTTCGTTCATCACGTTGCGCCCGCATACGCTCAAGACGATGAGCGAGGCGTCCTCTTCGTCGGCCACCTTAAGCGTCTCCACATGGGGCAGGCCGTGCCTGAGGATGACCTTGGCGGGCAGGCGGTAGAGCGCCAGGTCGCGGGCCATGCGCTCCAGGCGGGCCACGTCTTCGCGGTCAAACTCCTCCAGTTGCTCAGGGCTGCGCCGGCGCATGACGCGCTCGTCCTGCACATGCGCCAGGAGCACCTCTTCGGTTCCCGCGCCCTTGAGCCGCTTGACGATGTTGAAAGCAGCACGCGCGCACTCTGAGAAGTCTGTGGGGTGGAGCACCCGCTGAAACGTCGCGCCGCACACGCGCCGGCACTCCACCTTTCCCAGTTCCCGCACAACCTCAAACTTCTCAATAAGCACAGGCACGGGCGACATGCGCAGGACATCAAAGGCGGTGTTGCCCAGGAGGATTTCCTGGAACGCGCTCTGGCCCTGCGCGCCCATGACGATCATATCTACCCGTTCTTCTTGCGCAACGCGCACGATTTCCCGCGCGGGGTTGCCGTACACGACCTCGGTGCTGGTGGAAAAGCCCTGCCCCTCCAGCGCCATGGACGCGATGTGCAGGTGCTCCTCCATGCTCCACTTGACGCGGGCCAGCGAGTCCTCGTTCCAAGCCGTGTGGCCCAGCGGCACCTGGGACGTGGCGATGACGGCGAGCAAGTGCACATGGCGCATGCCCGCCGATTTCAGGTCGGGCAGGCACGCGAACACCGCGTTTGCGTAGGCGGAGAAGTCTGTGGGGAATAGCACCCGTTCAAACACCGCCTACCTCCTGCATCGCGCGACTCATTCGCCCAGGCCCAGGATTTCCTCCAGGCGCGCTCTCCTGTCGGCGAATTCCGCTTCGTAGAGGCGGACGCACCGTGTCAGGTCTGTCGTGCCCGCCACCAATTTGCTCGCGAATACGAAACACGTGGGGTCGCCGCACTGCTTGCAGTTGCCGCCCGGCAGGAGTTTGTAGATTTCCATCACGGTGGGCTGATGCCGCTTCTCGTAGGAGGGCACGATCTCGCGCCGCCGGTCCCAGACTCGGTTGACCTCGTCCAGGATGCGCTCGGCGATGCGCTGGGCCTCCTGGCGGTCCTCCAGATTGCTGATGGCGATCTCATGGGAGCGAAGGGTGTAGCGCCGGCCTCCGCGCACCACGGTCAGGATGTGGTTCTCGTGGTCGTAGATGGCGTTCTTCCAGACGGTGTTGAGATAGGGCATGACGTCGCTGATATCCTCGCGCAGCCGCGCGAAGGCGCTCCAGCGCTCCGAACCCGGGTCGCAGGGTGGCGAGATGACCTCCAATTCGTATTCCTTGCACAACATTGTGCGTCCTCCCTTCGCAGTGCGTCGGTGTGGCTCAGAAAGGCTGATGTGCCGGCGGTCTTCCCACACGCAAGTATACCTGGCAAGACCCGATTGTCAAATATGCATTATTCTGAATGTCGGAGAGGGACGGCGGAAGAGGATTACTCTCGGGTGCACGCGGGGCAGGAACATCCCGGGAGGGGCCCCTCCGGCACCGTGGGGAATTGCCCCGACTCACCCTGCCTGCCGGCCACCCATTTGCGGCTCGCGGCGATAACGTCTGGCACGTGCTCGTCGGTCAGCCGGTAGTACACGAGCGTACCCTCGCGGCGCTCGGCGATGAGGTTGGCCTCGCGCAGGATGGCCAGTTGTTGCGAGACGTAGGGTTGGCGCTGGCCCAGGGCCGCGGTCAGGTGGCACACGCACGCTTCGCCGCACTGCCCCAGCATCTCCAGGATCCGCAGTCGCGCCGGGTGAGACAACGCCTTGTGCAGTTTCGCCATAGCGGCGTATCCGTCTGTGTGCTTGTCTTCGTTCATGCACATTAGCATACACCCTGGCGCCGCTTTGTCAAGTCGGGCGCGATGGGATGTCCCCAAGTTTGTTCGCATGAACTGTCATTCTGAGCGGCGGAGAGCGAAGAATCTCGCCCCTCACCCCAGCCCTCTCCCGAAGGGCGAGGGCGTATCGCCTTCGGCTCAGCATGACAGAGCGGCCGTCCTCCGGACGCGCGGTCAAGCGTCGCGGCGAAGTTGGGCGTTGCAACTCTCGCCCCCTGCGCAACGGGCGCGCGATGGGGTCGGGCGGCGCGGAGGCCGCGCGGCGCTTGCACGGAACAAATGCCCACCGGCAGGCGTCTGAAACTCGCACAGTCCGCTCATCTCCTTGGAGTGTTGTTGGCAAAGGGCAGCGGAATTCACCGCAGAGGCACAGAGAACGCAGAGAAATCAGCCTAAGGAGGAATCCAAGGAAACTTTGCGCTCTTTGCGGCCCGATACGAGCCGCAGGCTATCCGCAACAACGGAAGGGAAGGCTATCCACAGTTCCAAACTACACTTACCTTTAGGAGGGAATATGAGACACGCACGAGGGATTCGCATCCTGGTTGTGGTGGCCACGCTGGCTTTGGCCGCGTGTTCCGCCGGCAGCAATCTGGTCGCGCGGTTGTCGCCCACGCCCGCCCATGCCGAGTCGCCGGGCGTGGAGTTGACCGTGTACAACTCCGACCTGGGGCTGGTCAAGGATCACCGTCCGATGACGCTGGAGAAGGGCCTGAATTTCGTCCGCTTCTCCGACGTGGCCTCGGGCATTGACCCCACGTCCGTTCACTTCCGCTCGCTGACCGACCCCGAGGGGACCGCGGTGCTGGAGCAGAACTACGAGTACGATGTGGTAGGCTCGGCCAAACTCCTGCGCAAGTACCTGGATGAGCAAATCACGCTCGTTACAGAGGATGGCAGCGTCTACACGGGCAAACTGCTCAGCGGGGCCGATGACATCATCCTTCAGGCTTCGGACGGCAAGGTAACCGTCGTCAAGGCGAACCAGGTGCGGGAGTTCCAGTTCCCCGCGCTGCCGGAGGGGCTTATCACCAAGCCGTCGCTCCTGTGGCAGGTGAACGCGGCCAAGGCCGGCGCCCATGACGTGGAGGTAACGTACCTGACCGCCGGCATCACGTGGTCCGCCGACTACGTGGTGGTTCTGGCCGCCGACGACGCCTCGCTGGGGCTGAACGGCTGGGTTACGGTGGACAATCGCAGCGGCGCCACGTATAAGGATGCGCGGCTGAAACTCATCGCCGGCGACATCCACCGCGTGCAGCCTCCCCAGGAACTGACCGCCTACGACATGGCGCGCAAGGCGGGCGCTGCCCTCACCCCCGAACAGGTGGCCGAGCGGGAGTTCTTTGAGTACCACCTGTATGAAATCCAGCGGCCCGTAACCGTCAAGGATCAGCAGACCAAGCAGATTGAGTTCGTCGGCGCGGAAGGCGTGAAAGCCGAGAAGATCTTCGTGTACGATGGCCTGGGGAGCGGCTACTGGTACTCCTACGGCCCCATCACCGATCCCACCTACGGCCCCACCAGCAACAAGAAGGTCATGGTGCTGGTGGAATTCAAGAATTCCGAGGCGGACGGGTTGGGCGTGCCGCTGCCCAAGGGCCGCGTGCGCGTGTACAAAGAGGACACGGGCGGCGGGGCCGAGTTTGTCGGCGAGGACCAGATTGACCACACGCCCAGGGATGAGCGCGTGCGCCTGTATCTGGGCGACGCCTTTGACATCGTGGGCGAGCGCAAGCAGACGGATTTCAAGAAACTGGGCGAGCGGACGATAGAAGAGAGTTTTGAGATCAGCATCCGCAACCACAAGAGCGAGGCCGTTGAGGTGCGGGTGGTGGAGCATCTGTTCCGCTGGAGCGAGTGGGAGATCACGGCCAAGAGCCACGAGTACACCAAACTGGACTCCAGCAGCGTGGAGTTCCGCGTGAACGTGCCCAAGGATGGCGAGGCGAAGATCACCTACACCGTGCGGTATCGGTGGTAGGGGCAGACAGCGGAAAGCCGTCAGCGGTCAGCTTTTGGCAGGCCCGTAGGTCGCCGCGTGCGGCCTACGGGCTGTCATTGCTGCGCCCCCGCCGCATTCGCGAGCCGTCTCCTCCCGCGTGTGGATAGCAAGACCGGAGTTGGTTTCATCTTGTGTTGGTCTGCCCCGCACGCCGCCTCCC
>JBBIHX010000116.1:0-9277 GCA_037446815.1 Caldilineae bacterium | reverse complement strand
GGCGGCACCGGCGTCGGCGTCGGCGGCACCGGCGTGTTGGTCGGCGCGCGAGTCCGCGTCGGTGTCCGCGTCGGCGTCAGCGTCGGCGTCGGCGTCGCGTAGTGGCTGAGGATGTCCGTTATCCGTTCCTGCGCTTCTGTCGTGTCCACGCCCGCGATGGCCTGGGCCTGTCGGTATTGCGCCAGCGCGTCGGAGTAGCGCCCGGCGTCCCTCAGGGCATCGCCGCGCGCAACAAAGGTCTTGTACAGCCACAAGCCCGCATTGCGGATGGGGTATTCGCCCGGCGCGCTGTACAGTTTGTTGAAACGCGCGTGGGCCAGGTCAAACTCGCGGTTGTCAAAGGCCACCACGCCTGCCAGGTACGCCTCGGCGTCGCTCTTGATGGCCGCCACGTTGCTCGCCTGCGGATTGATGGTGAGCGCGCTGGAAAGATGCTGGATGGCCAGGCGAATGTCGGCGGCCTGGCTTCTCGGGTCATCCAACAACCGCTTGGCCTCGCTGATGTAGGACTCAAACAGCATGGCGCGAACCGGCTGCGCATTATACGTGGCATCCAGGCTTCGGATGCGCTCAAATCGGTCTATCGCCTTGCCCCACTCGCCGCTGTCGTAGAACCCTTGCCCCTCCTTGTATAGGTCAGCAACGGCCTTGCGCCGCTCCACAAAGGAAGCCAGGGTACTCGCGTCGCTGTAACTGGGGTCTATCTCCAGAATCTTGTTGAGTTCGGCCCAAGCCTGGTCCCACTGCTCGTTGGCGATGTACGTCCTGGCGTTCTGATACAGCAGGCTGAGGTTGGCGAGACGGCGCGCCTTATCCAGGCCGAACTGCGCGCCCTTGTGATTGGGGTCGCGCTCCAGAATCTGCTCGTAGATTTGAATGGCCTCTTCGTAGTCGCCCACGGTCATCTTGGCCTGGGCGCGGTTGTAGAGCACGTCTATCGGGTCGGGTTGCTGCGTCTTGAAGATGAGATAGGCTCCGGCGGCGACGAGAAGCAACACCAGCGGCCAGATGAGCACGCGCCAGTTGAAGCGCACCGGCGCGCGGCGAACCTTGGCCGGGCGCGGCGCAACCTCCCGGACCTCCGGCTCGGGTGCCGGCCTGGCCTGAGTCGCATCCGCTTCCGCTGTCTGGCCTTCGGGGCCCATCGCCTGGAGTTGGATAAACCAGTCCAGTTCGTCCAGCAGGGCATCAATCCCAGGCCGATTGGGCTCCAGGGCCTTGAGCCGCACGAAGTACTCCATGGCCCTCTGCCACTCGCGGCGGCGATAGTGGGCCATGCCCCGCGCGTACAGGGCCTCCGCATCCAGTTGCTCGTCGGGATTCGGGTCTGCCTCGCTTCCCTGGGCCATCGGGTTCAGTGTATCGTCCATAGCCCCTCCCGACGTCCAGGCGTGCTGGAGCATCTCGCAAACTGCATTCTTCTCCCCCCAAGCATTCCAAAGCAAAATGGCGGCGGTGATCTTGGCCTCGTCCCCGCCGCTGCGTACACGAAATCCCGCAGCGGGCGCTAGCGCCTCGGCCGTTCTTCCCCTATGGGGATAGAGAGCGGGGCCTCCGGCATCGCTTCCGCGCTCACTTCCAGCGTGCGCACAGCGCGCGTCCCGTCAAAGTTCACCATTGCCGCGGGCAGATAGATTCTGGGCGACAGCCGCGTGCGCACCTGCACCCCATCCACCAGCGTCCACGTGTTGTACCACCCCAGCCCCAACTGGGGATTGTAGTCGTACTCGCGGTTCCAGTTGGCGAACTGCACGGTGATGGTCTGCCCGGCATACGGCGACAGGTCTATCTGCGCGTAGCGCCAGCCCAGGTCCCTCAGCACCAGCACCGACGTAATCGGCTCGGTGAAGTTCCCGTCGCGCAGGACCAACTGCGGCGAACCGCCCTGCCGAGTGATCGTTACATCAAATGAATCGTAGAGCTTGCCATCGCTGCCCACAACGACGTCATACGTGTACACATGATACCAGAAACTCAGGACCGGGGTCAACATCTGGCTGGCGGGCGGCACGGCAAACGTCTGAGACATGCAGGCCGCGCCGACCGGCACGCTCGGCAACGTGTCCATGCGCGTGTAGGCGGGGTCGCCCAGGCGGGCCACCCACGTCTCCACTCCGCGGGAGTCGGGCGCGCGCACCACGCTGCGATTGAACGTCGGCGTGCACCCCAGAGTCCACCCGCTGAAGTTGCCGGTCTCCAAATCCCCGTTGACGATAGGCGCAACCTGCACGAG
Source organism: Caldilineae bacterium (assembly GCA_037446815.1). GTDB lineage: Bacteria > Chloroflexota > Anaerolineae > DTLA01 > DTLA01 > DTLA01. The sequence goes on along the minus strand of JBBIHX010000116.1, from coordinate 7,044 downwards.
AATCTGGGCCGAGGGCGGGTAGTCGCCCTGGTTGCCCGCCACATCGCGCGCCCGCGCCCGGAACCCGTAGGTGTGCCCGCGCTGGCCCACATATGGGGCCGACGTGAGGTCGGTGTTGGTGAGCCAGTCCACCCACGCGCCCGTCAGCCCGTCGGCCACCTGCACGTCGTAGCGATCCAGCCCGGAGCCAGGCGCAGGATCCGTCCCCGTCCACGAGACGGTGAAGGTCGTGCCGGACTGGAACGAGCCGTTTGGGATGAAACTTACGAACGGCGTCGTCCGGTCAATGCGGAACGAGACCGTGATCACCCCGGACTGGTTGCCTGCGATGTCCTCGGCTTTGTACGCCACCGTGTGCATCCCGTCCGCGCTCACCACGACGGAATTGCCGGCGGTCCACGCGCCGCCGTTCACCTGGTAGCGGGTGGCGGCCAGCCCCGACAGCGTATCCGTGGCCGTCAACGTTACGGTTACGGGCGAAACGTACCAGTTCTCGGCTCCCAGCGTGCCCGCCAGCGCGTGGGTCACGGTGGGCGGCAGCGCATCGCGGCGAATCGCCTTCGGAAGCCACGCGTAGTTCTGGTAACCGACGTTGCCGGCCAGGTCTTCCAGCCACACGTACACGTCGTGCTCGCCATTGGCCGTAACGTTGATTTGCGCGCTCGGGGCGACGATGGCCACCCGCGTGCCGTCGGTCGGGCCGGAGGGCGGGGCGTTCAGTTTGTAGTACATGGCCGCGATGCCCGAGTCGTCGGCGGGCACAGGATTCTTCCAGGTAATCGTGAACGTGCTGCCCCTGGACCACCCGGATGGCGTTACGCGCACGTCCGTCGGCGCAGCGGGCGGGCGGGTATCCACACGGACGGTCAGCGAGCGCACGGACTCCACGTTGCCCGCCGCGTCCAGCCCGCGGTATTCCACCACATGCTTGCCGGAGGCGCTAATCACGGTCGCCGCCGAGGCCACGCCAGTCTCCGTAACCCAGGCCGAAGCGTCCACGCGATAGGCCACGCCAAAGACGCCCGACAGTCCGGCCTGGTCCTGCGACACAAAGGTAACGGTAACCGGCGAGGTGAACCAGCCGTTGTTGCCCATTGTCCCGCTCTGCGAAGCGTTGGTCGTCGGCGGCAGCGGGTCGTACAGGAAGGCGTTGATGCGGGCCGCCCGATTCACGAAATTCGTGTTCCCCGCCACATCGCGCAGCCAGACGGTGATGCTGTGCCTCCCCTCGCCCGAAACCGCGATGTCGTCAATTCGGGTGCCGTTGGGTACGTAGGTGCCGTCCGTGTTATGCAGCGGCTCGGCATCCAGTTTGTAGTAGGCGCCCGCAATGCCCGACGTGTCCGCGGGCGGAGTCCACGATATGCTGAAGCGGTTGATGTTGGTCCAGGTAGCGGGCGAAGGCGTCAGGTCCAGCGGCATGCCCGGAGCCGTGGTGTCTATGCGCACGGGGCTTTCCACCGGCACGCCCACGTTGCCTGCCACGTCCACGCCGTAGTGCTCCAGCACGTGGTCGCCGTCGGCGGAGATGCCCACAGTATTGCCCTTGACCCACGGCCCGCCGTCCAGGCGGTAGTACACCTCGCCGGGAGCCGGCCCGGACATGGTATCCGTAACCGAGATGGTAACGCCAACCGAGGACCGGTACCAGCCGTTGTCGCCCACCGCGCCGCTGATTTGGATGCCGCTGGTGGGCGGGATGGTGTCCACCCGCACGGTGCCGGACATGACCTCGCTCGCGTTGCCGGCGCGGTCAATGGCGTAGTAGTAGAACGTGCGCGTGCCCTCGCCGCCGACGACAAACGTCTTGCCCGAAAGCCACGCGCCGATGGTCCCCATGCGATAGCGGTAGCCGTCATCGTCCACGCCCGATGTCGCGTCGGTCCCCTCCAAGATCACGGTAACCGGCGCGGTGTACCATCCCGACGCGCTCAGCGTGCCCGACAACGTATGCGTAACGGACGGGGGCACCGTGTCTATGCCCACCGTGTACGTCTTCGTGGCTTCCACGTTGCCGGCGTTGTCCGTCGCGTAGTAATTGAAGGTGTGCACGCCATCGCCCGACATCAGGAAGGAGCCCGTGGTTGTCATCCATGCCCCGGCGTCAATCTGGTAGAACTGCTGGTTGACGCCCGACAGCCCGGGCTGGTCGGACGAAGTCAGGGTCGCCGTTACCGCGCCCCGGAACCACCCATTGTCCCCCAGTGGGCCGGCGAAGGCATGAGTCGTCTGGGGCGGGGTGGCGTCGTACTTGAACATGGCCGGCCATACGAGGCGGCGGTTGTGATTCACGTTCCCGGCATTGTCCTGGAGCCACAGGTGCAAATCCCAGACCCCCTCGGCGGGGACGCTGATGTCCGTGATGGCGTTCGTCGTGGTAACGAAGCGCACGGCGTCGGTGGGCGACGTAGGCGGGCTGAACTTGTAGTATGCGCCCGCGATGCCCGACAGGTCGGGCGCGTTCGTCCACGTTACCGTGAACACGTTGGTGTTCTTCCACCCGTCGTAGTAGTGCGGCTCGGTGGGCGCATAGGGCGCCGTGTTGTCCAGAATAAACGTGGCCGTGGAGGGCGGATCCTGCACGTTCCCTGCCCTATCCGCCGGGCGCATCCGGACGGTGTAGATGGCCTCCTCGGGCGGCGAGAAGGTGTAGGCCCAGTTCTCCGCGCCTGTGGCGCGCAGCCAGGTGGGGGTCGTCAACCATGCGCTGCCCGAAAAGTATCGGCTGTCCGTACTGCGCTGCAGGGTGAAGTCCACGAAGTCCACGCCCACGCCCGCATCGGTGGCCGTGCCCGTAATGGCCCCCGTCCACGTCGCCGTGCGGTACGCGGCAGACGTGCCCAGCGTCGCGGTTGGCGGCATGCTGTCGTAGATGAACTGGCCCACGCCCAGGGTCAACTCCGGATTGCCCGACACGCTCCACGCGCGCGACTGCACGGTGTACGTAACGGACTCCGTCGGGCTGAAGGGATAACTCCAGTTCAGCGTTCCCGTCGCCGTGAGCCATTGGGGCGCCAATTGCCAGGCGGAGCCGTTGTAGTACTTGTCGTCCGTGCTGCGCTGCACGGTGATTTCCACCCGCGCCACGCCCGACACCCCCGCCTCGGCCGTGCCGGTGATGGCCCCCGTCCAGGTGGCCGCGCGGTAGAACCCCGACGTGCCCACCGCAGAATCCGGCTCCTGCAAGTCCAGGGCGAACGAACCCGTGCCGTAGGTGATCTCCGTGTTGCCCGCCTTGTCCACTGCGCGCGACGTTACCGTGTACACCACGCCCGAATCCGGCGTGAGGGGGTAGGACCACGTTACCGTGCCGGTCGCCGTAACCCAGGTTTGCGCGGCTTGCCAGATGGTGCCATTCCAATAGTGCGGCGCGACGGAACGCTGCAGCACGATGGCCACGCCCAACACGCCCGATGTCGCATCGGTGGCCGTGCCCGTGATGGCCCCCGTCCAGGTGAGGGCATTGTAGTAGCCGCTGGTTCCCACCTGCGAATCCGGCGGCTGCAAGTCGTAGCAGAAGGAGCCGGTGGCATACACCGCCTGGATGTTCCCCGCCGCGTCCACAGCCCGCGAGCGAATCGTGTACGTCATGCCGTCGGTGGGCGCGAAAGCGTACTGCCACGTAATCGCGCCGGTCGCCGTTAGCCAGAACTCCGTGGGCTGCCACGTCGTGCCGTTGTAGTACCAATTATCGGGCCGCTGAACGGTCAGTTCCACCCGCTGTAGGCCCGCGCCTTCGTCGGAAGCGGTGCCGTCAATCTGCCCCGGCCACGTCTCCAGCCGATAGAAGCCAGACGTGGCGATGGCCGACACCGGAGCGGACGCATCGTAGGCAAAGGTGGATTGCGACGGCGTTGCCTGCTCGTTGCCGGCGCGGTCTGTAGCCTTGGCACGCACCGTGTACGATTCGCCGTTCTGCGGCGCAAACGGATAAGACCAGGCGGTCGTGCCAGTTGCCGGCAGCCAGACCTCAATCGGCTGCCACGCTGTGCCGTTCCAGAACTGATTCAGCGAGTTCTTGATGGACAGGACCACGGACTGCACGCCCGACTCTCCATCAGTCGCCGTGCCGGTGATAGCGCCGGTCCACGTTACCGGCCCGTAGAACCCCGACACGCCCACCGTTGACGTGGGGTCGGTGCCGTCGTAGGAGAAGGCCGACGTGCCGAAGGTCGTCTGCACGTTGCCGGCGCGGTCGGTGGCGCGGGACTGCACCGTGTACGTGATGCCCTGGGTCGGCGTGAACGGGTACGTCCACGCGGTCGTGCCGGAAGTCGTCAGCCATGTGGTGACGGTCACCCAGCCCGAGCCGGTGTAGTACTGCCCATCGGGCCGCCGTATGGTGATGTGCACCACATCCACGCCCACGAAGTCATCGGACGCCAAGCCGGCAATCGTCCCCGTCCACGCGGTCTTGCCCAACAGGCCGCTGGTGGTTACCGAGGATGTGGGAATCCCGCTATCGTAGGTGAGCGTGCCCATGCCATAGGCGACCTGCTGATTTCCGGCCAGGTCTTGGGCGCGGGATTGGATGGTGTACGTCCGCCCGTGCTCGGGCGCGAAGGGGTAGTACCAGTTGTCCGTGCCGTTGGCCAGTAGCCAGATAGGCGTCGTCTGCCACCAGGAGCCGTTGTAGTACTGCGTCTGGCTGCCCTCTTGCCGCTGAATCATCACGTCCACGCGGGCGAGTCCCGACTCGGCGTCGTTAGCCGTCCCGGTGATGTTGCCCGTCCACGTGAGCGTTCCGTAGTAGCCGCTGGTGCCCACAGCCGAAGTCGGCAGGCCGGTGTCCAGCATGAACGTCGTCGCGGCGGAGGGAGGCGCCTGCACGTTGCCCACGTTGTCCGTCGCGCGGGAACGCGCTTCGTAAGTCATCCCAGGCGTGGGCGCGAAGGGGTAGGACCAGGCTTCGGTGCCCGAGGCCAACAGCCACACGGCGGAACCCACCCAGCCGCTGCCGTCGTAGTACAAGCCATCGTTCACGCGCCTGAGTACGATTTCCACCTTCTGGACGCCTGCGCCCCTGTCGCTGGCCGTGCCGGTGATGGCACCGGTCCAGGTGGCCGCGCGGTAGAACCCCGACGTGCCGACGCTTGAGGTGGGCGGCGTGTTGTCAAAGTAGATGGTGCCGGTGCCCAACGCCGACTGCACCAGCCCCGCCTGGTCCGTTGCCCGTGAGGACACGGTGTACGTTACGGTTTCCGTGGGCACGAAGGTGTAGGACCAGTTCGCCGTACCGGTGGCCAGCAGCCACAGGGGACTCGCCTGCCATCCGCTCCCGTTGTAGTACTGGTTGGTGTCGCCGCGCTGAATCAGGATGTCCACCCGCGCCAAGCCCGACGTCGCATCCGACGCCGTGCCCGTGATCACCGACAGCGTCTTGAACCAGCCACTCGTTCCCACCGACGAGGAGGGCGCGGTGGAATCCACCTGAATCGGATAGGCGGGACTGGTCTCCGTCATGGCCGCGCCGTCCAGGATGCGGAACATGAGGAGATTGTTCGTAGCAGAGTCGGGCAGGAACAGATTGGTAACCGTCATCCGCTTCGTTGTGGTGAGGTCGCCGGTGATGGACAGGCCGGTCTGCCCCCACGAGAACCAGGAACCGCCGCCGTCGGTGGAATAGGAATACTGCGCCGTTACCTCTTGCAGGCCGTCCGAGTCCGTAACCGACACGCTCGCCGAGACCAGGCTCTGCGTAACCCAGCCCGTGGGCACGAACTCGTTCCACGTGGCGGCCTCGGCAGCCCCTGGCGGCGTTGGAGGCGACGACGGGCCGTCCATGAAGCCCGCAGCGGGATTGACCCCCGCGTGGGCCACCAAACCGCCCGCGAGGAAGACGCCTAGCAACAAGAAGCCGGCCACGCCCATCGCCAAAGAAATGCGAACGGCCTGCTGTCGTCTCGCTCCGCAACTTGTCATCACACCACCGCTCCGCACACCGAATACCCGGACACGCCGGGCGCTACGCTTCAAACCGGTACCCCAGCCCTCGCACGGTGAGCAGGTACTCCGGGTGGGCCGGGTCAATCTCTATCTTGTTCCGCAACCTGCGGATGTACACCGCCACCTGGTTGCTGTAGCCTTCGTAGTCGTAGCCCCAGACCGCCGACAGCAGAAAATCCTGCGACAGCACACGGCCCGCGTTCCGCGCCAGGCAGTACAGGAGCCGGAATTCAATCGGCGTCAGGTCCACCGTCTTGCCGCGGACGGTGGCTTTGTTCTCCAGCGGGTCCAGCACGAAATCGCCCACGACCAGCCGTCCCTGCGGCTCGCTCATTGCGTACGCCTCGGTGCGCCGCAGCACCGCCTTGACGCGGGCCAGCAACTCGGCCGGCTCAAACGGCTTCGCCAGGTAGTCGTCGGCGCCCAGTTCCAGCCCCTGCACGCGGTCCGCCGTCTCGCCGCGCGCCGACAGGAAGATGATGGGCACCTTCCGCTTGCTGCGAATGCGCCGACAGACCTCGTGCCCGTCCATGTGCGGCATCATCACGTCCAGGATCACCAGGTCGGGCGACTCCTGTTCCACAAGTTCCAGGGCCTTGACTCCATTGTCCGCCGTGCTGACGGTATACCCCTCCTCACGGAGCAGGAAGGCGATCATCTTCACGCTGGGGGCGTCGTCATCTACTACCAGAACGTGCATGTGCCTTTCCTCCGCGGTCGCAAACACACCCTGACCGTCGCGCAGATTGCGTGGGGTGAGGTGGGCGACCCCGCAACTGCTTTGTTGGCTCATTATAGCACGCCTAACATAACGACGCAACCAGCAGCGGCATCCCTGACCAAACGGGCATGTGCAAGGCGCGGGCCACGGTCGCCCGCCCCGCGGATTCGGCTCCATCTTGTGTTGGTCTGTCCCGCGCGTCGCCTCCCCACCTGTCACCCTGAGCGAAGCGAAGGGTCTCGGGTTGCGAGATTCTTCGCGGCTTCGCCGCTCAGAATGACAATCCTCATGGTGTCACTGCGAGCGAAGCGAAGCACTCCCGCGCCCCGGAGATTGCTTCGGGCGCTCCGCGCCCTCGCAATGACAAATGCCAGCAG
>JBBIHX010000115.1:0-9380 GCA_037446815.1 Caldilineae bacterium | reverse complement strand
CAAATCCCGCAACCGCGCCGTTTCGCCCCCTGTTTCCACCTGTGGTATAATAGCGGCGCTGGCAATCCTGGTTCACAATCGGAGTATCATGCTAAAAGGCGTTGTTACCCGGATCCTTGGCGATCCGAATGAAAAGGAACTGAAGCGCATTCAGCCGCTTGTGGAGCGGATCAATGCGCTTGAACCGGAATTTGAAGCCAAATCGGACGCGGAACTGCGGGCACTGACGGAGCAATTCCGCCAGCGCATTCGCGAAGAGACGGCGGACTTGCGCGACCGCGTTCGGGAAGCCCAGGAAGCCTTTGAGGCCGAGACCGACGCTGCCGAGGCCGAGCAAGCGCGCCTGCGCGTGGATTCCCTCAGCAAGGAACTGCAAGCCCAGGAGGAGCGGCTCCTTGCCGAATTCCTGCCGTATGCCTTCGCCGCCGTCCGCGAAGCCTCCAAGCGCACCACCGGCATGCGCCACTTTGACGTGCAACTCATCGGCGGCGTCGTCCTGCACGAGGGCAAAGTCGCCGAGATGAAGACCGGCGAAGGCAAGACGCTGGTCGCCACGTTGCCCCTGTACCTCAACGCGCTTGCCGGCCATGGCGCGCACCTGGTAACGGTCAACGATTACCTGGCCAAGCGCGACACCCAGTGGATGGGGCCAATCTACCACCTGCTGGGCCTGTCCGTCGGCGTCATTCAACACGAATCCGCGTTCCTGTACGATCCCGACTACGTGGCGTCGGACGACCGGTACCATCACCTGCGCCCGTGCTCCCGCCGAGAGGCGTATGCCGCCGACATCACCTACGGCACCAACAACGAGTTCGGCTTTGACTACCTGCGCGACAACATGGTGTGGGACCTGTCCCAGTGTGTCCAGCGCGAGTTGCACTACGCCATCGTGGACGAGGTGGACAACATCCTGATTGACGAGGCCCGCACCCCGCTCATCATCTCCGGCCAGTCCGAGGAATCGTCCAAGCACTACATGACGTTCAACCGGCTGGTGCCCCGTCTCCAGCGCGATGTGGACTACACGGTGGACGAGAAACTGCGGATTGTAACGCTCACCGAGGAAGGCATCGCGCACGTGGAGCAGATGCTGGGTATTGACAACCTCTACGCGCCCGAGCACTCGCACCTGACGCCGTACCTGGACAACGCCCTGCGCGCCCACGTGCTGTACCAGCGGGACCGCGACTACATCGTGAAGAACGGCGAAGTCATCATCGTGGACGAGTTCACGGGGCGGCTCATGTACGGGCGGCGCTACTCCGAGGGGTTGCACCAGGCCATTGAGGCGAAGGAAGGCGTCCAAATCCAGAAGGAGACCCTGACCCTCGCCACCATCACGTTCCAGAACTTCTTCCGCCTGTACCGCAAACTGGCCGGCATGACGGGCACGGCGGCCACCGAGGCCGAGGAGTTCAACAAGATCTACGGCCTGGACGTGGTCGTGATTCCCACCAACAAGCCCATGATCCGGGTGGACTATCCGGACCTGGTCTTCAAGAACGAGCGCGCCAAGTATCAGGCCGTAGTGCAGGAAATTGAGGAACTGTACAACATGGGCCGGCCGGTCCTGGTTGGCACCACGTCCATTGAGAAGTCCGAGTACCTGTCCGGCCTGCTCAAGCGCAAGGGCATTCCCCACCAGGTGCTGAACGCCAAGCAGCACGAGCGCGAAGCGGAGATCATCACCCAGGCGGGGCGCCCCGGAGCGGTTACCATCGCCACCAACATGGCCGGGCGCGGCGTGGACATCCTGCTGGGCGGCAACCCGGAGGGGCTGGCCCGCAAGAAACTGCGCGAGGCGGGGCACGACCTGGTGCAGATTGACCCCGAACTCTGGCGGAAGACGCTGGCCGAGGTCAAGGTGCAGTGCGACCGCGACCGCGAGAAGGTCCTTGCCCTGGGCGGGCTGCACATCCTGGGCACGGAACGCCACGAGGCGCGCCGCATTGACAACCAGTTGCGGGGCCGCGCCGGCCGCCAGGGCGACCCCGGCTCGTCGCGCTTCTACCTGTCGCTGGAAGATGACCTCATGCGGCGGTTCGGCGGCGAGAGCATCTCCAACATCATGGAGCGCCTGGGCGTTGAGGAAGACATCCCCATTGAGGCCGGCGTTGTGAGCAAGGCCATAGAAAGCGCCCAGACGCGGGTGGAAGGCTACAACTTTGACATCCGCAAGCACGTCTTGGAATACGACGACGTGGTCAACCACCAGCGCGAGGTCATCTACCGCCAGCGCCGCCAGATTCTGCGCCAGGCCAACCTGCGCCCGCAGATTATGCGCATGGTGCGCGAGGAGATTGACGGGCTTGTGGAGGCCCACACATCGGGGCGCTACCGCGAGGACTGGGATTTGAACGGGTTGAACGCGGCCGTTCGCGCGTTCCTGCCCCTGCCCGCGACCCTGACAGGCCAGGCTTGGGCCAAACTGAAGCCCGACGAGATTCGGGAGCACCTGTACGAACTGGCGGAGCGCGCCTATGACGAGAAGGAGCGCGACCTGGGGCCGGACATGATGCGCAACGTGGAGCGCCTGCTCCTGCTCCAGACCGTGGATCGGCTTTGGGTGCGCCACCTGACCGATTTGGAGAACCTGCGCGAGGGCATTGGCCTGCGCGCCTTCGCCCAGGAGAACCCGCTGGTGGCCTACAAGCGAGAGGCCAGCCTGATGTACGCGGACCTGATGGACGCCGTCCGCCACGAAGTCGCGTCGGCGATTTTCCGCGTGCAGATTGTGCAGGAGCCGGCGCGCAGGCCCATGCAAGAGGTTCGGCCGGGCGTGCCGACGCGCCCCGGCCAGGCCCGCCCCCAGGCCGCAAAGCCCGCCGCCATGCCGAAGGTGGGCCGCAACGACCCTTGCCCCTGCGGCAGCGGCAAGAAGTACAAGCACTGCCACGGGCGCTCCGAGCAGCAAGGGGCGCCAACGCCCGCACCCGTGGGAGCCGCGCCCGCGCCAAAGGGCGCAAGGCCGAATCCCGGCAAGAAACGCCGCTAGCAAAGGCGCTGCGGCAAACTCAATCCAACGGAGGATGGAGTATGCAGATTCGGAACTTTCAGCAGTTGATGGACGAGGCCCGCAAGCGAGGCCCCAAGACGGTGGCCATCGCGGCGGCGCATGAGCGCGAGGTGCTGCTGGCCGCCGCCGATGCGGAGCGCCTCGGCCTCGCCGAGTGCATCCTCGTCGGCGACCGCCCGACCATTGAGCGCATCGCCGCCGAGGAAGGCATTGACCTCCAGCGCATGATGATCATCCACGAGTCGGACCCCAAGACCTGCGCCAACAAGGTCATGGAACTGGTGAGCGCCGGCCACGCGCAGATCGCCATGAAGGGCAAGGTGGAGACGGGCGATTTCCTCCGCGCCGCGCTCAACAAGGAGTATGGCCTGCGCCGAGGCAACCTGCTCACCCACGTCGGGGCCTTTGAGATTCCCGGACTGGACAGGCTCATCTTCGTCAGCGATGCAGGCGTGGTCGTGGCCCCCGACATGGAGCAGAAGGTGGAAATCGTGCGGAACGCCATTGAGGTGGCGCGCGCGCTCGGCGTGGAACAGCCCAAGGTGGCCATTCTCGCCGCCACCGAGATGGTCAACCCCAAGATTCCGGCCACGCTGGACGCCGCCAACTTGGCGAAGATGGCCGACCGCGGGCAGATCACCGGCGGCCTTGTGGACGGCCCGCTGGCGCTGGACAACGCCATCTCCCCCGAATCCGTCGCCGTCAAGGGCATCCAGAGCCAGGTGGCCGGCCATGCCGACATTCTAATCCCGCCGGACATTGAGGCGGGCAACGTGCTGGCCAAGGCCATCACCTACTTCGCCAACGGCAAGATGGCGGGGGTCGTCGTGGGCGCCCGAAGCCCGATGATCGTCGCGTCCCGTTCCGACGCCCACGAAACCAAACTCGTCTCTATGGCGCTGGGCGTTCTCCTGTCGGCTTGACCGAGGGGCACGCGAATGCTCACGCGCCTGTTCATTTTCGCCGGCCGATTCGGCAGCGGCAAGAGCGAGTGCGCTGCAAACTTCGCCGTCCAACTCGCCCAAGGCCAGTATCCAACGGCGACGGGGTGGACTCCTATGCCGCCTGCGTTCAACTCGCACCCCACGTTGGTGGACTTGGACATCGTAACCCCCTACTTCCGCACCCGCGAGTTGGGCGAGACGCTGCGCCCCATGGGCGTGGCGGTCGTGTCGCCTGCCGAAGTGGGGCGCTATCTGGACTTGCCGGCCATCTCGCCGGAGATTCTGGGCGCGATTGAGCAGAGCCAGGTTCTGGTTGTGCTGGATGTGGGCGGTGACCCCCAGGGGGCGCGTGCGCTGGGCCAGTACAGCCCCTACATCCAGCAGCAGCACCATGTCGTGTACTTCGTCGTCAACCCGTATCGGCCGTTCATGGACACGACGGAGGGCCTGCGGACGGCCATCCGAGATGTGGAGCGCACGTCGCGGCTGACGGTCTCGGCGCTGGTGAGCAACCCCAACATGATGGACGAGACCGAGGCCGAATTGGTGTTGGCAGGGCATCAGCAGGTAATGGGAGCGGCGCGCGCCCTGGGCTTGCCGGTCGCCATGCTTGGGGTTGAGGAGAGTCTGGCCGATGCGGTGCGCCGCGAGGTGCGCGATGTGCCGATCCTGGCCATTCGGCGCTTCTTTGACATGCACTGGACAAGGTAGTTGTAGGTGAGTTGATGGAGGTTGACCGATGCAGATTCGTACCTTTGCCCAATTGCTGGAGGCGGCCGTCGCGCGGGGGCCGGCTCGCGTCGCGGTAGCCGCCGCCGACGAAGCCAACACGCTGGCCGCAGTAGCCAAGGCCCGGGACTTGGGCCTGGCAACCGCCGTCCTCTTCGGCGACGAGACCGTTATCCGCCAGACTGCTGCGGAGGCGGGCGTGGACATCACCGGCCTGACATTGGTGCACGTTCCCAACCACAAGGAGTCGGTGCGGGCAGCCGTGGCCGCCATCAAGGACGGCCTCGCGGATATGGTGATGAACGGGCGCGCCCAGCCCGGCCACCTGGTGCGCGTGGCGCTGGAGCCGGAAATGGAACTGCGCACCGGACGGCTCTTCACCGATGTGAGTATCTTTGAAATCCCGGGCGCCGACCGCCTTATCCTCATCAGCGATATCGGCGTGGTGGTGTCGCCAACACTGGAGCAGAAGGTCGCCATTGTCCAGAACGCCATTGATGTGGCCCACGCCCTGGGCATTGAGAAGCCCAAGGTGGCCATTCTCGCCGCGACCGAGATGGTGAACCCCAAGATTCCGGTGAGCATGGACGCCAGCAACCTGTCCAAGATGGCGCAGCGCGGGCAAATCAAGGGGGGCATTGTGGATGGCCCTCTGGCGCTGGACAACGCCATCTCGCCCCACGCGGCGCAGGTCAAGGGCATCCAGAGCGAAGTGGCCGGCCACGCCGATATCCTCATCGTGCCCGACGTGGACGCGGGGAATATCCTCGCCAAGGCCATCACCTACTTTGCCAAGGGCAAGATGGCGGGCGTGGTGGTGGGCAGCCGAAGCCCGCTCATCATGCCGTCCCGGGCCGACCCGCCCGAGACGAAACTGATGTCCATTGCCCTCGGCGTGTACCTGGCAATGCCGCCCAAATAACTTACCGGTAGGAGGTTTCCTATGCCGCGAATCGTGATTGATGTGGAGCGCTGCAAAGGGTGCGGGCTGTGCACCCAGGTCTGCCCCAAAGGCGACCTTGTGCAGATGTCCGAGGAGTTCAACTCCAAGGGGTATCGCACGTCCAAGTTTGTGGACCCCGAGAAGAAGTGTATCGGCTGCGCCTTCTGTGCCAACATGTGCCCCGACGTAGCCATCACCGCGTACCGCTAGACGACAAGGGAGGTCATCATGGCGAAAGTGCTGATGAAAGGCAATGAGGCCATCGCCGAAGCCGCCATTCGCGCGGGCTGCGAAGCCTATTTCGGGTATCCCATCACGCCGCAGACCGAGGTCTTGGAATACATGTCGGCGCGGATGCCGGCGCTGGGCCGCGCGTTCGTGCAAGCAGAAAGCGAACTCGGTGCGGTGAACATGCTATACGGGGCGGCCTGCACGGGCGCTCGCGCGATGACGACCACGTCCAGCCCGGGCTTCAGCCTCATGCAGGAGGGGCTTTCCTACATCGCCTGCTCCGAGGTGCCCGCGGTCGTGGTGAACATCATGCGCGGCGGGCCGGGCCTGGGGAACATTCAACCGTCGCAGGGGGACTACTTCCAGATGACGAAGGGCGGCGGGCACGGCGACTACAGCCCCATCGTCCTGGCTCCGTCCACGGTGCAGGAGACGGTGGACTTGGTCATCCTGGCCTTTGACCTGGCCGACAAATACCGCCAACCTGTGTACGTCATCGCCGACGGGATGATCGGCCAGATGATGGAGCCGGTGGAACTGCCCGAACTGAAGCCGCCCCAGAGGCCCGAGCGTCCCTGGGCGCTGACCGGCGCGAAGGGCAGGCCGCGCAACATTATCACATCGCTGCAACTGGACCCGCCCACCCTGGAGAAGGTCAATCTGCGCCTGCAGGAGATTTACAAGCGCATCCGCGAGAGCGAGCAGCGGCACGAAGAGTACATGACCGACGACGCCGACCTGCTCATGGTGGCCTACGGGACGGCGGCGCGCATCGTCAAGACGTCCATCGCCCAGGCGCGGCGGGATGGATTGAAGGCCGGCCTGTTCCGCCCCATCACGGTCAACCCGTACCCGTATGATGCCCTGCGGAAGGCAGCGGAGCGGGCGAAGCGTGTCCTTGTGGTGGAGTTGAGTGCGGGGCAGATGCTGGAGGACGTGCGGCTGGCCGTGATGGATCGGCGGCCCATCCACTTCTTCGGCAAGATGGGCGGCGTGGTTCCCATGCCCGAGGACATCGTGGACGCCATGAAGAAAGCCATGGCCGAGGCGTAAAGATAGGAGGAGACGACATGTCAGAGGTAAAGGAAGAGAAAATCGTGTTCCAGCGGCCCAAGGCCCTGTGCGACGTGGTAACCCATTACTGCCCGGGCTGCTTGCACGGCGTCGTACACCGCGTCATCGCCGAGGTCATTGACGAACTGGGCATCCAGGAGATTACGGTGGGCATCGCGCCGGTGGGGTGTTCGGTGCTGGCGTACAACTATATCGCCACGGACTTCGCGGAGGCGGCCCACGGACGCGCCCCGGCCATGGCGACGGGGATGAAGCGCGTGCATCCGGAGTTGGTGGTTTTCACCTACCAGGGCGACGGCGACCTGGCGGCTATCGGCACCAACGAGTTGATTCACGCGGCCACGCGCGGCGAGAACATCACCACCATCTTCATCAACAACGCCATCTACGGCATGACCGGCGGACAGATGGCGCCGACAACCCTGCCGGGCCAGGTAACGACCTCCACGCCCACGGGCCGCGACACGAAACTGGCCGGATTCCCCGTCCGCGTGTGCGAGTTGGTGTCCACGCTGGAGGGTTCCGCGTACATCGTGCGGCGGTCGGCCTACAACCCCAGCGAAATCCGCAAACTGAAGGCGGCCATCAAGACGGCCTTCCAGGTGCAGATGGCGGGGCTGGGCTACTCGCTGGTGGAGGTGGTGTCCAACTGCCCCACCAACTGGGGCATGACGCCGCTGGAGTCGCTGAAATGGCTCCAGGAGAACATGCTGGCCTACTACCCGCTTGGCGACTACAAGGTGAAGGACAGCGTCAAAGAACTCATGGCGAAGAAATAGGCGAGAGCGAGAGGAGAATCCCATGCACGAAGAAGTGATCATATCCGGATTCGGCGGGCAGGGCGCGCTGTTCGCCGGGCAACTCCTCACCTACGCGGGCCTTTTTGAGGGGCGGCAGGTCAGTTGGATTCCATCCTACGGGCCGGAGATGCGCGGCGGTACCGCCCACTGCACCGTGATCCTGTCGGACGAGCCTATCGGGTCGCCCATCGTGCGCAACCCGACCATCGCCATCGTGCTGAACCCCGCATCCATGGACAAATACGAGCCGCTGGTAGCGCCTGGCGGCATCCTGGTCGTCAACACGTCGTTGGTGCGGCGGCCCGCGCAGCGCACCGACCTGACGGTGGTGAACGTCCCGGCCAACGACCTGGCCCACGAACTGGGCAACGTGCGGATGGCCAACGTTGTGCTCTTGGGGGCACTGTTGGCCACCAAGCCCATCGTGTCGCCGGATTCCGTCAAGCGGGCCATGGAGGAGGAGATCCCCGCCCACCGCAAGCATATCATAGAGCCGAACAAGCGGGCGCTGGAGCGGGGGATGCAGTACGTCGCCGAGACGGTCGGCGCGCGAGGGATGTAGCGCGGGGGTGTGGCGCAACTATCAGTTTGCGCTACGGGCCGTGGTGTGGGGCAAATTGTCAATTTGCCCCACGGGCGCGTATAGAGCTAATTTACATTTGCCCCACGGGCGGCAGGTGTAGGGCACATCATCATACCGATTCAGGAGCGAAGCATGGCACAAGCCCGCACGCGTAGGCTAGGCAACGTGGTGCTCCACCTGGTGTCGGACGGGGTCTGCTGGATGGACGGCGGCGCGATCTTCGGCGTCGTGCCCAAGGCCATCTGGCAGCGCGTGGCCGAGTGCGATGCCCAGAACCGCGTCCCCATGGAACTCAATTGCCTGCTGATTGAAACCTGCGACGAGGTCATCCTGGTCAACACGGGCTTCGGCCCCAAGATGTCGCCCAAGGAGCGGGACATCTATCGCTTTCCGGAGAGCCGCCTGCTGGCCAGCCTGGCCGAACTTGGCTTCGGCCCCGAGGACATCCACATCGTCATCAACACGCACCTGCACCCAGACCACTGCGGCGGCAATACCACGCTCGTGGATGGCAAGCCCGTCCCCACGTTCCCCAAGGCCACCTACGTGGTGCAGGAGCAGGAATGGCACGACGCGACCCATCCCAACGAGCGCACCCGCGCGGTGTACCTGGCCGAGAACCTGCTGCCGCTGGAGGAGCGCCAGCAGTTGCGCCTCATTCGCGGCGAGGAGCACATCGTGGAGGGAATCCGCTGCCTGCCGACGCCGGGCCACACCTTCGGCCATCAGTCGGTGGTGATTGAGTCGGCGGGCGAGGCGGCCATCTACCTGAGCGACATGGCGCCGTGGGCGGTGCACCTGGAGCGCCTGGCGTGGACGACGGCCTTTGACGTGCAGCCCCTGCAGACGGTGGACGTGAAGCGGTCTGTGCGGCAGTGGGCGCTGCGAAACAACGCGCTCCTGATTTTTGAGCACGACCCGCGGGTACCGTGGGGCCGACTCCAGGAGGACGCGGGCGCCGTGCGCGTGGTGGAGGCATAGGGACGCGGCGGCGCGACCGCGAACCATCTTCCACCCGCGCAGTCCGTGTTATCCGCGGATACAACCCTGGAGACCG
>JBBIHX010000114.1:0-9551 GCA_037446815.1 Caldilineae bacterium | reverse complement strand
CGGCTTCGCCGCTCGGAATGACAGCCTCATTGTGTCATGCTGAGCCGAAGGCGAAGCGTCTTCGGGTTTGTATCCACGGATTGCGCGGATGGGGTGATGTGAGCCTGCGAGCGCGAGATTCCTCGGGGCTTCGCCGCTCGGAATGGCGGCAGTTGCCAGCGGACTTCCGAACCCCGCGCTCTCGGCCGCGCGTTTGACACTTGCCCACAGATGCTCTAGAATGCGGGCCATCCGGAGGAGAGAAGGGATTGGGGGTATGAAGAGACTGACGAGCAAAGAATTGCGCGATGCTTTCCTGCGATTCTTCGCGGAGCGCGGGCACACGATCGTGCCCAGTTCGTCGTTGGTGCCGGTCAACGACCCCACGCTGCTGTTCACCAACGCGGGCATGGTGCAGTTCAAGGACGTGTTCCTGGGCCTGGAGAAGCGCGAATATACCCGCGCCGCCACGGCCCAGAAATGCATGCGGGTCAGCGGCAAGCACAACGACCTGGAGACCGTGGGCCCCTCGCCGCGGCATCACACCTTCTTTGAGATGCTGGGCAACTTTTCGTTTGGCGACTACTTCAAGCGCGAGGCCATCCAGTACGCGTGGGATTTTCTGACGTGCGTGCTGGAATTGGAGCCGGAGCGCCTGTGGCCGACCGTGTACGAGGAGGACGACGAGGCCTTTGACCTCTGGCACACCATGATCGGCGTCCCGAAGGAAAAGATTGCCCGCATGGGCAAGAAGACCAACTTCTGGATGATGGGCGACACAGGGCCGTGCGGCCCCAACTCCGAGATTCACTACGACCGCGGCAAGGAGTTCTGCACGTGCGGCGATCCGAATTGCCGTCCGGAGTTGGACAACGGCTGCGACCGCTGGTGGGAACTGTGGAACCTGGTGTTCATGCAGTTCAACATGGACGAGAAGGGGCAGATGACGCGTTTGCCGCGCCCGGGCGTGGATACGGGCATGGGGTTTGAGCGGCTCGTCTCGCTGCTGCAGGACGCGCCCAGCAACTACGATACCGACCTGTTCACGCCCATCATGCGGCGGATTCAGGAACTGCTGGGGCACTCGGACGAGGAGATGCGCAAGCGCATTGTGGGCTACCGCATCATCGCCGACCACGGGCGCGCGACAACGTTCCTGGTGGGCGATGGCGTGCGGCCCGGGAATGAGGGGCGCGGGTACGTGCTGCGGCTTATCCTGCGGCGGGCGGCACGGCATGGAAAGATGCTTGGCTTCACCGAGCCGTTCCTGGGCGAGATCGCAAAGGTCGTCATTGACCAGATGAGCGACCCGTACACCGAACTCAGCCTACGCCGTGAGTTCATCCTGAAGGTCATCAACCAGGAGGAGGAGCGATTCCAGCAGACGCTCAGCACGGGGCTGGGGCTGCTGGAAGAGATGATGGAGAGTCTGAAGGCCGAGGGCAAGCGCGAAATCCCAGGCGAGCAGGCTTTCCGCCTGTACGACACCTACGGCTTCCCGCTGGATTTGACGCGGGAGGTGGCCGCGGAACAGGGTTTCACGGTGGACATTGAGGGGTTCCAGCGGGCGTTGGCGGAGCAGCGGGAGCGTGCGCGGGCGGCCCAGCATTTTGGCCCCACGGGCGACGAGGATCGCCTGGCGCAGTACCGCCGCATCATGGACAAACTCCAGGCGGAGGGGAAGTTGCCGCTGGCGGGTGTAACTCAACTGTGCTACGAAGCCTATGAGGCCGACACGCGGCTCGTCGCCATCCTGCGAGACGGCGAGTTGGTGGACAGCGCCCGCGAAGGCGAAGAAGTGGGGCTTATCATCCCGCAGACGCCGTTCTACGCCGAGAAGGGCGGGCAGGTGGGCGACACGGGCATCATCGCCGGCTATGAGCAGGCGACGGATGCGCTCACGTGGGAGTTTGAGGTTGCAGAGCCGCGCGAGGTCCTGTCCGGCCTCATCGTTCACTTTGGCAAGATGACATCGGGGGTTGCCAAGGTCGGCGACGAGGTCTGGGCGGCGGTGGACTATGAGCGGCGGCAGGACATCGCCCGCAATCACACGGCCACCCATATCCTGCACAGCGAACTGCGCTACGTTCTCGGCGAGCACGTCCAGCAGGCGGGCTCCCTGGTTACGCCCGACTACCTGCGGTTTGACTTCACCCACTCGGCGATGCTCACGCAAGACGAGTTGGACGCGGTGGAGCAGTCGGTGAACGACGCCATCCTCGCCAACTACCCCGTCTCCGCCGAGGTGGAGCCTTACAGAGAGGCTGTGGCCAAAGGGGCCATCGCCCTGTTCGGGGAGAAGTACGGGGACCGCGTGCGCGTGGTGCGGATTGGCTCGGGCGAAGAGGCGTTCAGCCAGGAACTGTGCGGCGGCACGCATGTGGCGTACACGGGCGAAATCGGCCTCTTCCTCATCCAGAGCGAGAGCAGCATCGGCGCCGGGGTGCGGCGAATCGTGGCCCTGACGGGGCGCGCGGCGCAGCGTATGGCGTCGCAGCGCATGCGGACGCTGAATGCCGCCGCTGCGTTCCTAGGCTGCAATCCCGAAGAGGTGGACCGCAAGGTGCTGAATCTCATGGAGCGCGTGCAGTCCCTGGAGAAGAGCCTGGAGGCGTGGAAGCGCACCCAGGCGCGCCAGCAGTTTGAGAGCCTGATTCAGCAGGCCGAGAAGGTGCGCGGCGTCCCGGTCCTTGGGGCCGTGGTTTCGGCATCCGACGTGGACACCATGCGCGAGATGACCGACTGGTTCCGCGAGGCCAACCCCAGCGGCGTGGTGCTCCTGGGCGCGGTCATCAACGAGAAGCCCAGCCTCGTGGCGGCGGTTACGGAAGACCTGGTGAAGCGCGGATTGAGCGCAGCGGCGTTGGTTCGGGATGCGGCTCGCCTGATTGAGGGCGGCGGAGGCGGCAAACCCACGCTGGCTCAGGCCGGCGGGCGCGATGTGAGCCGACTGAGCGAAGCGGTGCAGAGCGTTACCGCTTGGGTGCGTGAGCACCTTCCAGCCTAACGGGTTCGGTTGGCGACTATGGAGCAAATCATCTACCTGGAGCCGACCGACGACCTGCCCGCCATTCGGGATCGGCTGGACTGGGCCGAGGCCAAGCGCGTGATTCTGGTTCTGCCCAAGGGGCATGCGGCGCTGCGCAGTCCGGTTGCGCTGCGCCTTCTGGCGCGCCATGCGGCGGCGCGGGAGATGGGGATCGTGCTGGTAACGCGCGACCGCGTGGTTACCGAGTTGGCGCGGGAGCAGGGCATCGCCGTTTCCCACTCTGTTGAAGGGGGGCAACGTGTGCGCCGGGCCGGCGTGCCGACCGTCGGCGTCTTCACTCCGGAGCCATCGGCCCTGCCATCCGAGGCCCCGACCCCCAAGGCAGCGCCTTCTGCCCCTGGCCGCGCGGCGCGCTGGAGCCAGATGGGTGTCGTCCTCGTGCTCCTCGCGGTGGTCGGCTTGCTGCTTGTGGGGGTCGCGCTGGTTGTGCTGCCGTCGGCGGAGATCCGAGTGCAACTGCCCGCCGTGCCTCTCTCGGAGTCCATCCTCATCCAGGCCGATGCTCGGCTCATGCAGGCCCAGCCCATCACCTCTGCCGTGCCCGCGCGGGACATCCGCGTGGAGGTCAAGGACACCGAGCGCGTGCGCGTGTCGGGCCGCAAGGATGTGCCGGATGCCAAGGCCCAGGGTGAGATCGTCTTCTCCAACAAGACCGAGTCCGAAATCATGTTGCCCCCCGGGGTTATCCTGGCCACGTCCACGGGGGTTATCGTTCGCTTCCAGACGGTGGAGACGGTTACCGTGCCCGCCGGTTTCGGGGCGAAGGCGACCGCCAAGATTGAGGCGGTGGAACCCGGACTGAGCGGCAACGTGCAGCCCTACGTCATCAACCGAGTGGAGTATCCGCCCGGCGCGGGCGTGGCGGCGGTGAACGAGAAGGCCACCAGCGGCGGGTCGGTCAAGAGCGTGTCGGTCGTCAGCAACGAGGACAAGGCCCGCGCCCGCGCGCAGTTGCTTCAGCGCATCCAGCAGGAGGCCTATCTGATGCTCCGCGATGAGTTGCAGGAGCAGGAGTTCCTCCTGCCCGAGACGATGGTTGCCATCCCCATCAGCGAGGTGTACGACAAGTTCATCGATGAGCCGACCGAGGAATTGACGCTGGACATGATCGTGGTGGTGAAGGCCCTGGCCATCAGCGGGAAGGACGCCAACGCGCTGGCCCTGGAAGCGCTGGAGCGGAAGGTGCCTGCGGGCATGGCGCTGGTGCCGCGGACGCTGCAATTCCGCCCCACGGAGGTGAAGGGCGTGGAGGATCAGCGTGTGGTGTTCGTCATGGAGGCGGCAGGAACGGCTGCCCCTGTGGTGGATGAAGCGGGCATCTTGAACGCCATCCGAGGGAAACCGGCATCCTGGGCGGCGCAATACCTGCAGTCCGAACTGGGGCTGGAGTCGCTGCCCGAAATCCGCCTGCGCAATGCCTGGCTGGGGCGACTGCCGTTGCTGTCCATGCGCATGACCTTGCGCGCTCCGCTCCCCGGAGAGACGCCGTGATTATCGTGGGGCTGGACGTGGGCCGCAGGCGCATCGGCGTGGCGGCGAGCGACCCGACGGGGTTTCTGGCCAGCGGCGTGCAGGTTGTCCAGAGAACGTCGCTGACCAAGGACGTGGAGGCGGTGCAGCGGCTGGTAGAGACGCTGGGGGCCGAGCGCATCGTTGTGGGCTATCCGCTGTCCATGTCGGGCGAGCCCGGGCCGCAAGCCGAGGAGACCGAGCGCTTTGTGGAGGCGCTCCGCGCCCGCGCGTCGGTGCCCGTTGTGCTGTGGGA
The DNA here is from genome assembly GCA_037446815.1 of Caldilineae bacterium. GTDB lineage: Bacteria > Chloroflexota > Anaerolineae > DTLA01 > DTLA01 > DTLA01. The sequence goes on along the minus strand of JBBIHX010000114.1, from coordinate 4,758 downwards.
TGAGCGGCTTTCCACGCTGGAAGCCGACCGGCGTATGCAGGAGGCGGGGGTGAGCGGGCGCAAACGCCGCCAACGGGTGGATGTGGCCGCGGCGATTCTGATTCTGCAAAGTTATCTTGATCACATGCGAGGGCAAGGGTGAGAAAGACACTGCGCGTGCTCGTATTTGTGGTGGCGCTTTTGGCGATTGTCGCACTGTTCGTGGGGGGCGGGTATCTGGTCTGGAAGCAGATGACAGCCGGGCCGATGGTGGATGTGGGCAGCCTGCCCACGCCCGACGCGGGGGGTGTGGAGAGGCAACTCATCGGCCTGTACCTGCAATTGCGCCAGGCGGATCTGGAAACGCCGGCGAATCCGCAGGGCAAGCCGACGCCGTTCACGGTGGAGCCCGGCGAGACGGCGGCGGACATCGCGGCCAAATTGCAGCAGGCGGGACTGATTACGGACGCGGATCTGTTCCGGATGCTGGTGCGCTACTACGACCTGGCGAACCGCCTGGAGGCGGGGGAGTACGAACTGTCGCCGGCGATGACGATGGTGGAGATCGCCGAGCGCCTGCAGCACGGCCGCCTGCGCGAGACGAGCATCACGATTCCCGAGGGCTGGCGGCTGGAGCAGATCGCCGAGTACCTGGAGGAGCGCGGCATCGCTTCCCGCTCCGAATTCATCGCGCTGGCGTCACAGGATTGGCCGGAGTTCGCGTTTCTGCGAGATCGCCCGGCGGGCGCGTCGCTGGAAGGGTACCTGTTTCCCGACACGTACCGCATCGGGCCGTCCTACGGGGCGCGCGAGGTGATCTCGCTGATGCTGTCTACCTTTGACCGCAGGGTTACGCCCGAACTGCGCGCCAGGGCGCAGGAGCAAGGGATGTCGCTCTACGAGGTGCTCACGCTTGCGGCCATCGTGGAGCGGGAGGCAGTGGTGCCCGATGAGCGGCCCATCATCGCGGCGGTGTACCTGAATCGCCTGGAAGCGGGCATGTACCTGGGCGCGGACCCGACGGTGCAGTATGCCATGGGGTTCAACCCGAACACGGGCCGCTGGTGGAATCCGCTGACGGCCGAGGACTATCAGTCGGTGGATTCGCCGTACAACACGTACACGCACCTGGGGTTGCCGCCCGGGCCGATTTGCAACCCGGGTCTGGAGGCAATTCGGGCCGTGCTGTATCCCGCCAGCGTAGACTACCTGTACTTCGTGCGCAATGACGTCAAGGGCGACGGTTCGCACGTGTTCAGCCGCACATTTGAAGAGCATCTGGAGAATCAGGCGAAGTACCGGCGCTGATGACGCTCTCCGAGAGCGAACATTTGCGAATCTTTACGTAAGTCTGTGGACGCGGGCGGCAAAACGGTGTATAATAGGCCAGGGTCTGGGGTTTTCAGGGGCATAGTGCTCTGCGCGCTTGCCGTTGCCATGGCCGGGCTTGCCGGGTGTCGCACCGCAGCGCCGATTCCCCGCGTGGTCAAGATAGGGCTGGTCGGCTCCTTTGAGGGGCTGTACCGCAGTTGCGGGTACGAGGCGCTGTACGCGGCGAAGGCGGCGCTGACCGAGTGGAACGAGCGCGGCGGCGTGGGCGGCCATCCCGTGGAACTGGTCGCGCTGGACGAGTCGGGGAGCGCGACACAAGCCCGCGCGCAGCCGGCGGAACTGGCCGCAGACGCGGATGTGCTCGGAGTCGTAGGCCACACCCTGCGCCACACGACCGACGCGGCGCTGGCGGAGTACGCGAGGCTGGGCCTGCCGCTGGTGTCGCCAACGGCATACACGGGCAATCCGCATCCGGGTTGGGTGTTCTTCGCGGGGACATCCTACCTGCACGAGGCGTTGACGGCAGTGCAGGGGGCGGGCGTGGGCACGGGGGCGCGCCTGGCGGTCATCGGCGGGGGCGATGAGTGGCTCACGCTGAGCGCGTGGTGGGCGATGGTCGTGGCGCCGGGCGAGCGCGTGCCGCCCGAGGCGCAGGCGGTAGTGCTGGACGGGCCGCCTGACCGCGCCGCCGAATGGGCAAAAGCCTACGCGGGGCAGGGCGTTCCGCTGGTGGGCGGCAGCGACCTGGGCGGCGATGTGTTTCTGGCGCTGGCCGGCGACGCCGCGGGGGGTGTGTGGATCGCACGGGTTGCGGCGCGAACCGACACGGCCGCGTGGGAGCGGTTCCGAGAGCGGTACGCGGCGCTGGCCGGTGCGGAGCCCGGATCCCTTGCGCCGGTGGTGTACGACGCAACGAACGTGCTCCTGGCCGCAATGGAGCGAGCGGCTGGGGCCGGGGAGTTGACCCGCGCGGGCGTGGCGCGTGCGCTGCGCCAGACCGATTGGCCGGGCCTAACGGGGCATGTCGCGTTCAGGGACGATGGGACGCGCACCGAGATGGGCCTTGAGGCTGTGAGGCTTGCGGCATCTCGGAAGCCGTGATGTGAGCACAAGGCGGCTGCAAAGGGAGCCGTCGGCGGCCGCGGGCGTTCTAGGCGACCACCACAGCCGACGAAGCAGGACAGGACGAGGACGGTAACGGGCAACATGCGGGTTCTGATGTTCTCATGGGAATACCCGCCGCACGTGGTGGGCGGGCTGGGGAAGCACGTCATGGAACTGGCTCCCGCTCTCGCCGAGCAGGGGGCCGAGGTCCATATCGTTACGCCCGCATGGATGGGGGGCGCCGCGGAGGAGCATGGCGGCAACCTGCACGTGTACCGCGTTGCGCCGCCCGAAGGCCCGTTTGACGATGTGCACGACGCGGCCGAGCGAACCAACGTGCGCCTGGGGGATGTTGCCGAGGACCTGTGGCGGCGCGTCGGGGGATTTGACGTCATCCACGCCCACGATTGGCTCGCGGCCTTCGCGGGCGAACGGCTGAAGCACGCCCACAAGACGCCGCTCCTGGCAACCATCCACGCGACGGAGATGGGGCGGAATCACGGGCACTTGTACAACGACCTGCAGCAATCTATCCACAGCGTGGAATGGTGGCTCACGTATGAGGCGTGGCGCGTCATCTGCTGTAGCCAGTACATGGCATGGGAAGTGCAAACGTACTTTCATGTGCCCACGGACAAGATTGACATAATCCCTAACGGCGTGAATACGGCTCCGTTTGAGCAGTGGCGCGGCGCGGACCTGCGCGAGTTCCGAAAGGGGTTCGCGCTGCCCCACGAGCGCATCGTGTTCTACGTGGGGCGCATTGTGTACGAGAAGGGCGTGCACGTGCTGCTGGACGCGGTGCCGAAGGTACTGGCCGGTTTTCCGGATGCGAAATTCGTCATCGCGGGGACGGGCGGCATGCTGGGTGAACTGCGGCACAGAGCGCAGGAGCGCGGCCTCGGCAGCAAGGTGCTGTTCACGGGGTTCATCTCCGACGTGGACCGGAACAAACTGTTCGCTTTGGCGGATTGCGTCGTGTTCCCCAGCCTGTACGAGCCGTTCGGCATCGTGGCGCTGGAGGCGATGGCAGCCCGCGCGCCGGTGGTCGTGTCGGCGGTGGGCGGGCTGGCCGAGGTGGTCAAGCATGCCGAGACCGGCATCACGGTGTACCCAGGGAATCCCGACTCGCTGGCGTGGGGCATTGTGCACACGTTGCAGGAGCCAGACTGGGCGCGCCAGCGGGCAGAGGCGGCCTATCGCATGGTGAAGGAGCAATACAACTGGCTGCGAATTGCCGAACAGACGCTGAGCGTGTACGATAGGGTTGTGCGGGAGCGGGCGCAGGCCGAGTGGTAGCGAGAACCTGCGGCCCTATCGCGCGGCATGGAGGGAACGGAATCGTGATTGAGGAGCAGGAACAGCCGAAACTGGCACTCACGGTGGATCAGATTGCGCTGCTGACGAAGCGGCTTCGGCAACTGCACGCCGAGGCCGGTGCGGAGTGCGCCTTCATCTCGGACCGAGAAGGGAATATCCTGGCGCGCGTGGGCATGACCGTGGGGTTTGACCTGGAGACGCTGGCCCTGTTCGTGGGCAAGTGGTTCGCCGCCGCGGCGGAAATCGGCTGGTACCTGGGCGATAGCGCGGCCTTTGACCTGAACTATCACGATGGCGTGTGGTATGACCTGTACGCGGCCAACATCGGCAAGTACCTTTTCCTCACCCTCATCTTCTCCAAGACGGCCCAGACGGGCAAGATCGGCATGGTTTGGGTGCTGACGCGGAAGGCCGTCGCCGAACTGCTGAAACTGGTGGAGTCGGTCGTTGCAGTGGCCAGGCCGCCGGAGCCGCCCGCACCACCTGAGACCCCTGCCCGCGAACCGTCGCACCCCGAGGCCGCGCCCGCGACGGCTTCCGCCCCCGCGCCTGCCCTGGACGACTGGGAGCGGGAACTGTGGCAGGCGGCCGAGGAGACGGGCAGCGAGGTCTTCAGCGGCCTGACGTGGGAGCAGGCGCGGCAGATGGGCCTCATCGGGGCCGACTGGAACGGCGAGGACACGCGGCGCAACGGGAAGTAGGCGCGCCGCCCGGCCGGTCGGGCCGATTCTACAGCATTCCTCTCTTCATGGGCTCCTGTTGAGCCGAAAGGTTGATTCGCTTCGCCCGCAGTGACGGACGGGGTACAACATGCGACGTACCTCCGAGGTGGGTCGCACGTAGCCCTCTCCGCGCCGCATACCGCGCGGGGCTAAACCCCCGCGCTGAGGGAGCCGAGCCCGCAAGGCTTCATGCGCTCAGCCCGAGGCTCTAGACTCCGGCGACACCGCGCGCCTCCGCGCATGTGCCTCTCCGCCAGCGGAGAGGGGGAACGAGGGACTTTCCCCTCACCCCAGCCCTCTC
>JBBIHX010000113.1:0-9574 GCA_037446815.1 Caldilineae bacterium | reverse complement strand
GAAGCCGCGAGGAATCTCCCGCCGAAGCATGGACGCCACCCCAACAACCAGGGTGGCGTCCACATAGGAAGGCGCAGATGACCCGGCGAGGACTCTGCACCACCTACCCTTAATTGAACCGCGCGGTCGGCCGCAACTGCCCCAAGCCGAAAGCGAACGGCGTCGCTCTACGCCCCTTTGGCCGCGCCCACCGCGCCGCTATCCGCGACCTCTTCCTCCTCCACGAAGATGATGGCCTCAAACGGGCAATTGTCGTGGCACGTGCCGCACTCTATGCAGATATCCGGGTGGATCTCGGACTTGGTGGCTTCTTCGGTGATGGCGCCCACCGGACATCCTGCCACGCAGATGCCACACTGTTCACACTTGTCGGTTACCACGTAAGGCATAATCGTCTCTTCCTTGATAGACTCACACGCGCGTCCCCTAGCCGGAGTAAATCCCCTCGGGGTCAATCTCTTCTCGGATGATGCGCACCTGCTCGGGCGTCGGCGGCTCCGTGAAGGGCACATGCGCGGGCACGATGGGCTTGAACCCCATCGTCCCCAGCACATCCTCCAGCGCGCACCCCGGGTGGATGGACAGCAGCGTCATGCGCTTGGTCTCGGGGTCAAACCCGAAGATGGCCTTGTCGGTGATGACGCGGCTCGGCCCGCCCGTCAGGCCCGCCTGGGCGCGTTGCCCGTCGCCTCGGATGTATCCAGGGCTGGTGATGAACGACACCGCCTCTTTCAACTTGCGCTCCTCGTGCCGGATGATGATAATCGTTCGGCGCGAGGACGACGCAATGTCATTCGCCCCGCCGCTCCCCACGAAGTGCCGGAACTTGCCCTTCGGGTCGCCGAGGAGCGTCGTGTTCAGGTTGCCATAGGCGTCGGTTTCCAGTCCGCCCAGGAAGCCCACGTCCACGCGCCCGCCGTGCAGCACCGACCCCAGCATATCCACGAAACTGCTCAGCACCTTGGCGCGGTACCAGACCCGAGGGTCTGCCAGCCCCACGCCCGTATGGATCGGCTCGGGGTCAATCACGCCCAGTTCAAACATGATGGTAATGTCCGGCGCGTGGGTGCGCTTCGCCAGGAAAGTGGCCACGACGGGCAGCCCCAGCCCAACGGCCACGATCTCCCCGTTCTTGAGTTCGCGAGCGCCGGCCACCGCCATCAATTCAAATGGAGTATATGCAACATCTTCGCTCATGTCCAGTGCCTCCATCAGTAGCCCAGGATGGGATCCGCGGCCAGTTTCGTCAGGTGCCGCACCCCGCCGAGGAGTTCCAGGTATTCCCAGTGATCCTTGACGCCGTACACGTACTTGTCCAGATACGCGCGCATCCCTTCGGGAGTCTTCGCGGCTTCCGCGTACAGGCGGATGTGATCCGCGTCGTAGTCATAGGCGCGGTACACGGCTGTCGGGTGCGCCGAGAACGGCAGGCGCACCACGTGCGACACGCGGAACCCGTGAATCACCGTGCGCTCGGGATCGCGGCGGATGACTTCCGTCGGCACCAATTGCTCCGTGATGACGATGGTTCGCTTGCTGGCCTTGACCTGCTCCTCGTTGTCCCATCGCGGGCCGTAAATCCACGCGTTGCCCTCCGGGTCGGCCACCTGCACCTGCACCACCGCCACATCGGGATTCAGCGGCCGCAGGGCCAGCCAGCGGTCACCGGTGAACGGGTCGTCCACGTAGGCTGTGGCCGACGGGGCGACCTCCTCCAGATGCGCCAGCGTGTCGGAGCCGCGCAACGACCGAATGGGCACAAAGGGCAACCCCAGCGCCCCCGCCATGTAGCGGAACACCATGGAGAGGCTGCTGTATTCCTCGGCGACGATGCTCCCTTCCTCAATGGCGCGGTTCACGCAGGCCAGGCGGCCGAAGCGGTCCAGCGAGCCGCCGCCATACAGGATGCGGGAGACCGCGCCGCCGCCCACCAGCAGGTCCGCGTCCATCGCCCCGACGCACTGCGACACCGTCAGGTCGCGGATGCCCTGCCGCAGCACTTCGGCAGCGAAGGCCATGGTAGCCCGGGTGATGGCGAAGCCCGACAGCGCCACATGAGCGCCGCTCGGAATGGACGCAACCGCTTCGGAGAGAGTAACGACTTTGTCCATGCCTCTTATCCTCCGTGTCTACAGTCCCGGCCGCGGTTCAAACAGAACGAGCGTAACCTCGCAGCCGTCGTCGCCGACCTTGATTTCCGCGATTTCCGCCGGGCGCTTCAGCACCGCCTCCACCGCCAGCACCACCAGGTTCGCGGGGACACACATTAGCGGCTCGGCTCCGGCGGCGAGGAATCGGCGCTCCACGCTTTGATGCAGGCAGCCGGGGATTTTCAGCCGCACGATGCGATCCTCTTCCTCGTAGGACATGCCCGCTGCGATGCCCTCCTCGGCGAGAGCCTTGCCAATGCCCTGCACAATCTCGCCAACCGATTCGCCGTGGATTTGGGCCAGGCACTTGTCCGAGAAGTACTCGCGCCCCACCGTCGTCAGCCGGAATCGGGCGCCGTTGCCGCGCTCATCCCAAAATGCCTTTTGAATCTCGTAGATGACGCTATTCGCGTAATCGCTGGGCAGATTCTCGCGTGTCATGCTTCCTCCTTGTAGTACGGGGTCCCCCAGACCTCGTTGTAGACCAATTCGTGCAGCGGCAAGCGCGGTCGCGGGCGATGCGGCCGGGTCGGGTGCCCGATGGCGATAATGCTCACGATCTTGATGTCGTCGGGGACGTTGAGCAACTTATGCAGCCGCTCCTCGTCCCGCACGTCAATGCACGGCGCAATGACCCAGCACGCGCCCAGGCCAAGCCCCGTTACCATCAGCAGCATGTTCTCAATGGCCGCCGAGGTGTCGTAGGGCAAGTCCCAAACGTTCTTGCGCCCGCACACCACGATATCCACAGGCGCGTCGGCCAGAAACGCCGAAACATTGCCGGACGTCAATTTCTCAAAGGCCGCCTTCTTCTTCTCTTCGTCCTGAAGACCCGCGAAACGCTCCTGCATCTTCTTGGTAACAAACTCGGCCGTGAAGCGGCGGCCGCTGCCTCCCCCGCCAATGGCTCCGAGCGCCTTACGCGTCTCGGCATCCCGCACCACGATGAACCGCCACGGCTGGGCGTTCTCACCCGACGGGGCCTGTCGCGCTGCCTCCAGGATCATCCGGATGGCCTCTTCGGACACCGGCTCGTCGGTGAAGGAGCGGATGCTCCGGCGGTCCTGGATAACCTTCATGGTGGCTTCCGCCAACGTGTATGTTTCCGTCATCGCAACCTCCATACAAACTGATTTCTGAGAATGAACCGCGGGCCTGCGCAGGTCGGCGCCCGCCCGAATGGACGCGGCGAATCGTGGGCACCCACTGCGCAACCTCGGTAATCAACAAATCACTCAACGAATGATTCCAAACGATGAAACTTCTGCCTCCTAGCCGTTGCCACGCCACTCTAGGCGATCCCCGACATCCTCCAGGTCATACCACCACTTCTCGTGCGGCCGAGCGCCGTTCGTGTCCAGAAGGCCCGCCAGGCGGATCGCGACGCGCTGCATCAGCCGCGAACCCATCCCCAGACGATGCACCACGTTGTAGGGCCAGACCGATGGCGCCGTCCACGGGCACACCTTGACGCACCGGTTACACATCGTGCCTTTGGCGTTGGTGAAATTGAAACTCGCGCACCGCTGCGTGTCCAGTTTCCACGTCTCGTAGCCGTTGTACAGAACCTTGTCGCCCCTGGGAATCGCATGGCTCGGACAATTGTCCGCGCAGATGTGGCAAGTCTGGCAGAAACGCTGGAGCCCAAAGTCTATGGGCTTGTCGGGGGCCAGCGGCATGTCGGTAAGAACGGCGGCCGCCTTGAACCCCAGCCCCAGCGTCGGGCTGAGCACGATGCCCGCCCGGCTGATTTCACCGAGGCCGGCCCACAGAAGCAGCGGCGGCAGCAGCACCGAGTAGCGGTTCACGAACGACGGCCCGTACTGCGCCGAAGCGTTCCAGCCCAAGCGCCTGACATAGTTGGCGACGATCTCGGCAACCAGCGCCAGGTGCGTATACGCCTGAAACGAAACCGGGTCTCCGATCCAGTCCCTGCCCGTGGACGCGCGGACGGTTGCCCAGTCCTTGCGCATGGCGATCATGATGGCATTCGGGAATGCGGGCTCTATCGGGTTCCCCTGCTTGTCGCACTTGTAGTACGCATACGTTGGGACTCGGCAGATGCCCACGGCATCGGCCTTCATGAATCGGCATACGGCCTTCATGTGGCGCGATAGCGCTTCCGGGTCGGCCGGGACCGGCGCGATCTGCGGCGCGACAGGGTTGGCAGCCATCGCGGCCATGTAGTCCACGATGTCCTTCTGCGCCGCCGACAGCGGATACTTCTCGGGCAGTGTGCGCTGCATGTGCCGCTGCACCACCGGCCCGTACTCGCCCCGAGTGGCAAGGCCGTAGGCCGTATTGCGCATGTCAATCCGCTGGATTGCATCCGTGATTCGGTTGGTGGGCACGTCCACGCGACGGATACCGGGCATGGAATCAGTCTTCTCCTGGGCTCAATCAGCGTCTGTCCACAGAATTCCCGTGGGCGGGGCCTGCGGCGATGATTCACCCCCGCGGGGCTACACACCGCCGCAGGCAACCGTCTGCTTACCCTGTCGGTCTCTTACCTCTTGTCAAACGGAACAGCGGGATAGGCCAGAGGCGCGGTAGCCTGATCGGCTGGCCACACCAACTCCAACTTGCCGTTCTGCCACTGCGAGAGCGGGTTCACCACATTGCCCGTGCCATCGGCATTGAAGGTAACCGGGCCGATCACGGTCATCATGTTGGTCGCCGCAATGGCATCGCGGATTGCGTCTCGGTCCAGCGTGCCCGCGCGCTCAATGGCGTCCGCCAGAATCTGCACACAAGCGTAGGCCGGGCCGGTGAGCAGGTCGGCAGGCCGCCCAAACTGCGCCTGATACTTGGCGTTCAGTTCGGCCACGCCGGGGAATTTCTCGCCGTTGTGCCAGCCCGCAAACATTGTGGCGTAGTCGCCGATCTTGCCGAGCGTCTGCGACCACTGCACGTTCTCGGGCGCGCGAATCACCAGGCTGAACTTGGGCGTCCACCCCAATTCGGCCATCTGCTTGAACAGCGTGATGCCGTCGGGCATGGTGGGCACGCAGAACAGCGCATCGGCCCCAGCATCCTTTGCCTTCAGGATCAGCGCCGAGAAGTCGCTAGCCTTCGGCGTGTACTCCTCGTGGACCGCGATGGTGTACCCGTACTTGGCGGCATTCTCTTTCCACAGATTGGCGAGTTCAATGCCCCAGTCCGTCTTCTCCTGGAAGATTGCAATCTTCGTCGGGCGCTGATCGGCGGGCAGCGTGTTCAAGACCTCAAACACGTCGCGCGTCTGCGCGGGCGACTTGGGGAACGGAGAGAACAGGTACTTATAGCCCTTCTGGTGAATCTGGTACAGCGCGAACGCAATCCCCAGATACGGGACCTTGTTCTTCTCAGCGATGGGAGCCGCAGCCGCGTGCATATCGCTGCCTGCGCCACCCAGGTAGGCCACGATCTTGTTCTCCGAGAACAGGGTCTCCATCTTGCTCACCGTCTTGGTGGGATCCGACTCGTCGTCGTAGATGGTGAGGCGGATGGGGATCTTCGCGTCGTACTCTTTCACGTAGATGCCGCCGGCGGCGTTGATGTCAGCCACGGCGAATTCGTAGCCGGGCTTGACCATGGCGCCCAGAGAGCCGAACCGCCCGGTGAGCGGAACGACCGCGCCGACTTCAATGAACTCGGGCGGTTTGGGCTTTGTGGCCGTCGGCTGGGCCGGCGGTGTCGTCGGTTGGGCCGGTGGGGTTGTCGGCTGGGCCGGTGGTTTGGTCGGCGTTGCCGTCGGCGCAGGCGTCGCGCACGCGCCCAGCAGCAGGCTGGTTACAACCGCTGCTACGATCACAAGGTACATCTTGGATTTCATCGCCACTCCTCCTCTAGCATGGTTCAAAACTGAGATCGCTGTTCGTCGGTCTTCTCGGGGTTGACGCAATCATCGCATAGGCAACCTCCTCTCCTCGTGTAAAGATGCGCACCGATTTCCACAGCAAGGCCCTCCTCAACTGCCCTGCTGCGCGACTGGCGTAGGTTTCCGCTTCTGTGAGACTCGGGACAAGAGCCCACGAATCTTGGACCAAACCTCCACCAAGCCTCCGGGCAGGAACATGACAACCAAAACGAACAGCACGCCGAATATGGTCAGGTGGATTTCAACGAATTTCAGCGAGAGCAGTTCCTTGAGCAGAACGTAGAACACGCCCCCCACAATAGGCCCGATAATCGTGCCTGTCCCGCCGATGTACGCGATGGTAACCGAATCAAAACTCCAGATGGGCCCAAACGGCAACTGCGGATAGTACCCCACGTGATAGTAGGCAAACGCGCCGCCGGTGGCCGCCGCAAAGAAGGCGCTTACGCTCAAAGCCAGCAATTTGTGCCGAAGCGCGCTCACCCCCAGCGATTCCGCCGCGTCTTCCTCCTCCCGCACCGCCATCAGTCCCAACCCCAGCCTGGAATGCACCAACAGATACGCCGCCCCAATCGTCAGCAACGCGACGGCCAAGAAGAGGTAGTACCGAGGCACAAGGTCGTATGTGGCAAGGCGCTCGGACGGCAAGGACGTGATCATGGGCCATCGGTCCCCAACGATGACGTAGAGAACCTGCCCCAGGGCCAGGGTCCCGATGGCGAAGTAGGCCCCCCTCAACTTGAAGGCCGGCGCCCCTATGATCAGGGCAAACACCACGGCGATGACGCCGCTAACCAGTATGCTGACCAACAGAGGCCATCCCGACAACCACAGGATGCGCGTGGCCAGCGTCCCGATGCCGAAGAACGCCGCATGCCCCAGGCTCGTCTGCCCCGTGTAGCCCCCCAGAATGTTCCAACTGGAAGCCAGAGACACGTAAAGCGCAACCAGAATCGCGAGGTTGATCGTGCTCTCCATCTTCACGAAGATGGGCAGAGCAACCAGCGCCGCGATGACGAGAAGGATGAGGCCAACAGAGAGAACTCGCTTTCCAGTCACCGGCTAGCCCTCCTTGACACCGAATAGGCCCTGCGGTCGGACAACGAGGACCAGAAGGAACAACAACAGCGCAACGACCTCCCGATAGGTGCCCCCCAGCCAGAGAAACGTAAGCGACTGAGTAACCCCCAGCAGCAGCCCCGCCACGAATGTCCCCACAAAACTCCCAAGGCCGCCCAGCACCATGACGATGAGAGACGTGAGCGTCCACTCCAGCCCCATGCTCGGCTCAATGGAATACCCCACGCTCACCAGCGCGCCCGCCAACCCCGCCAGGCCCGCGCCCATGACGAAGGAGATGAGATAGACCCGTTCGGTGCCGATGCCCAGCAGCGCGGCCGCCTCCCAGTCCTGCACCGTGGCCCGTATCGCCTTCCCAAGATAGGTTCGCTTGAGAAACAGGTGCAGTGCGACCAGGACAACCAGCGCGATGAGGAAGCTCGCCACCCGCACCACGGGGAACCGCACGCCGAGGAACTTCAGCACTTGGGACGAGTAGGTGGTGGTGATACCCCTCTGGTCAGCACTCCACAGGCGAAGCGCAACGTTCTGGAAGATGATTCCGAGCCCAAACCCCACCAGCATCGTGTTCCGAATCTTGCTCTCGTCATTGAGTTTCGTCATGCGAACGAAGACCAGCCGGTACAGGATGAACCCGAGGATCACGAGAAGCACTGCGACAAGAGGAAGCCCGAAAAAGGGGTCCACACGGAACAGCGTGTACATCCAGAAGGCGGCATACCCGCCCAGCATCAGAAGTTCGCCGTGGGACACGTTGAGGAACTTGGTAACGCCGAAAACCAGGGAGAGGCCAACGGCCGCCAGCCCGTAAAGGCCGCCAACCAGTAGCCCAAAGACCACGTTCTGCGCCACAGCCGACAGCATAGAGACCTCGCTTTCCCTTCTACGCTAGATATGCGCTGCGAATGGATTCAAACGACAGGAGAGCCTCCCCGCTTCCCTCACCTACCACCCGACCGTTCTCAATCACGTACGCCCTTTGGGTCAGCTCCAGGGCGGCGCGCACGTTCTGCTCCACCAAGAGCACGGCAACGCCCTGCTTGTTGATCTCCGTGATCATGCGGAATATCTGCTCTACCAGAAGCGGCGCCAGGCCGAAGGAGGGTTCATCCAGCAGAAGGATGCGCGGGTTGGACATCAAGGCCCGACCGATGGCCAACATCTGGCGCTCGCCCCCGCTGAGGGTACCGGCGCGTTGGCGCTGCCGCTCCTTGAGTCGCGGGAACAGGGCAAACACGCGCTCCAGATTCTCCGCCCTACCCTTCCGCGCCTTGGCGCTGAACGCCCCCAGTTCCAGGTTCTCCATCACCGTCAGGCCCGTAAAGACCCGTCCGCCCTCCAAAACCTGGGAGACGCCCAGTTCCACAATCTTGTGCGGCGGCTCTTTGATGAGCGAATGCCCGTCCAGGAGCACGTTGCCTGCCGTCGGTCGGATGAGGCCGCTGATGACCTTCAGCGTCGTCGTCTTGCCCGCGCCGTTGGGGCCAACAAGGGCAACCAGTTCGCCCTCATTCACCCGCAGCGAGACTCCCCAGAGGGCCTGCAAATCCTTGTATCCAGCGTCAATTCCCACTACTTCAAGCATATCGCCTTCCCCAGATAGCATTCTACGACGTGCGGATCCACGCACACATCAGCGGGCGCGCCGTCGGCAATCTTCTCGCCCATGTTGAGGACTGCGATGCGGTCCGACAGCCCCACAATCGCCTTGACGATGTGCTCCACAACGATGAGTGTGATCTCGGAATCGCGAATCTGGCGAATCAGCGCCATGGCCTCTTCGGTCTCGCCGGGGTTCAGCCCCGACATCAACTCATCCAGCAGGAGAAGGCGCGGTCTTGTCGCCAATGCACGGGCCAGTTCCAGCCTCTTGCGCTGCATCAGGGTCAGGTTCCTGGCTTTCACATGCGCCTTGTCGCGAAGCCCGACGCGCTCCAGAATCTCCAGCGCCTCGTCGGCCGCCTGCGCCAGGTTCTTGGCGGGCTGCTGCCCGTATGCGCGGCCCACCATCACGTTCTCCAGGGCGGTGAAGTCCAGGAACGACTTGGTCAACTGAAAGGTGCGCGCGATGCCTCTCTGCGCGATCTTGAATCGGGGAAGGCCGGTAATGTCTTCTCCCAGGTAGTGAACCGTGCCCTTGGTGGGTTTGAGGAAGCCGGTGATAAGATTGAGGAGGGTCGTCTTGCCGGAGCCGTTGGGGCCGATGAGTCCGAGAATCTCGCCTTGTTGGAGTTCCAGGTCAACATCCCGGATCGCCGTAAGGCCCCCAAAGGACTTGGTGAGGCCTTGGACCTTAAGCAACGCCATCGTTCTCGCTCCTTGTCGGGTGTGTGCGACACTGGACCGGTCACCGCTGGCCAGGGCTGGTCAATCTTGATATGACCTATCGGAGTACAAGACGTTGTATCGGAATACGATACACGTTATCAGATTACGGTACAATGCTTTTATACCACAACTCCCCCTCCCTGTCAAAATCTGCCCA
>JBBIHX010000112.1:0-9655 GCA_037446815.1 Caldilineae bacterium | reverse complement strand
GACGTAGCGCGCGAGGCAAGGCTCTACATCCCCGCAGCCGACCCGCCTCGCGCGCCCTTCGCCCCCTATGCCTCCAGCCGCGCCTTGCGCTTGGCCAGCAGGCGGCGAATCCGCGCGTGGCGCTCCCGCGTGATGGGGTAGAACCACGTTACCGCAATGGCCGCGCACAACAGAATCGCACCCATCGGCCCCACCATGAAGCGAATGGCTCCCAGCGCCGACGCCGACTGCGCGAACTGCGTAACCCCTTCGGGCGGGCTCTGATACCCGAACCACCCCAGCACCTGCAGCGCCAGGAAGATAGCCGCCGCGCCCGCCAGTTTCCGCACGAAGTTCTTGATGCCGTAGTAAATCCCCTCGCGCCGCTTGCCGGTGCGCAATTCATCCCATTCCAGCACGTCGGGGAAGATGGCGTCGGGCAACACGTGCGCCGTCCCCACGCTGATGCCCGCCATCACCGCCAGCGCCAGCACAAACCCGGTCTGGAACGGGCGTACCAGCAGCGTAACCAACTGCACCACCGCCCAGAACGCCATGGCGATGATATAGGCCGTGCGCTTGGACAACCTCCGCGCCAGCCACGTCCAGAACGGCAGCGACACCACCGCCGTGATGAGCAGCAGGCCCAGCACCACCGACTCAATGGCCATCGTGTCGCCCAGCACGTTCAGCGACGCCACCAGGTTGCCCTGCGACACCCAGTAGGTGAGGAAATAGGGCAACATCAGCGCCACCAGGTCAAAGGTAATCCAGTTGAGCATGTAGATGCCGGTGGCGAAGCGGAAGGGGATATTGGCCCAGGCCGACCGCACCGACTCGCCGAAGGAAATCGGCTCGGCCATCTGGGCGGCGGTTCGCGGACGCTCGCGGACGACGGCGAAGATGAGCAGCCAGGGGATGACGGCCAGCCCGCCGAACATCGCCGCCACGGTGATGTATCCCTGCTGCAGCGTGCCCCCCGCCGCCAGCGTGCTCTTCACCACCATCGGCGCGGCCACCGCCGTTACCAGCGACGCCAGCAGGTTGAAAAACATGCGATAGCCCGTAACGCTGGTGCGCTCATCGTAGTCCGGCGCGATCTCCGGCGTCAGCGCCGCATACGGCACCGACACCAGCGTCTGGAACGTGTCGCTGAGCATATAGGCCAACATGCACGTCAGGAACAGGGCGGCCTGGCTCTCCCACGGCGGCGCCCACCACAGGGCCAGGAATCCCAGCCCGAACGGGATGGCGAACCACAGCAGGAATGGCCTGCGCCGCCCCCACCGGGTGCGCGCCCGGTCTGTCAGCACGCCCACCAGCGGGTCGTTCACGGCATCCCAGATGATGCCAATGAGCGCCGCGAAGGACGCCAGCCGCGCGTCCAGCCCCACCACGTCGGTGAGGAAGATGGCGTAGAAAATCTGCCGCAATGTGCCGAAGGATGCGTAACTCCACTCGCCCGAGCCGTAGACCAGTTTCACCAGCCGCCCCAGCGGCCTCTCCTGTGCCGTCGTCATCTCCGCCTCCTTTAGGTACAATTAGGTACAATAACCGCGAATAACGCGAATCCACGCAGTTCATCCACGGATAGCGCAGATAGCACGGATAATCACGAATGATTCTCTTGTCCATCCGCCTCATCCGTGCAATCTGTGCAATCCGTGGATACCAACGGTCATTCACGGTTCCCCGCGCGGGTGAGGCCGTCCAGCACGTCCAGCACCAACTCGTGCAGGTCGCCGCGATTGGGCAGCGTGCCCATCATCCCATACATCGCCGCCGAGCGCCCCGACGCCGACCCGGCGCTCTTGCCCAGCAGCGCCGACGCCCCTGCCATGAGGCGGCTCACCCACGCCTCGGGCAGCGCCCGCGCCGCCGCGTTTGCCAGCCCCACCAGCAGCCGGTCGCGCACCTTCGCCGGCGTTACCCGTCGCGCCGCATCGGCCGCCTCGGCCAAATCGCGCAGAAACGTATCGGCCACCTCCGCGTGCACCGGCATCACCGTAACGTGCAGACTGGGCGGGAACTGCTGGCGATCCAGGTGCCACCCGCGCAGGGCCATCTCGTCGCCCACCTCGTACACGTTCAGCGTGTCCGACGCCAGCGCCATGATGCTCATGTGCGGGTTGCCCAGCACGCGCAGGCCCGGAATCGCCTCCACGCCCGCGCGGATTTTTCCCACCGTATCCATCACCAGGGCCGCCAGCGCTGTGTATCCCTCCTCGCCCAGGTAGTGCAGGATGGCCCACGCCGCCGCGATGGGCCCCGACGGGCGCGTCCCTGCCATCGTCGGCGAGGCGTAGATGCCCCCCGGCCAGTCGGTGTAGGCGAAAAACTGATGGCGGCGCAGCGCGGCATCGCGGTACAGAATCACCGATGCCCCCTTGACGCAATAGCCGTACTTGTGCAAGTCGGCCGAGATGGACGTAACGCCCGGCACGCGAAAGTCAAAGTCGGGAACAGGGTAGCCCAACCTGCGCACGAAGGGCAGCATGAACCCGCCCACGCAGGCATCCACGTGAAACAGGATGCCGCGCTCCTGGGCGATGGCGGCCAACTCCGCAATGGGGTCCACCACGCCGAAGGGGTAGCACGGCGCCGAGCCGACCATCAGAATCGTGCGGGGGGTGATGGCCGCGCGCGCCGCCTCGGGGTCCGCGCGAAAATCCGGGCCGATGGCCGTCCGCACCGGCTTCACGTCAAAGTAGTGGGCCGCCTTCTCAAAGGCCGGGTGCGCCGTCAGCGGCAGGACCATCTCCGGCTCGCGGATGTCGGGGCGATGGGCCCGCGCCCATTCCCGCGCCGTCTTCACAGCCAGGAGAATGCTCTCGGTGCCACCGGACGTCATGTTCCCCACGGCCTCCGGGCCGCCCCCCAGTAGGTCAGCGCTCATGGCGACCACCTCGGCCTCCATCTGCCGCAGGCTGGGGAAAACCGACGGGTTGAGGCCATTCTCGGAGAAGAACAGCATGGCCGCCTCTTTCAGCATGTCGGTGATGTCTTCGCCCGCGTAATAGATGAGGCTGAACAGGCGCCCCTCCTGCCATTTCACGTCCTTCTCGCGCAGCGCCCGCATGGCGGCGAGGACTTCATCTTTGGGAATGCCCTTCTCGGGCAGGCGGTAGGGATTCGTGTTCATGGGCAAACCTCCTGTGCGCATGAGTTCTGCACGATGGGGCACTCGCAGGATCCAGCCTGTGGCTTCCCGTTCAGTCCTATGTGCTCACGGCGATGGCAAACGCTTCGCAGGCGCGCCCTACAACATCCCGCGATTGCGGAGCCGTGCGCGTTCCCACGCGGCGAAATCCTCCGGCGGGTGCACGATCTCCGACTCCGGCTTGAGGTGCAGGGCGACGGCCTCCTCGGGGCAGCCGCTGGCGCATAGCCCGCACCCGATGCACCGCGCCCGCTCCACAACGGCCACCCCTCCGCCCCCCACGGCGATGGCCCCCACCTGGCAGCGGCTCTCGCAGATGCCGCAGCCGGTGCAGGCCGCCTCGTCCACCACCGCGTAGTAGTTGGCGGCGGCCACCGAATCGGCCAGGCCGTACTCCGTGATGCCCCGCAGGATGCCGCAGCAGCACCCGCAGCAGTTGCATACGTAGTTGACGCCCTTCGCCACGTTGCTCACCGTGTGCACCAGCGCCGCCTCCTCGGCCATGTCCAGCAGGGCCAGCGCCCCGTCCAGGGTAACATCGTCGGGCGAGGGCGGCAGGGGAATGTCGTAGAACGCCAGGCACGTATGCAGCGGCTTGTCGCACCCCTTGCCGATGAGTTTCTGCTGGACGCGGCAGATGCAGTCGCGCACGCGAAACGTCTTGCCGCCCATCAGGAGCGCCTTCACGTCGTCATAGGGCAGAATCCACTCGGTCTTGGTCGTTCCGCGCGCCGGTACCACGCGGTGCAGCGCCGGCTGGAGCCCCATGATGCCCGCCGTGCCACCCGCCGCCATGTACTCCTCAAACAGGTGGGCGAACTCATGGTCCATCTCCTCCAGATGCCCCTCGTAGATGCCCACGACGAAGGGGGCCAATCGGTAGCGGCGCTTGCCCTCGTGCTTGTCGCCCCACACCAGCCCGCGCCGCGCCATCGCCTTCAGCCGGGCAAGGGCCTCGTCTTCCGCCATGCCCAGCCGCGCCGCGATGGAGTCCAGCGGCTCCATCTCGCCGCGCAGTTGCACGGCCAGGGCGGCCTCTTCGGGCGAGAAGATCTTCTGCAGGATGCGCAATTCCACGCCGGTGGCAGTCCGGGGGAAGCCGTTGGGCAGGCGGTTCAGGGCGTCGGCCAGGCGTGCGTACAGGTCCTCGTCCATGGTTGCCTCCTATGGGGATTGGGGAATCCCGTATTTCCGGTGCCTAGCCCATTGTAGCGCAAGGGTGCGGGCGTGTCAATGGGCGGGTTGACAGCGGGCACATATGTAGGGGCGACCGGCCGCTCGCCCTACATCGGGGTCTATCCCACGTCCGCGCAATCCGCGCAATCCGCGGATACTGTCTCTCCGTTCGCGTAGATTCGCGTTCATTATGGGGTGCAACGACAACGGGCGGCTACTCCCCCTGCGCCTCGTCCACCAGTTCGTTCAACTCGCGGAGCAGGCGAGGGAGGTCCAGGTGCCACTCGTGCGCCACGTCGGCCACGGTGTGATAGCGGGAGATCCAGCACCCCACGCATTGCACGCCCTTCCTCAACAGCAGGACTGCCGTCTCTGGGTACGCCTGCGTCATGTCCTCCACGCACGTCGTTTCGGTGATTGCGGTATGCTCAACCATATGCGCGCTCCAAGTGCTTGCGTTTCAAGGATACCACTGGACATCCCCGCGCGCCATGACGTGCGTCATATCGGGCGGCAGCCTACGACAAATCCACCAGCGGCGTGATGCGTTGGATGGCCTGCTGCACAAACGTGGGGTCGGTGATGGTCAGGTCAATGGCCTGCGCGGGGCACACTTCCACGCAGCGCCCGCACCCGCGACACCCCACGCCGATGACCGCGCGCCCGTCCACCATGCGGATGGCGTCCACGAAGCACACCCCCTCGGCGCACGCGCCGCACCCCACGCAGCGGTCGGACACAGCCACCTGCACCCCGGGCATGCGCACAACCTTGTTGCCAATTTCGGGCGTGAGGTGCGGCAGGATGCGCCATAGGCAACAGCATGGGCAGCAGTTGCAAATGGTGAGCAGTTTGCTCCCGGGGCCGATGTTCAGCCAGACCGTGTCCAGTTTGTTGCGCCCGATAAGGTGCACCAGGCCGGCCTCGCGACAGCGGCGCACGTAGTCCAGCGCCTCGTCCTGCGACACGCGGCGGCCCAATTTCGGGTTGATGCCCAGCGCCGCCTCTCCCAGGAACAGGCAGCCGTACTCTATGGGGTAATCCTTGCACTTCTCCGACACGCGGCAGATGCAGAAGTTCATAATCCAGTGGACGCGCGCCTGGCGGATGAAGTGGTCCACCACCTGCGACGGCAGCACCACGCTGTCGGGCGACTCCAGCGGGGCGTTGACTTCCAGCACGACGCGGTCCTTGGGCAGGTACACGATGTCGTCGCCGTGGAATAGCAGGCGATCGGTGATCCGACCGATGGGGCGAATATGGGTCGCCTTGGCCAGGGCAAACCGCGCCGGGTAGACCTTCTGCAGCAGTTTCACAAACCAGACCGGTGTGCTCATGGTGCCTCCTTGAGTGTCCGCCGCGCAACGTATTCTACCATGAAAACCGCGAAGGGGGCGAGACGTTGCGCCGCCGAAGAATGCCGGAAATGCGCATCAGGCCGTCAATTCAAACCAAGTTCTAACCGACATTTCGGCGATTCTTGTGTATAATAGACATGCGGGCGAGACCGTGTCCTGCCCGCTGCCGCCACCCATCCCCGGTCGGTGCTGCCTGAACATAGGGCAGCCCGTGGGTCTATCTCAACGGACGTCGCCGGGCCGCCGGCCATTGGACTGTGGGAAGGAGGTGGTGTGTCAACGCTTCGCCCATCTACTGCTGCGTAATCTCCTGCTGTGAAAAGCCCATCTACGATTAAGGAGGCATTGCCATGAGGAGACTGCTGATTGTGTTGGCCGTGGTTGCCCTGGTGCTCATCCCCGCGGCGAGTGTCGCCGCCAAACCGCCCGCAGGCGCGGGCTTTGACGAGTTCGGCTACAACTACGGAGCGCGCATTTTTGTCGGCGCGGCCGACGGCGTGGACCGCATTCTGGATGGCAAGGTCTGGGGCGACCCCACCTACGCCGCTGATCATCTGGTGATGAAATGGTCCAAAGCCTGGGATGACGCCCGGTTCCACGGCGCGCCTTGGGGACCAGACGCCTGGACCACCAACGAGTGGAATGGCCGCGTCCCGGGCGGCAGTGGGGAGGTCTGGCACTACAAGATCATCTGGGTCGGCTCCGAATTGGAGAACAGCCCATACTGGAGGGATGGCGGCTATCCCATCTGGGGCCAGTTTGAGGTGATCTTTGACCACGGGACCTCGCCAGATGGGCACTTCTGGTACGCCCACGCCAATCCTGCCGGTTTCGGCGTGCATTAGGGCCGTAGGAGCGCGATTGAATAGCGCCGCTACGTAATTGTGCCCCGATTCAATAGCGCCCCTACGAATGCCACGCGCCCGCCGCGCACGATACGGCGACGAATGCGCCACCACGCCAGTTGGCGTCGCGCCACAACCCTCGTACAATACGCGCGGAGGGATGCCATGAAGGCCACCGCGACGGCGGGCGCCAACATCGCCATCGTCAAATACTGGGGCGCACGCGACCCCGCGCTGAACCTGCCCGCCAACAACAGCATCTCGCTCACCCTGGACGCGGCGCGGACGACCACGACGGTGCGGTTTGACCCCGCCTACGGGGCCGACGCGCTCATCCTGAACGGCCGCGAGACCGGCGGCGCGGCGCTGGCGCGCGTCTCAGCGCACCTGGACCGATTGCGCGCGCTCGCCGGCGTGCGGGTCCCTGCGCTGGTGGAGACTGCCAACACCTTCCCCGAAGGGGCCGGCATCGCATCGTCGGCGTCGGGCTTCGCGGCCCTCACCGTTGCCGCAGCCGCCGCCCTGGGCCTTCGCCTGTCGGAGCGCGAACTCAGCGCCCTGGCGCGGCTCGGCTCCGGATCGGCCTGTCGCTCGGTCATCGGCGGCTGGGCCGAATGGCTCAGCGGAACGGGGCACGAGGACTCGTATGCGGTGCAAATCGCGCCGCCGGAACACTGGGACGTGCGCGACCTGGTGGCGGTGGTCAGCGCCGAGGCGAAAGCCGTCCCTTCCGCCAAGGGGCATGAGCGAGCCGCATCCAGTCCCCTGTTTCAGGCGCGCCTTCGCCACGTGGAAACGACCCTGCCCGCCGTCCGCCGCGCCATCCTGGAGCGCGACTTCCACGCGCTGGGCGTCCTAGCCGAGGCCGACGCCCTCTCCATGCACGCGATTGTGGTAACCTCTGTCCCGCCCCTGCTCTACTGGCAGCCCGCGACGGTGGAACTCATCCACCACATCTGGCGGTGGCGCGCCGAGGGATTGCCGTGCTACTTCACCATAGACGCGGGGCCCAACGTGCACATCCTCACGCTGCCGGATGCCCTCCCGCATGTCGCCGAACGGCTCCGGTCGCTCCCCTTTGTGCAGCGGGTGATTCCATGCGGGCCTGGGCCGTCGCCGCGCCTCATCCAGACCGATGCCTGAACTGGTACGCCCGCCCCTTCCAGACGGTGCCCGCGCCGAACAGCGACGACGCGACGGAGTTGAAGCAGAAGAGCGCGGCCATGAGGATGGTCAGGCCGATGAGCATGGCGTAGCGGCGGGGAATGGCGAACCGCCCGTCTATGAACCACATGGCGACCCAGGCCAGGATAATCTGCGTCAGCGGCAGGGAGAAATGGGCCAAATCTGAAAGCCCGGCGCGCCACGCGTGGTACAGCACCGCGTACGGCCCCAGAAACAGCACGACGAACGCCGAGATGGCCGCCAGTATCCCAGGCAGCGAGTAGTTGAACGCCGCGAAGGTGCTCTTGCTCAGGCCGTTCCACGTCTCGCGGAACCCGCTGTAGAAGTCCACGCGCAGCGTATCCACGCCGTCGGCCAGGGCGATGCGCCCGCCCACGCGCTTCACCCACCGCGCGATGAACACATCTTCCACGATGTCGCTGCGCACGGCCTCATGCCCGCCGAATCGCTCGTAGGTCTCGCGGCGGAACAGCATGAACGGCCCAATGGCCCCCGCCAGCACCGGCCAGCGCGTGCGGGTGAAGGCGAAATGCGGCACGCACCCCACGAACACCAGCGGAATCACCGACATCATCACCCGCTCCCAGAACCCCTTGAGCCCCATATCGGGGATGAGGCTCAATAAATCCAGGTCGCGGGCATGGGCCAGCGCCAGGGCCGACGACACCGAGTTGGGGCGATGGCGCGTGTCGGCGTCGGCGAAGAGGAGCCACTCTCCCCGCGCCGCCTCCGCCAACTGGTGGCACGCCCACGCCTTGCCGTGCCAGCCCAGCGGCAACGGCTTCCCGCGCAAGAGGCGTATGCGCCCGTCTCGCTCCGCCATCGCCTCCACCAGGGCCGCCGTCGCATCGGACGAGTCGTCATCCAGCACGAGAATCTCCATGCGGGGGTAATCCTGCGCCATGAGGGACTCCAGGCACGCGCCGATGTTGCGCTCCTCGTTGCGCGCGGGCACCAGCACCGACACCAGCGGCAGGCTCGCGGGCACGGGAGCCTCCGACGGCAAGCGCGGCATGAAACGCAGGTTGTACAGCGCCGTGAGCAGGACGTAGAGCATAACCACGCTGGCAAAGGCTTGGTACCAGAGGGACATGGCCGGCCCTCCTACCCGCGCTTCGCCTGCTGATCGCGCCGCTCCCGCACGTGATCCAGCCCCTCAATCCACCCGCTCTTGGCGCGGATGGCGCGCTCATGGGGCAGGTCTAGGACCTTCTTCAGGCCCGCGACGCCCAAGAAGAACACGATGAACAGCAGGCCCTGCAGATTGTTGCCCTCCAGGAAGGTCAGGAGGGGGAGCGCGACGCCTGCCACGGTGAACGCCAGGTTGAAGTCGGGGATGAACATGCGAGCGATGACGAGCACAGTCGCCGCGCCCAGGACGGAATAGGGCCACATCTGGAGCAGGAACCCCGCCGCCGCGGCCAGCCCCTTGCCCCCGCGCCACCGAAGCCAAACGGGGAACCCGTGCCCGAACATGAGCGCGAACCCCGTGAGGTACAGCGCCATGTCGCCCGAACCGAACCGCCGCCCGACCCAGTAGGCCGCCGCGCCCTTGGCCACGTCCAGCGCCAGCACCAGGAACCCAGGCACGCGGCCGACCACGTACATCACGTTGCGCGACCCCACGTTCCCCTCGCCCTC
Organism: Caldilineae bacterium; assembly: GCA_037446815.1. GTDB lineage: Bacteria > Chloroflexota > Anaerolineae > DTLA01 > DTLA01 > DTLA01. The sequence goes on along the minus strand of JBBIHX010000112.1, from coordinate 311 downwards.
GTAGCGAATGTCCTTGCCGGTCAGCGCGCGCGTTACCAGGTAGGCAAACGGGATGGAACCGAGCAGGTAGCCCGCAGCGATAACCAGGAGATCCGTCCACATGATTGCGTCCCTCCGTCAAGAAGATTCGCGTGGCGTGTTTATTCGGGAAACACCACACCCCGTGGCAAGTTGCGGCGACGGCGGAGACGGTTTCATCTTGTGTGGGTGAACCGCACGTACACTCTCCTCATGTGTCATTGCGAGCGAAGCGAAGCAATCTCACGCCCCGGAGATTGCTTCGGGCGCTCGGCGCCCTCGCAATGACAAAT
>JBBIHX010000111.1:7147-9762 GCA_037446815.1 Caldilineae bacterium | reverse complement strand
TTAGCCGTTAGCCTTTAGCCGCCAGCCTCGCGCGGCGCCGCGCCCTCGCCCACCGGGAGAGGGCTGGGGTGAGGGGCACGCTCCCTCGCGCGCGGCAATCTGTCCTTCTGAGCGGCGGAGCCGCGAAGAATCTCCCGCCCACGGCCATACCTCCCCCATCCGCCCAATCCGTGGAGCAGGCCCACACATCCGCCGCTGCCACTTGCCCGCAGCCCGCCCGTTGTCTATAATCCCACCACACGCGCCCATTCACCCTTCGCGAGCACGGAAGGGAGGTAGCCTTGTCCGAGCAACGCGAGCCGGCAGCAGGCAGCGGCATTGCCTGGCACCTGCGCAAGATCCTGGACCTGGCCGACCGCATCTCGCGTGCCTACCACACGCGCAAGTACCGCACGTGGGAGCGGACGGTCGGCCATGCCGTGCCGCCTGAGGACAAGGACGCCCGCGGCTTCATCCTCATCCAGATTGACGCATTGTCGCACAGGCATCTCCTCCAGGCCATGGAGCGCGGCTACATGCCCTTCATCGCGAGCCTCGTGCGGAGCGGTGAGGCGCAACTGGCCCGGTGGCGCTGCGGCCAGCCCACCACCACCCCCGCCGTCCAGGCTGGCATCTTCTACGGCGACAACTACGACATCCCCGCCTTCCGCTGGTATGAGAAAGAGCGCCACGCCTCCGTCGGGTGCAAGTCGCCCGGATTCATGGCCGAGTTGCAGCAGCGGATCGCCGCCTCGCGCCCGGGAATCTTGCAAGGCGGCTCCAGTTATGTCAATATGTTTGACGGCGGCGCGACCCTGTCCCTCCTCACCCTCGGCTCCATCGGCCGCCACCGCTTCTTTGAGAACATGCGTGGCGTCGGGTTCCTCATCCTGCTCGCCCTCAGCCCCTGGCGCATCGGCATTATCCTGGGCCGGGCCGCATGGGAGTACCTCGCCCACTTCTGGCGGCAGGCGCGCGCCCTGCTCTACCCCAGCCTGCGGCGGCCCTACGCCCACCCCTCGCCGTTCCTGAAGGTCGCCAACGACGTGATCTTCCGTGAAATCCAGACCTTCGCCGCCATGCTGGACGTATATCGCGGCGTCCCCTCCATCGCCACCAACTACAACTCCTACGACGACGTGGCCCACCACTACGGCGCCGACAGCCCCCAGGCGTTCCGAACGCTGCGCGGCATTGACAAGCAAATCCAGCGCATTGACCGCATGCGCAGGCATTACACCCGCCGCCAGTACGACCTGTACGTGCTATCGGATCATGGGATGACGCCCTCGGTGCCGTTCCAGCACCTGTACAGCCAGACCATCGGCCAGTACATCCGCGAGCACGTCCGGCAGCCTGTGCAACTGGACGAGGGCGCGGCGGGCGAGGACCTGGCCGCCCTGCGGATGCGTTTCCTCCTGGACGAACTCAAGGGCATGGAGGAGCGCCTCGGCAAGACTCAGAGCGCCCTCCTGCGCCGCCTCCGCCAGTTCCTGCGCCGGCGAATCCCCACCCACGTGGACCCCTCCGACTGGGATTTGACGCGCATCAGCGACATCGTGGTGCGCAATTCCGGCTCGGCGGCCCACGTATATTTCAACGTCGCCCCGCGCAAGTTGCGCCTGGGCGAGATTGCCGTTCTGTACCCCGACCTGCTGGCGAGCCTCGCGGACCATCCGGGCATCGGCATCATCCTCGCCTGCGAAGCCGAATGTGCCATCGCCATCAGCAAGAAGGGGCAAGCGTTGCTCACCCCCCGCGGCGCGGAGGTGGAGGGGGAGAATCCGCTGGCCCTGGCAGACGAGCCCGACATCGCGGCGGCGCAACTCCGCGACCTGGCCGCCTTTCCCCACAGCGGCGACCTCATCCTGTTCGGCGGTTGGCACAGGCCGGGCGTCATCGTCGCCTTTGAGGACCAGGTGAGCACCCATGGAGGCATCGGCGGCCCCCAGGACTACCCGTTCATCCTCTATCCCGCGGCCTACACCATCCCCACCGAGGACATCGCCAACGCGCGGGACCTGTACCCCTTCTTCGCCGACCTGTACCTGAATCACCAGGGCTTGGCGCAGGGCGCGCAGAAAACAGAAGACCGCTCATCTGCGAGCGGCCTTCTGACTGCGAAAGGAGAGTTGCGCTAGATTCGCTGTTAGACTTGCCTCACGGTCGGCACAGCACCTGCCCCACGTAGATGTAGTTCGGGTTCGCCAGGTTGTTCCGCACCATGATGGCGTGCACCGTCGTGCCCCACCGGATGGCCAGCGAGTACAGCGTGTCGCCGCGCTGCACCACGTAGCACTGCCCGGGTGGCGGCGGGGTTACCGCGCACGGCACCCGCAGCCGCTGCCCCGCGTAGATGTTGAAGCAGCAGGTGGAAATGCCGTTGATGCTGGCCAGGTACCAGATGGTGGTCCCGTAGCGCCGCGCGATGGAGTAGAGCGTGTCGCCGCGCTGCACGATGTACCAGCAATCCTGCGGCGGCGGTGGCGGCGGCGGGGTTACGCCCGGGATGCACAGCACCTGCCCAACGCGAATCAGGCTCGGATTCGTGATGCCGTTCGCCGCGGCGATGGCCTGCACCGTGGTCCCGTAGCGCCGCGCGATGGAGTACAGCGTGTCGCCCCAGCACACCGTGT
>JBBIHX010000111.1:0-7047 GCA_037446815.1 Caldilineae bacterium | reverse complement strand
GTGGTCCCGTAGCGCCGCGCGATGGAGTACAGCGTGTCGCCCCAGCACACCGTGTGGTACGCCACACATGGGCCAGGGGGCACCGGCGTCGCCGACGGACGCGGCGTAGCCGTGGGGCCGGGGGTGGCCGTAGGGCCGGGCGTCGCCGTAGGGCCGGGGGTGCGTGTGGGCGTCGCGCTCGGCGCGGGCGTGGATGTAGCACCGCCCGTAACCGTGATGGTCGCATTCTGCGTGGCCGCCGGAATCGGCTGCGTGAGGTTGTTCAGCAGCGACACCGACGTGAAGATCACGCTGGCCGACCCGCCGCTCACCCCCTGGAACACGATTCGGGCCAGGGTCCCGCTGCCTGAAACCGGCGAGGCCGGCGCCAGCAGCGTCATCGCGTAGATGATGGTGCCCGAGGCGTTATCCGCCGAGTTCACCGCCACGAACCCGTCGGCGGGGTTCGGGAACGTCCCCGGCTGGATTTGCACGCCCGTCTGGTAGGCCAGCGCGTCCTGCACCTGCAACCGCGTGGGGTCAAAACTGAGTCGCACTTCTGCCCCGAACAGTCCCGTTACGTTCTGAACCTGGATGTCCAGGGTAACGGTGCCGCCGACGGGCACGCTTGAGGCGCTTGGGATAAGCGCCACCGTTGCGCCATCGGCCCGCGCGACACCATCTCCCGCAAACGGTATCCCCAACCCCACCAGGATGGTAACCGCTGCCACGACGAGAGAAACGATGCGCCGGGCCAGTGGCACTTTCTCTCTTCCGTTCATGTGTCATTCCTCCTTTTACCGACCAGTGTCCTTTGGCAATCTTGGTGAGGACGGGGGATAGGCCCGGCCTCCGGGGTGGGCCTTGGGGCTTGGTCTTGCGCCCCAGGCCCACCCTTTCGCACTAGGTTACTGAATCCGCAGCAACTTGGTGTCGGGGTCAGCGCCGATGCCGCGGATGGGCCCCAGCCACAGGGAACCGTCCTGAGCCTTCACGTCCAGCGCGTCGGCCTGCGCCGTCAGCAACTGCGCGTCGCCGAAGCGGAGCATGGTCGGGCCGGACTTCACGCCCTTCAGCGTGATGCGCGCCAGCACCGCGTTGCCCTGGAGCGCCGGAGCCGGATCCAGCAAGGTGGCAGCGAAGCGGATGACGCCGGCGGCCTCGTCCACGGAGTTCAGCGCCACAAACGCGCCATCCCCCGCGAACACGTCGCCAACGCCAATCTGCACGCCGTCCTTGTTCGGGTCGGCATCCACGACGGCCAGCGCAGCCGGATCGTAGCGAACCTCAAACGCGCCCGCGTACAGGTCGGCCACGCTGCTCGCCACAACCTCAAGGGTTGTCTGCGCGCCCGCCGGCAGGATGCGGAACGACGGCGAGAAGCCCAGTTTGGCCTGGCCGCGTGCGGCCGCGGAACTAGCCGCCACCGTGCCCCAGTCGGTCGGGCCGGTGCGGTTGTAGTTCGCGCCCACCAGCACCAGGTCAATCAGGTTGCAGGTCCCGTCGCCGTTGATGTCGGCGCGGCCGTCCACCGGCGGCGTGGAGCCGTACATGGCGCCCACGATGACCAGGTCCACGATGTTGATGGTGCCATCGTTGTTGGCGTCGCCGCCCAGCAACATGGTGCTGCCGATGTTGACCGAGCCAGAGGCCGGCACCACGACCCCGGTCTTGCGGGCCGACAGATACCCGGGCTTGCTCGCGATGACCGTGTACGTCCCCGCGGGCACGCCGGCGATGGTGAACGCGCCGCCGCTGCCGGTGCTAACCGGAGGCAGTGCGCCCGCCGTTACCGACACGCCGCTGTGGTCCGTCCGCGACTGGAGCGACACCTGGCCGCTGATGGAGCCGGTGGTGATCACGACCTCCAGCGACCCGCCCTGCGTGGTGCTGCATAGTTGCGTGCCGTACCGGTCCACCAACTGGCCCAGCGTGAAGGCCACATTGGCCGTGCCTGTGGCCAGACCCATGAAGTGAATCGTGGCCACTACGCCGCTGCCGTTGGCCGGCGGAGCCGGGTTCTGGAGCGTGAACGTGTACCGAATCACGCCGGTTCCGTTGTTGGCCGAGTTGTTCTGCAAGTAGCCGCTGCCGACGGGCAGGAACGGCCCAGGCGTGATCTGGATGCCAGGCGTGGCCGGATCATCGTCCACCACCTGCACGCGGGTGTAGTCAAACGACAGTTGCAGGTCCACGCCGTACAGGTTGGACACGTTCTCCACGCGGATGTCCACCGCCACCGTCTGACCCACACCCACCGTCTGGGTCGTCGGCGACAGGTGGATCAGCGCGCAGGTCGTTACCAGGATGTACTCAACCTTGGTCTCGGTGTCCACGCCACACGGGCCGGAGACCGTCAGCGTTACCGTGTACACGCCCGGAGCGTTGTAAACGTGCGATGGGTTCTGCTGATTAGACGTTCCACCGTCGCCAAAGTTCCACGCCCACGAGGTGATGGCGCCGACCGACTGATCCGTGAAGTCGACCGTCAGCGGAGCCTGGCCCTGCGTCGGCGTGGCGATGAAGTCGGCCTGCGGCGGCTCGCACGCGGTGGTCGTGTTGATGTAGATGTCCTTCGGGTCCGTCGGATCGTACCAGAACATCACCCGATACGGCGACATCTGAGCAGCGCCCACCGGCGGCAGGTACTGCGTGCACTCAAAGTTCTCGCGCAGGTTGTACCACCACCAGTCGGTCGTCATCAGATACTTCTCGCCGGCGGGGAATTGCAGCTCGGTGTACTTGTCCGGCGATGTCCGGTACTCGGTGAGCAGCCAGAGTGGCGGGACATCTATGCCGCCAAACAGGTAAATTTCCTTCAACTCGCCGTAGAACTGCGGCTCGCGCGCCTCGTCCACGATGGCAATCGCCAGCGGAGGCCGTTGCGTGAGCACGCGCCCGATGCAGTTCGGATCCGTCGCCAGCATGTATGCCGGGTTGCCCAGGGTCAGTTCCGCGCGGTTCAGCGGAGTTACCAGCGGGCTCGGGTTGTTCCAGGTCTCCGGCATGCTGAGGACATCCTCGCGCACCGTGTGCAGGTAGTTGAACGGCGGCATCACCGAGATGTTGTCCCGAAGCCAGTAGCCCTCCAGAATCTGGCTGTCCTCGTAGTTCACGAAGTCCTCGGGCTTCGGAACAGGCGTGCGGATGGTGATGTACTTGAACTCATACGGGTCTTCGTTGGGATAATCGTAGGTGTTGGGCACCGTCATGAGCGCGACGACGTTGTACTCGTGGCCATCCACGAAGAACCGCTTGAGATACCACGGGTCGCCCGGCGTCAGGTCATGCCCGCCGACCGCGTTGTCAATGGCCGAGTTGCTAGCGCCCAACGCGCGCCCGATGATGAGGTTGACCGTCTCCGTGGCCGAGTTGATCTGGTCCACGTACACGAACCACGCGCCGTTGAGGCTGCCCAGGTTGGTGCCGCCGGCCAAGATGCGGCGGTAGCCGGTGCGGTCCACGATGGCCATCTCGCCGGGTCGCAGTGTTACAGGCGAGCCGGGCACCAGGTCCGGGTGCTTGCTGTTGTTGGCGTGCATCCCGCCGCCGGTGTACCACAGCGTCAGGTCCGCCGAGGTCGCAGGCACCGCGATGTTGGCGAGGCTGACCATGTGATCCAGCAACTGGGCGCTCTGGCCGCGCTGCAGGTGCACCGACCGCGCGAAGACGACCAACTCATCGCCCGACAGCGCCGTGCCGTCCGTGTCCAAGTAGTCAATCGCGTTGTTGCCGTTGAAGTCGGCGCGGATACCGGTGGTGTTGGACAGCGTCCACTCGCTGTGGATGGTAACCGCGTCCTCCAGGCCGTCAAAGTCGGCGTCAAAGGTCGTCAGGCCATAGCCCGCGGACGGCAGTTGCCCGGCGGGGATAGACCCATTGACCGGCTTGGGCAGTTCGTTGGCGCCCGTCGCGATGGGGAAGGCGAAGACGCTCTTGCCCGGCTGACCCGCGCTCGGCTGGTCGTTCATGTCCAGGTACATGTAGGTGAATTCCTGCATGACCGCCGGGAACGTCATCACCTCGGTCGGTGTTACCACAGGCGCGCCGGTGCCCACGATGGTCGCCCGCACGATCTTGTCCACATAGGTGGGCTCGTACCACATGCGGAAGAAGACCTTCTCGCCCGCGTTGCCCTCGCGGATGGAGATCTGCCGGTACAGGTCCACCAGCGGCTCGCCGCCATTGTTGTATTCGTTCATGTACGCCGGGTTCAGCGTAACGAAGTCCTTGCGCGGCGCCTGCGGGTGATCCGGGTCAAACGGCGCAAGCGGATCGGTGTACGGCAGCACTTCCACGGGATACAGCGCCATGGGGTCCATGTACGCCGATACGTCGCCCGCGCCCTTGTTGCCCAGGATGCCATCGGGCCACGTCCAGCCCTGAATCTGCCCGAGCACCGGTTCACCGTAGATGCGGTCGCCGTAGATGCGCAAGCCCTCGGTGTCCTTGTACTTCTTGCCGCCCACCGCCGGATCAAACCAGAACATGATGGGAACCGGCGGCTGCGCAGTGCCAAGCAGATCGGCCCAGTCGGGCGCGGTCCGCAGCCAGTACCGACGCTCGGACTGGTAGTTGAAGAACACGCTCTTCATCAGGTACAGGTCAGGATTGCCCTGTCCCGTGATGGCCTCGCGCACGTCGGGGAAGACCATCTCCGTGTACCACCAGGGCACGGTCATGAACTGCCGCGTGGTCCAGTACTGGGCGCCATCTGCTTCGCGCTCCGAGTACAGTTCGCGCAACATGCCCAGGAACTGCGGGTTCTTGTCCTCCTCCACGTAGTACAGGCTTGTCTCGCGCGCGTCCGTGTAGGGGCTGTTCGGCCCGTTGCCCACGTAGGGCAGCGTCTTGTTCTTCTGCAAGATCGGCGGCACAGGGCCTACCAGCCGCCCAACGGACTTGACACTGATCTCCCATCGCTGCTGCACGGGATCCCAGATGTCGTACTCGCTGAACTTGGCGATGGCGTTGATGTCCTGGATGTAGTAGTGTTCGTAGTTGAAAGGCGGCAGCACCGACAGGTTGTCGTTCGCTGCGTAGGGCTGCAACTGCACCGAGTGCTGCGAAATGCGAACCGGCACCTTCGGGATGGGCGTGCGGATGGTGATGAACTGGAACTGGGTCAGGTCGGGCACCAGAGTGTAGGGATCGTAGGCGGGATCAATGAACCCGTCGTTGTCCACGTCCAGGTCCGCGATAGGCCCGAACGGCCCTCCCTGCCACACGCCACCGTACCGCGTCATGAGCGCCACCACGTTGTACTCGTGGCCGTCCACGTAGAAGCGCTTCAGGAACCACGGGTCGCCGGGACGGCGGTCTTCGCGGTACATGCCGTCTTCCATGGCGCTGTGCGTTGCGCCCACAGCGCGCCCAACGATGAGAATCGCCTGGTTCTCGTCGCGGTCCACACCCTGAAGATACACAAACCATGGCCCGGTCGGGAAGCGGGTCATGTTGGTGCCGGGACCGCCGTTGCGGACGGCGCGGATCAACTGCGCAGGCCCCTGAGAGCCGGCCAGCACCATGTCGCCGATCTGGAGCGTTACCGACGGGAAGGGCCGCGGGGTCAGGTCGCCGGTGTAGTAGATGCCCAGTTGCACCCCGTTGTCGGACACCTGCTCCACCATGGCCAGGTGGTCAAGGAACTGCACACCCTTGCCCCTGTCCACCGACTTCGCGCCCAGACGGAGCACGGCCAGTTCGTTGCCGTTGAGGACGGTCCCGTCGCGGTCCAGGCGGCTAATGAGGCCGTCGCCGTCAAAGTCCGCGGCGATGCTGGTCAGGGCATACAGCGAGCCTTCGCTCTCCACGTGGACGATGTCGGGCACCCCGTCAAAGTCGCCGTCCAGGCTGGTGAGACCATACCCGAACTGGGCGTTCGTAGAGGTCATGTCCACCGCGCCATTGGGCGTGAACAGGTCCTCGTACTTCATGCCCACGGGGAAGACAAACGACGTGCCCACGTTGCCCCAGGTCGGCAACGGCGGCGGCTCGGCGGTCAGTTGCTTGCCCTCCATCAGCAGGTAGGTGAACTCCTGCATCAGGGCCGGATACCAGATGTCGGTAACCGGCATGGTAGGCTCAAACTCCCACCGCGGGGCGGCGATGTCCAGGATGCCGTTGCCGTTGAGATCCTTATCCCAGTGCTCCGGCTCGTACCACATCCGGAACCACACCTTCTCCGAGGCGTTGATGGGGGTAAGGATCTGCTGATACAGCCCCTTGGCCCAGTTTTCGTCGCGCGTGGCGCCTTCGTACATCCATGCGGGGTTGAAGGTAACCAGGTCGCGACTAGGGGCTTGCGACCCTTCCGGGTCAAACACGGAGGCGGGGTCCGTGTACGGCGGATCCTCTGGGCTGGTACCCAGAACGGGATCAATCGCTTGCGTGTTGCCTGCCCGAGGGTCTCCTTCAATGGGCAGGTTCACGCGGTTCCATCCGGTCCCGTAGATGCGCAGCGTGTGGGCCACACCTTGCTGTGCCGTGGGGCCAGATGGAGGAGATTGTGGCGGCGCAGCCGAGGCCGGCGCCACTCCCGAGGGGACGATCGCCAACAACATGGCCACGATGGTGAGCACGGCCAGCACGTTGGCGATCCTTTGGACAGTGAGTCTCGCTCGCATTTTGTTGCCTCCCAATTGGTTTACTGGTGGTGTTCAGAACACCGTTGACGGCTCCACGCTAAACCCGACCGAAACGTTCACCAGGCGACAAGCAACAAGGTACAAACGACCCCGCACGCCATCGTGAGGACGTGTGCATAACACATGCCAAAGGAGAATCCCCTCTACTCTTGACATATTATACCACATTTTATGTCGCGTTTCAAGCCCCTGCGAGGAAATGACGCTGTTTGTTTCATCGCATGTCGGCGGGCCACCAGCCCCCTGCGCCAGCCTCCAGTACCCCCTCCTCCCAAGCATTAGGGACGGAGACGGGATCCCAAAGCCAGGGGCTCGGAGGCAAGCCCCACCATCCTACTCACCTGCAATTTCCATGCCACAGCCCCTCCCGCGTGGCGCAGCCCCGTTCCCTCTCCCCACGGGAGAGGGCTAGGGTGAGGGC
>JBBIHX010000110.1:0-9967 GCA_037446815.1 Caldilineae bacterium | reverse complement strand
TTGGTGAAACGCATGGACACTCTCCTCGTGTGTCATTGCGAGCGAAGCGAAGCAACCTCGCGTACCGAGATTCTTCGCGGCTTCGCCGCTCAGAATGACAGCGGGGGGTTGGCCCCGCGCGGCCACACGCCTGCCCCGCCCGCATCACGCCTGACGGTATTCGCCATCCACCACGTCTTCGGGGCCCTGGCCCGTGTCGCCCTCCGGCGGCGGAGTGCCCCCCGCCTGGCCGTACATGGCCGCGCCCACCCGCTGGAGCGCCTGCGCCAACTCTGCCGTCTTGGACTGAATCGCGCGGATGTCATCGCCGGCCATGGTGGTGCGCAGGGCCGCCACCAGCGACTCCACCTCGGACTTGTCGGCCGGGGCGATTTTGTCACCCGCCTCGCGCAGCAGCCGTTCGGCGGAGTAGATTGCGGAGTCGGCCTGATTGCGCGCCTCCACCAGTTCCTTCTTGCGGCGGTCCTGTTCGGCCGATTGCTCGGCCTCGCGCACCATGCGCTCAATGTCCTCCTTGGACAGGCCGCTGGATGGCTGAATGCGGATGTTCTGCTGGCGGCCGGTGGCCTTGTCCAGCGCCGTAACGCTCAGGATGCCGTTGGCGTCAATGTCAAAGGTAACCTCAATCTGGGGCACGCCGCGCGGCGCCGGCGGGATGCCGTCCAGGATGAAACTACCCAGGAACTTGTTGTCGGCGGCCATCGGGCGCTCGCCCTGGAACACCTTGATCTCCACGCTCCGCTGGCCGTCGGACGCGGTGGAGAAAATCTGGCTCTTCTTGGTCGGGATGGTCGTGTTGCGCTCAATGAGAGGCGTCGCCACGCCCCCCAGCGTCTCAATGCCCAGGGTCAGCGGCGTAACGTCCAGCAGCAGCACGTCCTTGACCTCGCCGCCGAGGACCCCCGCCTGGATGGCCGCGCCGATGGCCACGACCTCGTCGGGGTTCACGCCTTTATGCGGGTCGCGCCCGAAGATCTTGCGCACGGCCTCCTGCACGGCGGGCATGCGCGTCTGGCCGCCCACCAGCACCACCTCGTCAATGTCGCTGGCCGAAAGTTTGGCGTCGGCCAGGGCCTGGCGCACCGGCCCGATGGATCGCTCTATCAAGTCCGCCGTCAGTTGCTCCAGCCGCGCCCGCGACAGGGTCATCACGAGATGCTTCGGGCCGGACGCGTCGGCGGTGATGAACGGCAGGTTGATCTCGGTTTGCAGCGTGCTGGACAGTTCTATCTTGGCCTTCTCGGCAGCTTCCTTCAACCGCTGGAGGGCCATGCGGTCCTGGCGCAGGTCAATGCCGGTGTCCTTGAGAAACTCCTGCACCACCCACTCTATGATACGCTGGTCAAAGTCATCGCCGCCCAGGAAGGTGTCCCCGTTGGTGGAGCGCACCTCAAAGACGCCATCGCCCAGATCCAGGATGGAGATGTCAAAGGTACCGCCGCCCAGGTCGTACACGGCGATCTTCTCGTCTTTCTTTTTGTCCAGGCCATAGGCCAGAGAAGACGCGGTCGGCTCGTTGATGATGCGCAGCACCTCCAGGCCGGCAATGGTGCCCGCGTCTTTGGTGGCCTGACGCTGCGCGTCGTTGAAGTATGCCGGCACGGTGATGACCGCCTGGGTAACCGGCTCGCCCAGGTAGGCTTCGGCGTCGGTCTTGAGTTTCTGCAGGATCATGGCCGAGATTTCGGGCGGGGAATACTCCTTGCCGCCCATGTGAACGCGCACATCCCCGTTGGGCGCGGCGGAAATCTTGTACGGCACCACCTTCATGGCGCGCTGCACTTCGGGGTCGTTGAACTTGCGTCCCATGAAGCGCTTGATGGAGAAGATGGTGTTCTCCGGATTGGTAACGGCCTGGCGCTTGGCCAGTTGGCCCACAAGGCGCTCGCCGTTCTTGGCGATGGCCACCACCGAGGGCGTCAGGCGGCTGCCCTCCGCGTTGGGAATGACAATCGGCTCGCCGCCTTCCATGACAGCGACAACCGAGTTGGTGGTGCCCAAGTCAATGCCGATGATTTTGCCCATAGTGTCTCCTTATGCGAAATCAACGCCAAAGCCCAACGGGCGCGGCCCCAGGCCGTCCCCATGAGCCTACTCTTGTCTCGTTCCCGCCTCTGCCTCGGCCGACGGGGCTTCACCGCTACCCCGCGCCTCGCCACCCTTGTCTTCCGCGCTGGCCACGCTCACCTGCCGCGCCACGCGGACGAGCGTCGGGCGCAGGACTCGGTCGCCGAGTTTGTACCCCTTCTGCACCTCGGCGAGGATGGTGCCATCTTCCACGTCGGTGCGCTCTTCGTAGGCAATGGCCTCGTGCTGCATCGGGTCAAACTTCTGGCCATTGGCCTGGATGGGCTTAAGCCCTTCCTTTTCCAGAATCAGGTGCAGTTTGCGGTGCACGAGCGCGATGCCGTCCAGCCAGGTCAGTTTATCCAGACCCGACGGCACCGACTGGAAGGCCCGCTCAAAGTCATCCAGCACCGGCAGCAGTTGCGCGATGAGGTTCGCGTTGCCGTAACGGATCAGTTCCTGCTTCTCCTGCTCCGCGCGGCGCTTATAGTTGGCGTAGTCGGCGCGGGAGCGGAGCAGTTGATCCAGATAGTCCTTGGCCTCGGCCTGCGCCTTCTCCAGCGCCTGCCGCAGCGATTCCTTTTCGGATTCTTCGGCCTCGGTCGCTGCGGCTACCTCCTCGGTCGGGGTTTCCCCCGCCGCGGGAGCCGTTTGCTCTCCGGTCTCTCGCTGCATCTCGTTTGCCTTGGTGTCTTCTGCCATGTCGCTCACTCCCTCCACGTCAATGTAGCGAAAGCCTTGCCGTTCCTCGCCCCACAACGGCCCACGGTCTTGGCTATGTCGTAGGCGAGCGCATCACCCTCGCGCCTGTCCTTGCGAGCATGTAGGGGCGACCGACCGGTCGCCCGTGTGCCCGCGGGCGCGAGATTCTTCGCCCCTCGCCACTCAAGTAACCAGGCCATTGCGAGCGCGTAGGGGCGACCGACCGGTCGCCCGTGTGCCCGCGGGCGTGAGATTCTTCGCCCCTCGCCGCTCAGAACGACAGGGCCGTTGGATTCGGTTCCAAATTCTGTTGGCACCCGTCATTGCGAGGGCACGCAGTGCCCGAAGCAATCTCCGGGGCGCGGGATTGCTTCGCTTCGCTCGCAATGACACACGAGGAGAGTGCGCCCACGGTTCACCAACACAAGATGGAACCGACTCGGCCGTTGCGTCATTGCCAGCATGCAGGGGCGACCAGCCGGTTGCCCGTGTGCCCGCCTCTAGTATCCATACCACTCGTACATCAGGTCGCCCATGAGTTCCGCCACGTAGCGCACCACCGAAATGGCATGGGCGTAGGGCATGCGGGTGGGGCCGACGACGCCCAGCGCGCCGCCCACCCTGGACTCGCCCCCGTAGCGGGCCATCACCACGCTGCAATCGGCGAGTTCGTCCCAGCGCCCCTCCCCGCCGATGATGACCTGAACGCCGCCGCGCTCCATGGCCTCGGCCAGCATCTCCTCAAAGAACATGCCGCGCTCCAGCAAATCCACGACCTGGCGCAGCGAACGGGCCTCGCGGAACTCCGGCGTCTCCAGGATATAGCCAAGCCCGTCGCGGTAGATGCCCTGCGACGTTTGGTGATCCTCCTGGGTCATGATGTCGCGCACGATGCGGGCGACGCGCGCTTCCAGCGACTCCGCGCCGAGGACATCCAGCCGCACCTGATCCACCGTAACGCCCGCGTACAGGTGGTTCAACTTGCCCGCGATGGCGCTCAGCGTCTCCTGCGTGTAGGGCGCGTCCAGGGTCAGCACCTGCTGCTTCACCAGCCCGCCCTGGAGCACGAGGATGAGCAGCGCCACCGTCTCGCGCAAGGAGATGAGTTCCAGATGCTTGTAGCGGCTCTGAGGGGCGCGGGGCGGGGTTACCAGCGCCGCCGACCGCGTCTGTCGCGCCAGCACCGACGCCGACAGGCGCATCATCTGATCCATCTCGGCGTGCACCTGGTAGAACTGGTGGCGGATGGTGAGGCGCTCCTCCAGCGGCAGTTCCACCTGCTGCATCAGGTACTCCACGAAGTAGCGGTATCCCTTCTCGGTCGGGATGCGCCCCGCCGACGTGTGCGGGTGGGTCAGGTAGCCGCGCTCCTCCAGGACGGCAAGTTCGTTCCGCGCCGTCGCAGGGCTGATGCCCAGGGGATACTTCTCCACCAATACCTTAGACGCGACGGGCACGGGGTTCTGTATGTATTCGCGGATGACCAGACCGAGTATCATCCGCTGGCGTTCTGTGAGTTCCATGGGCATCTCCTCCAGCAAGGCGTGTTAGCACTCTCGCTGTCCGAGTGCTAAATCATAGCACCAGACAGCCATTTTGTCAAGATTAGCGAAAGGGAAGGGGACTCGGTTCCAAAGTCTGTTGGTATTTGTCATTGCGAGGGCGCGGAGCGCCCCAAGCAATCTCCGGGGGCGCGATCGCTTCGCTTCGCTCGCAATGACACACGAGGAGAGTGCGCCCACGGTTCACCAACACAAGATGAACCGACTCCTACCCGCGGGGGCTTGACATAGAACGAATGTTCGTGTATAATATGCTCGGAAGCAGCAGAGCGCCCGAGGCTGCGAAAGGAGGCAGACATGAATCTCTCGGAACGCCAGCAGCGCATCTTGGAGTTCATCCGCCGGTATAGCGCGGAGCAGCGCCGCCCGCCCACGATTCGCGAAATCGCCCAGGCCGTTGGCATCTCCTCCACGTCCGTTGTCAACTACAACCTGAACATCCTGGAGCGCCAGGGGTACATCACCCGCAGTCGGGACATCTCCCGCGGCATCCAACTGGCCGGAGTAGAGACGCCGCGCGCGGCTCCCGTGCGCATCCCCATCGTCGGCGTCATCGTCGCCAGCGCGCCCGTGCCCATCCCCGACAGTGACTTCGCCATGCTGGGCGAGGATGAGGTCGTAGAACTCACGCGGGACATCATCAGCGACGAGCGCGGCTTGTACGCCCTGGAGGTTCGTGGCAACTCCATGGTGGATGCCCTCATCCACGATGGCGACCTGGTCATCATGCGCCACCAGAAGGAGGCGCAGAACGGGGATTTGGTGGCCGTGTGGCTCAAGGACGAGAAGGAAACGACCCTGAAGCGCTTCTATCGGGAGCGCGACCGCGTGCGCCTGCAGCCCGCTAACCCCACCATGGAGCCCATCTACGTGCACCCCGCCAACGTGGAGATTCAGGGCAAGGTCGTGCTCGTCATCCGCCGCCTGGATCGCGTCGCTTAAGTTTAAAATTACGTGCACAACCGAAAAACCTCTTGACATAGAACGCATGTTCTAGTATAATAGGCTAGAACAGGCGTTCTATTTGTTGTCGGTCAGGAGGTGCATGATGAGTCCCGAAACCCTGACTCCGTCGCAAGAGGAATTCTGGAAGAAACTCGTGCGCTACGTGCGGAAGCACGGGTACGCCCCCACGTACGAGGAGATGGTCGCCGAGTTTGGGCTGAAGACCAAGTCCCACGCGCTCCACTACGTGCGCCAACTGGAGCGGAAAGGCTATCTGCGCCGCAAGGCCAACTCGCCCAGGGCGCTGGAGATCGCTTCGCGGCCGTTCGCGGTGCCGTTCTGCGGCAAGGCGTCGGCAGGCAAAGGCATCAGTTTCACCGATGTTGTCGGCACGGTGGACGTCCCGCCCGACCTGTTCGTCCCTGCGGACAATCTCTACGCCGTGCAGGTGGAGGGGAATTCGCTGGAAGACGCGCTGATTCGCAGCGGCGACCTGCTCCTGGTGCTGGCGGCGGATCGGGTGGAGAACGGCCAGTTGGCCGTGGTGCGGGTCGCCAGCGAGCAGTTCCCGGAGGGCGAATGGCTGTGCAAGCGGTTCTACCAGCGCAACTCGCTGGTGGAACTGCGGTCGGAGAACCCGCGCTATCCGGCGCGATTCGTGCCCGCGCACGATGTCCAGGTGCAGGGCCGGGTTGTCGGCGTCATTCGCACCGAATACTGGAACGCCGACGCCGCAACTCGCTAGGCAGGTTTAGGAGGGGAATCATGACAGTCTGTCAGCATCGTTCGGTGGACAAAGACGGGCGCATCATCTGCCAGAAGATTCGCGAGGGCGACCGCGAGGTCTCGCCGAACCTGTGCCGCGCGTGCCCTGCGCGCCAGGCGGGGTGCGACCATCTGCGGTTCACGCTGGCGAAGACCGAACCCAGCCCCATCGTGGTGCGCTACGCCACGGGGCGGGTGGAGGTGTGGAACAACGACCCACCTGCGGTGCGCTTTCATACGGCGGCCTGCGCGCTGAAGGTGGCGCCCGTCCAGAGCGTGAGCCAGTGCCTGGCGTGCTCGGCGCGGACGTGCCGAGTCGCTGAGGAGGCGGAACCTGCGGCGCGGGCGGGCAACATCCTGGTGTTCCCGCAGCCGGTGGCGGCGGTGTCGTAACGCGGGAGGTGAGCCGTGAGCGCCTTTCAGCAAGTGCTCAACTATCAGGCGGACCGAATTGAGGAGGTCCTGTATAGCCACCGCCTGCCGACAAGGGTCAGCGGCGGGGTGGTAACGCCGCGATTTGTCCGCTTTCGGCTATCGCTGCCCATGGGCGCGAAGGTGCGGCAGGTTGCGGGCCTGGCCGAGGAGTTGGCGCTTTCGCTGGGCGTGCCCTCGTGCCGCGTGTTCCGCCAGAATGGCGAGGTGCACGTGGAGGTTCCGAGGGAGCGGGGCGATGTGGTGCACCTGCTGCCCCTGTGCGCGCGGCTGGAGCGCGTACCGCCGCACACGGCCGTCCTGGGCCTGGACGAGCGGGGCGCGCCCCTGCTCCTGCGGCTATCTAGCCCGGACGTGGCCCACGTGCTCATCGCCGGCACCACCGGCAGCGGTAAGACGGAACTGGCCCGCGCCATGATCGCATCCCTGGCGCTGTTCAACCGCCAGTCGGCGCTCCAGATGGTGCTCATTGACCCCAAGTGGCGCGGATTCGGCCCGTTCTCGGAGTTGCCGCATTTGCTGTGCCCGGTGGTGCGCCGAACCGATGACGCCCTGACCGTCCTGCAGCGGCTCGTGGCCGAGATGGAGCGGCGCGACGCCGAAGGGTGCGAACTGCCCCGCGTGGCCGTGTTCATTGACGAACTGGCCGACCTGGTGTCGGTGGGCGGCAAGCCGCTGGAGGACGCCATCACGCGGCTGGTGCAGCGGGGGCGGGGAGCCGGCATCCACGTGGTGGCCTGCACGCAGAAGCCCACCGCCGCCGTCATCGGCTCGCTGGTGAAGAGCAACTTCCCGGTGCGCGTTGTGGGCAGCGTTACCAGCCCGGAGGACGCCAAGGTGGCCACGGGCATCGCGGGCACCGGAGCCGAGCGCCTGCTGGGCCGGGGCGACTTTCTCGTGGTGGCGAAAGGGCAGGTGATCCGCCTTCAGGGCGCGTACATCTCCCTGCCCGAAATCGCGCGCCTCGCGGCGCAGGAGCCTGCCAGGCCGCAGATTCGGCTCCTCGCAGGCGGCGGGCAGTCTGATGGCTTTGTCCCGCGCTTGGTTGAGCGCGTAGCCAACGGGCTGACCAGGCAATCCTGAATCTGAACTCGTCGGTTAGGAGGTTGATCCCGTGAAGAAACTCTGGTTCTTGGCGGCCGTATTCCTGGCCGGGCTGGGGGTGGTTATCGGCAACCGCATGTCCACCGAAGCGATGGGGGTGGTCGTGGGGGTGGTGCTGGGCGTGGCGGCCAGCATCCCCATGGTGCTCATCATACTGCTGTTCCTGGGGCGGCGCGACAAGAAGGAAGAAGAACGCCGGCAGGCCGCGTACCCGCCCGTCATCGTGGTAACGGGCAGCGGGCAGACCCAGCCGATGCGGGCGCCCTACCTGCCCCCCGCCAACTATGGCGGCGACGGCCAGCGGGCATTCACGCTCATCGGCGACGAAGACACCGTGTCCATTGATCCCGGACGGCGCGGAGGTGTGCTATGAGAATCGGCTTGCTGTGGTATGACAACGACCCCAAGAAGGCGCTGGAACAGCGGGTGCGCGAGGCGATGGATCGGTACCGCGAGAAGTTCGGGCGCGCGCCCAACACGTGCTACATTCATCCGGCCGACCTGAACGGGCGCGCGTTGGCGCTTGAGGGAGTCCGCGTGTTGGCCGCGTCCAACATTCTGCGCAATCATGTGTGGGTCGGATACGATGAGGAGTCGCAGAACCGCGCGGCGTAGGCCGCGATGGTTCCGGGAGCGGGGCGCGGGGCTGGCTCCGCTCCCGCTTTTTGTCGCCTCGGCGCGTTAGCGGCACAGGCGCGCGACCAGGAACTCCAGCGCGGCCTCTGGCTCCTGCACCCCCGTTTTCATCTCCGTGTCGGTTTGCAGCAGCAGGCGGTACGTGGCCTTCAGCCCCTCCGCGGGCGTGCGGCGCACGGCGTCCATCCGCTGACGGAGCCGCCAAGGATGGGCCCCAAGCCTGCTGGCGATGCGATCCTCGGAGTAGCCCTCGTCTGCTAGTGTCTTGGCCTGGATGAGCAGGCGATACTCGCTCACCATCAGGCCGAAGATGCGGAGCGCGGGCTCGCCCTCGTTGAGGAGCCGCCGCAGGACGTCCATCGCAGCGCCCAGACGCTTCTGCGCGATGGCGTCTATCAGGTCCCACACGACCGCCTCCCGCGCCAGGGGCACCAGGTCCCGCACGTCCTTGAGGGTGATGGTGCCCTGGGCGGAGTAAGCGGCCAGTTTCTCCAGTTCGGAATCCAGCAGGCGCAGGTCGTTTCCGATGAGGTCAATGAGCGCGGCCACGGCCGCCGGGTCTATGCGCGCGCCTTTGGCCTGGGCGCGGGCGCGTATCCATGCCGCCAGTTCGGCTTGGCCGTCGGCGCTTCTTGGATTGGGCAGGGAGAAGGCTTGACGGCGGCCTCGCTCGGGGTGCTGCGCGAGGAGCGCGACGAAGGGGCTTTTGGCCGGCAGGAGCGCAGGCTCCAGGAACACCAGGTGCGTCGTCGGCGGCAGCGAGGGAAGGTACTCCAACAGCCGCGCGCGGTATTCCTTCTGCCCGGCGGCGACGGGCTCTTCGGTTTCGTCGTCCTCCCCCTGGGCGGCCCCCGCTTTCTTGCGGCCCGAGGCGTGAAGGCGCGTGAGCAGGCCCTGGACCACGACAAGGCGCGCGTCGCCGAAGAACGGGATGCTGTCGCAGGCATGGCGCAGTTGATCCAGCGAGACCGACGCGCCGTCAAAGACAGTCGTGTTCAGGCTGAGGATGTCCGCCGGGCCGAGTTTGGCCTTCAGCGCGGCAAGGGCCTCGTCGCGCGAGAAGTCGTCGTCGCCGTCAAGGATGTAGAACATGCTCAATCCCGTTCCAGGATGATACGGTGCGCCACCAGTCGGCCCGATTCCAGCCGTTCCACGCGCGCAATGCGCACGCCCTCCAGGTCGGGGTCGGTGGTTACCCGCTGCTGGACGGCGAGACCCAGCGGTTGGGCCACCAGCGCGGCCAGGGTTGTCGCCGTGATGACGGCGGGCAGGTCGGCCAGGCGGCGCTTGCGGCGCAGGCCCAGCGTGGCGAAGGCGGCCAGCCCGGCGAGAATGCCGGTGGTGGCGACGCCGGTCCCGCAGCGCGGGTGGATGGCGAGTTGGCTTTCCCCGGCCCGCAGCCGCGCCAGCGCCTCGGACACGGCGTCGGCCACCGCCTGCGTGTCCACGTCGCCGTAGATGTAGAAGCCGCGCGGCGTGCTCCTGCCCACGAAGTGGCGCGAAGGGTCGCCGCGGGTGAGCAGGTGAATGGTCGCATGCTCCAACGCATGGTTCTGGCGAATGTGCCGTAGGGGCTCCAGGTCCAGGATGTTCATCGCGCTCCTCCCAGTGTTGCCGATGGCCGCAGTGTACTACAAAGGGCGGCGGCGCGCAAGCGAAACGCGGAGGGCCTCCCTCACCCCAGCCCTCTCCCGCGCCGCGGGCGAGGGGGCGTGTCTTCACGTGAGACGCACCTCCGAGATGCGTCGCACGTT
>JBBIHX010000109.1:0-10077 GCA_037446815.1 Caldilineae bacterium | reverse complement strand
GGAACCGAGTCGTTCGGCGGCTCAATTTGACAGAAAGGGGCCTTCCCAATAGAATGGCCGTGTGTGGCGCATTCGTCTAGCGGCCTAGGACACCTCCCTCTCAAGGAGGAGATCGGGGGTTCGAATCCCCCATGCGCTACCAGGAAGCCCCGCACGGTCGGGGCTTTTGCTTATTTGGGGATCCCGCGAGGATGGTGGATGCGACCGAAGTTGCGCCAAATCCAGCCCCAGTGGGCACAACAGAATGGGCGTCCGGTGCTGGTGCTCCGCGATCCACTTGCGCTTAGCGACAAGGTACTGGCGATGCCTCAGGCCCTCGCGCCGTTGCTTGCGCTGTGCGATGGCACGAGGGACGAGAGCGCCTTGCGTGCGGCGCTGGAAATCCGCGCAGGCGTGCGCGTTCCGCCTGACGTGCTTGCTACAATCCTGCGCCAACTGGACGAGGCGCTGCTTTTGGAGAATGAGCGGTCGGCCGAGGCGCTGAGGGCCGCCCTGGAAGCGTATCGCGCCGCTCCGTTTCGCCCCCCGGCCTCGGCGGGCAGCGGGTACCCCGCGGATGCGGCGGCGCTGCGGGAGATGTTGCAGCGTTCCTGCGCGGCTGTGGGGGACGTGCCTCGGTTCTCGAACGCCAGGGGCCTTGTCTCGCCGCATATTGACTACATGCGCGGCGGCGCGGTGTATGGCAAGGTGTGGACCGCGGCGGCAGACGCTGTGCGCCACGCGGAGGTTGCCGTCATATTCGGCACCGATCACATGGGCGACTTCTGGCCGTTTACCCTGACGCGGCAGAACTACGCCACGCCCTTCAGCGTGCTGCCTACGGCCACGGAGATCGTTGATGCCGTGGCCGCTGCTATTGGGCGCGAATGGGCGTTTCGCGATGAGATTCACCATCGGAACGAGCACTCGGTGGAACTGGCGGCGGTGTGGCTGCACTACGTGAGGGATGGGAAGCCGTGTCCGGTGGTTCCCATCCTGAGCGGCTCCTTTGAGCGCTTCATCTCTGGCCAGGAATGCGCGCAACGGGATGAAGTGATCGCCGCGGGCATAGAGGCGTTGCGTCGCGCGCTTGAGGGCCGCCGTGCGATAGTCATTGCGGCTGCCGATTTGGCGCACACGGGGCCCGCCTTTGGGGATTCACTGCCCGCGGGTTTGGTGCAGCGTGCGCTGGGGAAGAAGGCCGATGAGGCGCTCATGACGCGCATGTGCCAGGGCGATGCAGAAGGCTTTCTTGCCCTCATCCGCGAGGAGGGAGACCGACGGCACATCTGCGGACTTCCTCCCATCTACCTCGCACTGCGACTGCTGGGGCCGGTTACCGGGCACGTTGTCGCGTATGACCATGCGCCCGCCGACTCCGAAGGAGCGTCCTTCGTTTCGTTCTGTGGCATCGTGTGGGAGTAGGGACATGGCCGCGCCGAATCTGTGGCCCTCGCTGGAAGATCTGCGCCGCGCATTGCAGTTGCCCTTGCCTGGGCGGCGTGCCCAACTCTGGATGGCGCCGCAGCCGCGTCCGATGGATGCCGACCACGAGCCGCACTTGGCGGCTGTGCTGGTGCTGCTGTACCCCACCGACGCCGGGTGGTGTTTCCCGTTGACCCTGCGCACGAACGCCGTTGCGACGCACCAGGGCCAGGTCTCGCTGCCGGGAGGGGCGCGCCAAGGATTGGAGAGCCTGGAGCGCACCGCGCTGCGCGAAACCGGCGAGGAAATCGGCACCGCGACGGATAAGGTTCAGATTCTTGGGAACCTCACTCCGCTCTACGTTGCAGTAAGCGATTTTCAGGTATTCCCGTTCGTGGGATACCTGGAGGCCAGACCAGCGTTCTCGCCAAATCCGCAGGAGGTGGCCGAGGTGCTGGAGACGCCGCTAGGGATGCTGCTGGATGAGCGGATTCGGCATGAGGAGGACTGGGACTTGCCCGATGGCCGTCATCTTCATGTGCCATATTTCTTGATACATGGGCACAAGGTGTGGGGGGCTACGGCGGTCATCTTGGGCGAACTGGTGTGGCTCCTCCGGGGCATGGCGCGGCCAGAAGAGTGACCCGGCGCGGGCCGGGCCATGGGTTGGGAGCAGTGGTCGTTTGAGCGCGGTGGGTTAGGATGTGGCCTGCTACTTTCCGCCCTTGATCGGTTTGCCGAACAGGGGGGCGAGCACGCACAGATTGAGCGCGCCGACGAGGACAAAGAAGATCCCCAGAATGAGCAGAACGATCTCAAGGGCTGTGCTCCAATTGGGGCCGAACAGTGCGAGCACAATAAGGATGAGGCCCACTACGATGCGCAACGCGCGGCCTGCGGTGCTGCTCATGAAACCGACGAAGTCCATGGGTTTCCTCCTAAGTAAGTGTTCTTGAATATCATAACCCGCGTGGCCGGAAATCGTTGCGGGCGTGCGTGATGGAATTCGGTTCTAAAGTCTGTTGGCATCTACTGTCATTCTGAGCGACGGAGAGCGAAGAATCTCGCCCCTCACCCCAGCCCTCTCCCGAAAGGCGAGGGCGTATCGCCTTCGGCTCAGCATGACAGAGCGGGGAGGCGGCGTGCGGGGCAGACCAACACAAGATGGAACCGAGTCGCGCGATGGCGCCAAAGAAAAAGCCGAGGAGGAATCTCCTCGGCTTGTGTTGCTGAGCGGGCCACTAGGCAGCGGAGATCGCTTCCTGGGGGCACTCATCTACGCACGTGCCGCAGTCTGCGCACTTCTCGGGGTCAATCACGTAGGACTCGTCGCCCTCGCTGATGGCCTCCTCGGGGCATACTGCGGCGCATGCGCCACAAGAGATACACAGTTCGGGGTCAATTTTGTGCGCCATGGGAACACTCCTTGCTTTGAAATCTTGGCCGCGTCGCCGGCTCAATTCGCGATTACTATACGCGGTTTGTGAAATTCGTCAAAAACGCTTGTCGCTTTTGGCCACTGTTTCATGATGCAGGTCATGGTCGCGGGCGGGGATGGATGCTATCCTTTTGAAAACACCGATGAGGAGGGGTACACCATGGAGGAACGGAAAGGGATTGTGAGCGCGGGAGGGCAGCCCCTTACGCTCGTGGGGCAGCCAGTTGTTGTGGGGCAGAAGGCGCCCGACTTTCGCCTGCTGGACAATGACGGGCGGCCTGTTACCCTCGCGGACACGGCAGGCAAGGTGCGTCTCATCAGCGTCGTGCCGTCGCTGGATACGCGCGTGTGCGATCTGCAAACGAGGCGCTTCAATGCGGAGGCCGACAGGCTCGGCGACAAGGTTCGCATCCTGACGGTGAGCGTGGATTTGCCGTTCGCCCAGAAGCGGTGGTGCGGCGCGGCGGGTGTGGACAGGTTGCAGACGCTTTCGGATCACTACGATACGAACTTCGGCCTTGCATACGGCGTGCTCATCAAGGAGAAGCGGCTCTTGGCGCGCAGCATCTTCATCGTGGACGAGCACGACATTGTGCGATACGTGCAGATTGTGCCGGACTTGGGCCAGGAGCCCGATTACGAGGCCGCATTGGACGCGCTGAAGCAGGTCCTATAGATATGGAGTGAGACTTGGGTTGCGAGGGTGCGCGTGCCGGTGCGGATGAGTCCAGCCGCATTTGACGAACTGGTCCTGGAGGCCGTGGCGTCTCTGCCCGACGAGATTCGCCAGAAACTGGATAACGTCGCCATCATGGTAGAGGATTATCCAAGCAGGGCGCAGCTTCGCGCAGGCGGCGTCGGGAGAGGGATGCTGCTGTTCGGCTTGTATGAGGGCGTCCCGCTGACGGGCAGAACGGCGGGGTACAACATGGTCTTGCCGGACCGCATCACGCTGTTCCGCGAGCCGATACTGATGGCGTGCCGTACCGTGGATGACGTTCGGCGGACGATTGCTCGCACTGTCCTGCACGAAATCGCGCATCACTTTGGCATTTCGGATGAGCGCCTGCGCGAGATCGGGGCCTACTGATTAGCGCAGGGGGATGATGGCATTCCCCGCGAAGATGGGTTGTCCGCCTCGCTCTACCCATACGCGGATGTGGTAAAGGCCTAGGCGTTCCGATTCGGTGAATCGGATTGTTGCGCGGAAGCGGGTGCCCTCCACCTGCGGTTTGAGGGCCTCAAACACCTCTGCGCGGGAAGTGTACGTGCTGGTCTTGTTCAGGTCGCCTGCGCTCATGGGCGTTGGCAGGGGCTCGTAGGCGAGGTTGATGAGGGGGGAAGATGCGCCGGATAGCATCCTGCCGCTAATTTCTATGGTGTCGCCAGCGCGCACGGCTTCGGGCACGGGGTCCAGGGCTATGTATCGGTCCACAAATTCCTGCGCGATTCGGACCTCGCCCAGCGCGGGGTTGTAGCCGATTCCAATGCCTACGTGAGTGTGAGAGGGTTGCAGGATGTTGTCCCGATGGCCGGCGCTCTGCATCAACGCTTCCTCGGCCTCTTCTACGACCTTCTGCCAGTCCTCAATCGGAATCCCGGCGCCCGCGGAGGAGCGCTGGTAGTAGGCGTACACGTTCTCGCGGACGGCGTCGCGCCCGCCCGCGAAGTAGTAGCGGTGTTCGGGGCCGTAGCCGTCCAGATTCCAGTGGCTCAAGTAGACATAACGCGCCATTTCCTCGGCGTGTGCCTTGGCGGCGTGGGCTGCGGTCTCGTCCCACTGCACAGGCGCGAGTCCTGCCGCTTTGCGGTCTCGGTTGACGAGGTCCATCATGTAGCGGGCGAAGGTTTCCAGGTCGGGCGGCGGCGTCGGGGTGCGGGTGGGTGCCGCGGTCAGCGTGGGCACGAGGGTATTGGTAGGCCGTGCCGCAGGCGATGGCCGGGGAGTGCGCGTCGCGGTCTGGATGGTGGCCGGCGCGCGTGTGGGCGTGGCTGCTACAGCCGGTGTGTCCCCGCTCCGTCCGCCGCAACCTGCCAGCGCGGTTAGTAGCGCGACACCGAGAAGGGCGATAGCGATTGTTGTGCCGTTTCCCCGAGGTGCTTTCATCTCTCCTCCCCTCGCTTTAGGGCGATGGTCTCGCGGTACGCTTCGGCGGTCCGCCGGGCGACGGCGTTCCAGTCCATGCTGTTCTCCACGGCCTGCCTGGCGGCAATGCTGAGCCGCTTGCGCAGCGCTTCGTCGTTGATGAGCAGCGCGAGGCTTGCCTCAAGTTCTTCCAGCGAGTCGGCGACGATGGCCGTTTCACCGGGGCGCACGATGTCCTGCGTGCCCGAGCGATCGGTCGTTACCGCGGGCAAACCGCACGCCATCGCCTCCAGCAGCGCCATGCCAAACCCCTCGCTCTGGCTTGGAAAGGCGAAAATGTCCATCGCATTGAGGTAGGCCGGCGTCTGGTCCCACGGTTGGAATCCCACGAAACGGAAGCGGTCGGCCATGCCGTTCTTGGCGACGTCGTTCTCCACCCTCCGCTTCAGCGGGCCGCCGCCGACGAGAAGAAACCGGAGGCGGTCGTCGCGCTCCGCCAACTGTTCGCCGACCCGCACCAGTTCCACAACGCCCTTGCTCGGCACGAACCGCGACAGGAACCCGATGACGAGATTCTGGTCGCCAAAGCCGAGTGCGGCGCGCATCTTGGCCCGCAAGGATGGGTCGGGGCGGAACGCGTCCATGTCTATGGCATTGTGGATGACGAAGGGCTTGCTCTTGCTGCGGCTCAACTCTTCGGCCGCGGGCTCGCTGACGGCGATGTATGCTGTGAACTGATTGACCACGGCAACCATCCACGCGCGCATGAGGGCGCCCACGAGCGGCAGGCGCTTGGGGCGCTCCACCATGGAGTGTTTCGTGATGATTGTGGGGAATCCCATGCGGGCAGCCTTGCGCATCAGCGCCAGGACGAAGGGGCTTTCCACGGTATGGCCGTGCACGATGTCAAATTCACGCTCGCGCAGAAGGCGAGCCAGCTGCCCGACCATGGAGGGATCCACGGCGGGGTCGGAGCCATCGGGTAGGCGCAATGTCAGCCCGCGCAGCCGTTCCACTTCTACGCCAGGAGGCACGGTTACAGGTGCCGGCGGAGACTTACGGGGTCTGACTTCGCTGTGGGTTACGATGGTTACGTGATGCCCCAACCGCCCCAGTTCGCGCGACAGGGCGTAGACATGGTTTTCAATGCCGCCCACACTCGGCGGATAGCAATCAGTTACCATGCAGATACGGAGCGGTGTCTGCTGTATTGTTGTCAAGGCGCTCACTCTCCCTGCCATTCGGTGCGGTCCACGGCAACATAGGGATGGCTCATGCCCTCCACGAGGAAGGCGCGCGCCATGCGCTTCGTGTTATAGGCGACCCCCACCCGTCCCAGGCGGTCCAGGACAATCAATCCGGCGGTGCCGCCCACCCGAGCGGCCAGTGTTCGGATGGCCTGGTCTGCTGCCTGCTCCGGTGCGGCACCGGATTCTAGCATCTGCATGGTGCGCCGCGCCAGGGCCATGCGGGCGATGGCTTCCCCCAGGCCGGTGCAGGCCACACCCCCAACGGTGTTGTCCGTGTAGAAGCCGCAGCCTATCTGTGGAACATCACCCACGCGGCCGGGCAGTTTGTTGGGCGTGCCACCCGTGGACAGGCCGACCGCGATATTCCCCGCGGCGTCCAGGGCAACCGCCCCAACGGTATCCTGCCGCGGCTCAAAGGCATCGCCGTAACTCGCCTGCCCTTGCCGCTTGAACTCCTCCCAGATTTGTCGCTCGCGGTCCACGATGAGGTCTTCGCTGTTGCACAAGGACATGCCGTGGTGCTGGGCGAATCGTTCGGCGCCCTCGCCGACCAGCAATACGTGGGGGCTTTCCAGGACCAGGCGGGCCAGTTGAATGGGTTGGGCGATGTGCTTCACGCAGGCGACGGCCCCAACGTTGAGGGTCGCGCCGTCCATGATGCTGGCGTCCAGTTCTACCTCACCGTCCTGAGTGAGGCACGAGCCTTTGCCCGCGTCAAAGATGGGGTCATCCTCCATGAGGCGGATGGCCGCCTGAACGGCGTCCAACGCCGAGCCGCCCTCGCGCAGGATGGCGTACCCTGTCTGGACGGCATCCCGACAACCGCGCGCGTGTGCGTCCACCTGGTCATCGGGAATGGCCCACGCGCCGCCGTGGACGATCATCGCAATGGTCATTTCTCGTCAACTCCGGATGAGGCTCTCGCGCTATTGTACTCTGTTCGTGCGGGAAGGGCAACGCCGAATGCGGCCGGCAAGTTGGCCCCGGACAAAAAGAAGGGGTCGCGATCGGTCTGCGCGCCCCTCTGACTCTGCCAGGCGGGAGTGGATGGGAGTCGAACCCACCTGGGACACCTCTGCAGCGCCCCACAGACGGTTTTGAAGACCGCGGAGCCCACCGGGACTCAACCACCCCCATGTTAGTTTATCTGAAATAGCCTGCAGCGTCAACTTTGACGGCGGACCGGCGGGCGAGTTTTTCCAAGCACCTTGACATATTTGGAAATGCACGCTATGCTACGCTTGATTGTTGTGGCCGGGTAGTCGCGCGCGTGTCTGCCGCGGGAGGTTGTTATGATGCGCACTCGTTGGCTGTGGGTGGGAGGCGTGGCTCTGGCGCTTGTGTTTGCCCCACTGCTGGTCAGAGGCCCGGCGAGCGCAGATCCGTCCCTGAGCGTCTGCGCCTGGGCAAAGGATGAACTGGGCAACGGCATTCCCGGCGCGCTGATGACGTTGTGGGGGCGAAGCGGCAGCACATGGTATAGCCTCGCGAGCGGCTACACCGACTCTACGGGAAACCGGCTTCTCATTTACACAGGCCCGGAGTATGAGCGCTATGCAGTTACCGAGAACAATCCGCCGGGATATGTGTCGGTATCCGCATCGGGCCTGGGGTGGACGACGGTGAACGCCGACCGCGTGGAGGCTACGTCGCCACCGCCCAGTTGCGCCACTTTCATTGACCGCCCTGCCCAGGCCACATCTACCCCGACACGGACGCGCACCCCGACCAGCACTCCCGGCCCCACCAACACGCCCACGAAGACGCCATCGGTGGTTACGCTGTACCGCATACAGGGCCGCGTTGAGGACACCGTAGGGACTGGCTTGGCGGGGTGGACGGTGCGCGCGGACTTGTGGACGGGCTCATCGTGGCAGATCTCGGCTGACCTTGTGAGCACGGCGTGGGATGGGAGTTTCACGCTGGAGGTGAATACACTCGGGTTGCCGGGCTACTTCCGCATTGTCCAGTGGCAGATGCGAGATGGCTACACAGCCGTCAGCGCGTCCAGCACGCTGCCCGGCAGCGTTATTGTGGACGCGACGACGATCCTGGCGACGCTGCCATCCCCAGGGACGTGGGGCACGGCCACGTTCGTGCGCCAGGCTCCGACGCCGACGCCGACCAACACGCCCGTGGACAGCCGTATCGTGGGCTACGTGCTCCAAGACCTGCTGGAGCCTATAGCCATTCCTGGGGTTACCGTAACGCTGTACCAGAAACTGCCGGACGATTCGCTTGTCCTGTTGGCAGAGGATGTTACGGACGAATTCGGGTTCTTTGAGTTCGTTGGTAACTGGCCGAACATCACGCTGCTGCTGGTGGAGACGGATCCGGCGGGCTTCTACTCCACGCGCGCGGTGGGCGATGCGTACTGGCATGTCATCACACCCAACGAGATCCAGGGCGATCCCGTGCCCACCCATTCCGACTGTCTATATTTCTTTGACTTGCCGTTGCCTACGGCCACGCCCACACCTACGGAAACGCTGACGCCATCGCCGACGCACACGGCTACGGGCACACCTACGCGGACGGGGACCCCCACGCCTTCGCCGACGGCCACAGACACGCCAACACCGTCCGCAACGCCGACAGCGACGGCCACACCCACGCTTACGCCGTCGCCAACGGCCACGCGCACGTCTACGGCGACCAGCACGGCATCGCCAACGGCTACGGCTACCGCCACGCCGACACAAACGCCAACGGCCACGTCCACGCGCACGGCGACACCGAGCCCGACATCCACGCCTACGAACACGCCGACGGCAACGCCCACGTCCACGCCGACGGCCACCCACACGCCCACGAATACACCTACAGCTACACCGACGTTCACGCCGAGCCCTACGCCAACAGCGACACCGACGCACACGCCGACGGCGACGCATACGGCAACGCATACGTTTACGGCGACGGCTACTCATACGCCTTCGCCGACTGCCACACCTACCTTCACGCCGAGCCGCACGCCGACGGCTACGGCCACCTATACGAGCACGAACACGCGCACGCCAACCGCTACGCGGACGGCCACGGCTACCCGTACTCCCACGCGGACGAGGACGCCCACCGCCACGCCAACGTTCACGCCGACGAATACGCCGACGGTAACGCCCACGCGGACGCCTACAGCGACGCGCATCCCGCCGCCCGTCTGCAATGAGGCTGTGTGCGCGTGGAAGTACTTTGCCATCGCGGAGGACGTGGACGACAACGGTTTGCCGTCGCCCGGCGATGTGATTGAGTACACGATCCTTATCCACACGAACCTGCCGATTCCGGCGGTGATGACGTTCACAGACCAGGTGCCCCCGGGCACTGCCCTCGTGCCCGGCAGTCTGTCCATTACGCCGGTTGGACACGTGGTGAGCGAGATACCCATTATCTGTACCGCCCCTGTAGATCCTGGACAATCGTTCATCGTAACCTTCAGGGTCGTCATTCTCGCGGGGACAGCGCGCGTCTGCAACCAGGGGCTTGTGTCCACGCGCTGCGAGGTGGAGCAATGCATTTGTGATGAACTGACGGACGATCTGTACACACCCTACGATGACGATCCGACATGCTTTGACGTGGTTACGCCCACGGCAACGCCCACGACCACGGCGACGGCAACGGCGACCCCGACAGCGACCCAGCCACCGCCGCCCGGGTGCACCGATGATGTTTGCGCATGGAAGACCGACTTGCTCGTTGTGGACGGCGACGGGGATGGCTTGCCTTCGCCCGGGGACACGATTGAATATGAGATTCTGGTGCAGAACAACCTGTCGCTGCCGTCGGTCATGACGTTTACGGATCAGGTTCCGGATGGCACGCTGCTGGTTCCCGGAAGTCTGTCCATTGAGCCGGTGGGCGAGGTTGTGAGCGAGATACCCATCGTCTGCCGCGCC